>JAZRAB010000182.1:0-21294 GCA_045634345.1 Candidatus Flemingiibacterium sp. | reverse complement strand
ATCACGGAACAATGGAGGATTATTACCTCTCCAAACGCAGACTCTTTTCAATGTGCGGAGCGGCTGTGATAAATGCCGATGATCCGATTGCCGAGAGACTTGCACGCGAGATTGATGTTCCGTCGGTCAAATATTCCGCCTTGGGCAGACTTGCCGATTATATGGCGGTAGATGTTGACTGTGAGCATCCTGACGGAATAGCTTATGCTTTTAGTGACAAGAATGATTTTTGCAGAATAAAATGTCCCGTCTCCGGTCTGTTTATGGTTTCAAATACACTTGCGGCAATCAGCACGGCGCGGCTGTTTGCGATAAAGCCGGACGTTATTATGTCTGCGCTCTCAAAATGTCCGCAAATACCCGGGCGAATGGAGCATATACCGCTGCCTAAAGAGTGCGATTTCGATGTTTTTATCGACTATGCGCACACTCCGGACGCGCTTGAAAATGTGCTGAAAACCTTGCTTGCTCTGAAAAGACCCGATGGCAGAATTGTTGTTGTGTTTGGATGCGGCGGCGACAGAGACAGAACAAAGCGCCCGATAATGGGCAGAATAGCGACGTCACTTGCAGGCCTCACGGTTATCACAGGCGATAACAGCCGCAGTGAAAATCCGCGTGCGATTATTTGTGACATTCTCCGCGCGGTTGCTGACGGCGCCGACTGCAAGGTGATCGAACGGCGCGATAAAGCGATACGCTGGGTTATCGAAAATCACCGTCCGGGAGATATAATTCTGCTCGCCGGAAAGGGACATGAGGATTATGAAATTGATGCCGACGGAAAGCATCCGTTTTCCGAATCGGCAATAGTGCTCGAAACCGTGCATCGACTTTATGGCGGAGGTACGACTTCGGGTAGGTGACGTTTTACTTTGCTATATTAAGCGAAAGGACTTGAAAACATGGGCATTAAATATGACAAGGCGGTGTTCAGTGTGTGCGCTGCAGCCGAGATTCTCAGCTCACACAGTGTACTGCGCGATGATATTACATCTATAGTTACCGACTCGCGCGAGGCGGAATCAGGGGCGCTTTTTGTAGCCATAAAGGGTGAGCGCTTTGACGGACATGATTATATAGCGCAGGCAATTGCAAAGGGCGCGGTCGCAGTCATCGCAGAGCGTATGCCCGACGGTCTTGATAATGAGCAGGCAGAGCGAGTGATTCTATGCGACAGCTCGCTTGATGCACTCGGAAAGATAGCGTCCGCGTATAAATCGCGTATTCATCCGAAAACTGTAGCTGTTACGGGAAGCGTCGGTAAAACCACAACGAAAGAATTTATCTATGCGGTGGCAAGCGCAAACTATGCCGCGCATAAGACCGAGGGGAATTTCAATAACGAGATTGGCATGCCGCTTTCTGTTCTTACAATGCCCGAGACCACACAGGTGTGCGTGCTTGAAATGGGAATGAGCGGGCTTGGCGAGATATCCCATCTTACTAACACCGCAAAGCCTGATATTGCCATTATCACCAATATCGGAAATTCGCATATCGAAAATCTCGGCTCTCGTGAGAACATCTGCAAGGCGAAGCTTGAAATAGTCGAGGGCGTTCCCGAGGATGGGTGGGTTATCCTTAATGCAGATGAGCCGATGCTGTTTGCACAAAAAGGGAAGCTTAAGCATAATTTGCTGTTTGTTTCACTTGAAAACCCACTTGCCGATTACCGTGCACTCAATATACGCGAGTATGAGGACAGCACGGAATTTGACCTTGTTGCGGGCAAACGTGTCGTCACCAATGTACGTATTCCCACAATCGGGCGTCACAATGTCTATGATGCAACCTATGCATTTGCGGTGGGTATTCTGCTCGGCATGAGCGACGAGGATATCAAGCGCGGACTTATGTCCTTCCGCAACACGGGTATGCGCCAGAACATATACGAATACGGCGTTATAACGATAATCGAGGACTGCTATAACGCAGGACCGGAATCAATGAAGGCGGCGGTAGAGGTGCTGAAACGCCTTGCGGATAAGACCGGCTGCCGTGCGGTCGCAGTGCTCGGAGATATGCGTGAGCTTGGCGACTATTCAAAGCAGCTTCATATGGAGATTGGCACGCTCGTGGCATCAAGACATATTTCAAATCTTGTCACATTTGGACGCGAGGCGGAAAATATCGCACTCGGTGCGATAAACCACGCGATGAAGCCGGAAAATATCAGTGTTAATACCAACACAGAGAATGTAAAAAACGTGGCGAAGATTATATTTAACATGCTCGGCGCAGGCGATGCGGTACTCTTCAAGGCGAGCCGTGCGGTGCGTCTTGAGAGAGTTATAGACGAGCTTAAAGGGCTTATTGATGAAAGCATAAATTCACAGGCGTAAGGAGTTAACAATGATAGTATATTTCATCATAGCGCTTGTTTTGACGTTTGGGCTGACAGCACTTTCAGCGCGTGTGCTTATTCCAAAGCTTCGCAGTATGAAGCTCGGTCAGCAGATACTTGACATCGGACCGCGCTGGCATAAGAGCAAAGAGGGTACACCCACAATGGGCGGTATCAGTTTTATCATTGCATCACTCATCGTATTTGTAATCATGGCAATTGTCATGAATATAAACAAGGTAGCAGAAGGACTTTCGACGGCGGTTATTGTGATTGCCTTTGCTACACTTAACGGTGCAATCGGCGTTGTAGACGACCTGACAAAATTCAAAAACCACCGCAACGAAGGACTGACCGCATCCCAAAAATATCTGCTCCAGCTGATTTCGGCAGGACTTTTCCTTGCGGCAATGAAGATGACCGGAAACATTACAACCGAGCTAAGCATCCCTTATTTTAATATTTCGGTCGAGCTTGGTATTTTCTATTACATCTTCTCGATACTTCTTATCACGGGAATCGTAAACGCAGTCAATCTGACCGACGGTATTGACGGACTTGCGAGCAGTGTTACACTCGCGCTCGGAGCGTTTTTCGCGGTTGCGGCGTTCGTTGGCGGGATGCTCCCGACTGCAATTGTGTCCGCGATAACCATGGGCGCTTGCCTTGGATTCCTTGTGTATAATTTCTATCCCGCACGTGTCTTTATGGGTGACACCGGCTCTCTCTTCCTCGGCGCTCTTGCAATAGGCATGGCGTTTATGGTGAAAGAGCCGCTTATAATCGTTGTCGTAGGCATAATTTATATCTGCGAGGCGGCATCGGTTATTCTTCAGGTCGGTTACTACAAGCTGACAAAAAAGCGCCTTTTCAAGATGGCGCCGATACATCATCATTTTGAAAAATGCGGTTGGTCGGAGCTTAAGATAGTCGGCGTATTTTCGCTTGTAACCGTGATTGCGGGGGTTATCGCATATTTTGGCATATAATGATCGGAGGTGATTTGTTTGCACCAAGATAACAGAAACTATAAGTACCGGCAGACGGGAAACACCACATCTCAGCGTGCAAACAGCACGCCGCAGAGAAATAATACTGCAAATACTGCCCCGGCTCAAGGGCAGATGAACCGTCAGCAGACTCCTCAAATGCAGGCTCGCCGTACTATAAAAGGTACGGGTACTGCGGCTGGGCAGAATCCAAATCAGCAGAGAGTACAACAGCCGGCACGTCAGCGGACTTACAGTGTGCAAAATGCGCTAACACAGCAGGTGAACGGTATCGGACAGACTGTGCGTGTGCAGAATCGCACATCAAATGCTCCCATTCAGCCGCGCCGTGCAGTACGTCCGGTGCCACAAGCACCTAAACAGCCAAGCAGAGTGGCACAGGCTCGTGCATGGCTTAAAAAGACGTATACTGTCAACAAAAAGGCAGTTGCCGAGCGCGAGCTTGTCAGACTTGACCTTGTAAGACAAAAGGGAAGTATTGATTACGCATTCTTTATTCTTGTGCTGATACTTCTCGCTTTCGGAACCGTTATGGTTTATTCAGCGAGCTATGCGTATTCAAAAAATACATACGGCGACAGCTATTATATCATTTTCCGTCAGATCATATTTGTTGTTGTCGGACTTATCGGTATGGCGGTGGCATCGAATCTTCCGCCGGAGTTCATCAGAAAAATATCCGTTCCGGTCTTCATCGGATGCTTTATTATTCTATGTATAGTTCCGATACCGATCCCCGGTATCACAATCGAGCACGGCGGTGCAAGACGCTGGATAAATGTCGGATTTACCGAAATACAGCCGTCCGAGTTTATGAAGCTCGGACTTGCCATGATGCTCGCGTGGTACTTTGACCGCTTTTATGAGCGTATCACTCCACCTACACAAAAGCTTGAACGCTATAAATACGGCGTCATTACCCCGCTTGTCATCACAGGTGCGGTTTGCGCACTCGTCATTATAGAAAAGCATCTTTCAGGTACGATAATTATGGCGCTTATCGGCGTTGTCCTGATTTATGCGAGCGGAGCACCGAGCTTTTGGATGATTCCCGGTGCCGCCGGCTTTGCCGCAGTGTTTGGGCTTGCTGTCGCACTTCTGCCGCACGCACAGCGAAGAATAACCATTTGGCTCAATCCTGCAAGTGATCCAAAGGGCGGCGGTTATCAGACTTTGCAGGGGCTTTATGCTATCGGCTCCGGCGGATTTTTCGGCATGGGACTCGGAAACAGCTATCAAAAGCATATGTACGTATCTCAGCCGCAGAACGACTTTATTTTCACCATTGTCTGCGAGGAGCTTGGATTTGTCGGTGCGGTCGGCGTGATACTTCTCTTTACACTGCTTATCTGGCGCGGTATTGTTATTGCAATGAACGCTCCCGATATATATTCACAGCTTCTTACAATGGGTATCATAGGAAAGATTGCGATACAGGCTATACTTAACATCGCCGTTGTAACAAATTCCATCCCCAATACGGGAATTTCGCTCCCATTCTTCTCATACGGCGGCTCATCCCTTGTCGTTCTTCTTGTTGAAATGGGAATAGTATTGTCGATATCACGCTTTTCAAAGCAAAGAAAATAGCATAGAAACGAGGGCTGTCAGTGAAGGTATTAATGACAGGCGGCGGTACGGGCGGACATGTAAACCCCGCTATTGCCATTGCAAATAATATACGAGAAAATGAACCAAGCTCAGTGATTGAATTTGTCGGGACATCACGAGGAATTGAAAACAAGCTTGTTCCCAAAGAAGGCTACAGGCTTCATCACGTGGAGGTGCAGGGATTCAAGAGAAAGCTTACGCCTTATAATATCAAATCGGCGTGGCTCGCTTTCACTTCGCCAAAGAAGGCGAAAAAGCTCCTGCGAGAGTTCAAACCGGATATTGTTATCGGTACGGGCGGATATGTATGCTGGCCGCTTCTTAAAGCGGCGGCGGCAATGGGAATCCCCACCGCAATACACGAGTCCAATGCGATACCCGGAGTGGCGGTGAAGATGCTGGCACGTTATGTTGACCGCATTTATACAAACTTTGATGCAACTGCTTGCGCATTGGGCGAAGTATATGCAAAAAAAGTAGTCAAGGTTGGAAATCCGATAAAACCGCAGTTCTCATCGCTTAAATATGACGAGGCGAGAAAATTGCTTGGCATTGACGGGAAGTATAAGCATCTGCTTCTCTCCTGCGGCGGCAGTATGGGAGCTGAAAAGGTAAATGACGAGATGCTTGACTTCATGCGCGATTACACCAAAAAACACCCCGAGCTTCTCCACATCCATTCGACCGGCTCAATTGAATATGAGGCGGCAATGGCAAAAGTGCGCGAGTACGGACTTGAGGAATGCGAGAATATCCGCGTCCAGGAATACATCTACAATATGCCGGAGCTTATGGCGGCGGCGGATATCGTCGTCAGCCGCGCGGGTGCGATGACCTTATCTGAGCTTGCGGCACTCCAAAAGTGCTGTTTGCTCATTCCGTCACCGCATGTTGCGGACAATCATCAGTATAAAAACGCAAAGGTTCTCGCAGATGCCGGCGCGGCAGTCCTTTTTGAGGAAAAGGAGCTTTCGGACGGCGTGATGCGAGAGGAGCTTGCATCCTTGCTTGCGGACAAGACACGGCGCGAGTCGATGTCGAAAAACATCGAGAAATTTGCACTTTATAACGCAAACCGTGAGATATACTTCGATATTTGCAAGCTGGTGCGCGATGCTAACGCAAAAAATGGCTAAAACATAAAAAGACAATCAAATAATATTACAAATCGGTGCAAATTACTTGACTTTTTGTGCAGGGTTATGCTATAATAGTATAAAGGCGGTATTTTGGCTTTGTGCTTTATATCACAAGGTCTTGCCGGTCGGTAATCTATGGGAAAGGATATAGGCTTTCGCGGGTGGCAGTATCATGAGCCGAACCAATGACCGCCGGGAGAGCAGATTCTTTACCGGCGATGAACAAGAGCTTTCGCAGATCAAAAGCAAAGAAAGTCTGCAGAAGTTCGCAAGAACAAAGCGTGCAAAAAAGAATCTGACAAGAGCGTCGTATTTACTCATTTTCGGTGTCCTTGTCACGATTTTTGTTATTATTTGTCTTGCTGTCTTCTTTCGTATTGAGGAGATCGAGATCGTCGGTTCCTCGCGCTACACAAAAGAAGAAATACTCGGAATATGCGAAATTGAGGAAGGACTCAGCCTTTATGAGGTATCTGACGAGGATCTGAAAATTCTCACGGAGAGATTGTCATATATCAAGGATGCACGTATCGTGCGAAGACTTCCGCACACGCTTGTCATAAATTTGACCGAGGATGAGCCGCGTTATTTATGCGAATTTTACGGAGAATATTTCGTGCTTTCGGATGCAATGCGCGTGCTTGACCGAGTGTTTGACAAAAACGAGCTTAGTGAGGCGGGTCTTATTGAGCTGATGCTCCCCGAAATAAATTCGGTGATTGTCGGAGAAGATGTTGCATTTGCGACTACGATATCGCATAAATATGTTGATGCTTATTTGTCAGCGCTTGAAACGAGTCCGCTCTATGAACGAGTGAGCGCATTCGATCTTCGTGACAGATTTAATCTTGCGCTGATTGCAAGCGAGATATATCTTGTCAATCTCGGAAACGGTGACGAGCTTGGAACTAAATTTACGGCAGTTGCAGGGATGCTCTCGAACGAAGTCTTTTCCGATGGAGTGCCCGCGACTATCGACGCTACAGACCCGACACAGTGCCCGGTCATAAAAAATCCGAATCTTGTGGTTGAATTTGATGACTGAAGCGGCGCAAATTATGCATTAATCGTAAAAAAATATTGAATTTTTTTAAAACCTATTGCAAAAGACGCGATTTAATATTATTATAATATTATATAAAGATATTTTTATCGAAGGATTTCGATGATCGGACATAAAAATTCTTAGGAGGATAACAGAAATGGCATTTGAACAGGACAATTTCGGCAATGTAAATATAAAAGTAATCGGTGTCGGCGGCGGCGGAAACAACGCTGTCAACCGCATGATCGCGGCTAATGTTCGCGGCGTTGAGTTCGTTGCTATCAATACAGACAGACAGGCACTCGCAAGATCGAGCGCTGTTACCAAAATAGATATCGGCGAAAAGGTTACAAAGGGACGCGGCGCAGGCGCTAATCCCGAGGTAGGTGCAAGAGCTGCCGAGGAGTCTATTGAGGAGATCAAGAAGATTCTCGAAGGAACTCATATGGTATTCGTAACTGCCGGCATGGGCGGCGGCACCGGTACAGGCGCGGCTCCTATCGTTGCAAAGACTGCACGCGATATGGGCATCCTTACTGTCGGTGTTGTTACCAAGCCTTTCGCATTCGAGGGGAAGGTGCGTATGTCTCAGGCTGAGGAAGGCATCAAGAACCTTATTGAGGTTGTTGACTCGCTGATCATCGTTCCCAACGAGAGACTTAAGCAGGTATCTGATACCAGAATTACACTTATAAACGCATTTGAGGTTGCAGACGATGTACTCCGTCACGGCGTACAGAGCGTTGCTGAGCTTATTACAGTTGACGGCTTCATAAACCTCGACTTTGCAGACGTTACCGCTATCATGCTGAACGCAGGATATGCTCACATGGGCGTTGGAAACGCAACCGGCAAGGAAAAGGCAGAGCTTGCTGCAAAGGCAGCTATCTCCAGCCCCCTGCTCGAAACCTCTATCGCAGGTGCTCGCGGCATTATCGTCAGCATCACTGCTTCTCCTGATATCGGACTTGAAGAGGTTGACGTTGCCTGCAGCATGGTACAGAGCGAAGCACATCCTGACGCAAATGTTATCTTCGGTGTTGCATTCGACCCGAACCTTGAGGATGAAATGCGCGTGACTGTTATCGCAACCGGATTTGATTCCGCCCCTAAGAGCATGCAGAACACTGTCGAGTCTCAGCTTGAAAAAGCGGCTGCTGCTAAGGCTACAGATTCGTCCGCGGCTTCCGATGTCGCTCCGAATAAGGAGCAGGAAGAAGAGCTTATCTCCGAGGATGATTTTGACGAGCTCCTCGGGATTCTCCATAAGAATAACGGAAATCACTAAGTAACAAGCAAGCGGGATATCGCATCTGCGATATCCCGCTTTTTCTCTATAAAATCAGCCGGCTTAAGTAGTAAGCCGGCTGATTTTTTGAAGCGAAAATTGTAACAATATTAGTCTACTGTGTTTTCATGGTTAGAATAATCTGTATTTTTCTTGCTTTTTTTCTTTATTAGACCCTTTATTTTGCTTCCAAGAGTCTGCTTCGCAAGGTCATCAGCCGTACTTTTGATGCGTGCCGCAAAGGTGTGTTGGTTGTCATCATGCTCAACAAATTTACGTATCTCATGCTCGGTGTAGTAATTTTCTGTAGCCGTTGGCAGCTCTTTTGACTGAAGCCGTTTTTCAACGTACAGCTTTATGAGCATGTAGATTATCGCAAAGATCGGTACGCTTATAAACATTCCAAAAAGCCCCCACAGACCGCCCATTACGGTGATCGAGAAGAGAACCCACAGCGAGGAAAGTCCCGTAGTTTCACCGAGTATCTTCGGAACAATGATATTTCCGTCGATTTGCTGGACGATGACGTTTATGAGTATAAACCAAAGTACCTTTGAGGGATCAACGATAAAAATTATCAGAACGCCCGGGATAGCTCCGATAAACGGACCTATGACGGGGATAATGTTTGTAATGGCGATCAGCACGCTGAGAAGCGGTGCGTAAGGAATCTTGAATATCGCAAAGGCTATGAATATCACGATACCCACGATTAGTGAGTCGAGAACCTTTCCGAGCAGGTATGCACCGAATGTCTTGTTGGTGAAGTTACCGAACTCCATAACACTGTTGTAGTGGTGCTCGGATGTGAATGAGCGGATAAGCTTTTTTAATTGCGCAATCAACTTCTCCTTTGAAGAAAGTGTATAGATTGCGAAGAATACACCGAGGATTATGTTGAAAAGTCCGTTTGCAACCCCGGCGAAGGCATCAAACACAATTGGGATGTAATCTTTAAGTATCGTGAATGAATTTGAGATTAAGGTATCAAGATTATTCGATATGAGGTCGAGCTGTTCGGAAATATCCGAAAGCTCCTCGCCGATGGTTGAATTGGTGAAATAATTTATCAGGGTATTAAAGAAGTTTTCTATTGTCAGATTGGTACGGTCGAATATCGAATCCGGCAGAAATTCATCAAGCCATGCGACGGTTTTTTCGATGTAGCCGCTCATCTTTGATGCAAAATCTGTGAGGCTTAAAATAACCTGTGGGATGATGAGCAGGACCAATATGGTCAAGGCGATAATAAGAACAATAAGTGCGAGGGTTATCGACAAGCCCCGCTTTAGGTGAAACCGTCTGGTGCTTGTCACCTTAAAACGGAATATATGCTTTTCCGCCATTTTCATTATTGGGTTAGCTATGTATGCAATAGCAAGCCCGACATAGAAAGGCATCATTATTTTGTTGAAGGTAGAAAAAAATACTTTAACACCATCAAAATTAACGAGCAGGAGGCAGAGAAGTATTATTGCAAGCACGGTGAGAACCGTGTATGCGGCGATAGTGGTATATTTACGATTCCATTCTATTTTCAAATATAAACCTCCCTTGAAATGATTTACTATATAAATTATACTTCACCAAAACGCGGCTTGTCAAGTCATTTTATAAATAAACAAAACATTTAACATATTTTTTAAAGATAGTTTTTGCTTTTTTTACTATATATAAGAATCTTTTTGAAGAAAATTAAAATTTATTCACCGCAATATTGCAAAATTACTCGATGTGTGGTATGATAATATATGTATTTTGAAGAAAATGCGTAAGACGCGAGGTAGTATAAGTGAAAACGATAAATGTTACTCATTCATGCGGTAATTATAATATATACGTCGGTGAGGATATACTTGCCGATGCGCTTTCGGATGCACTATCAAATAAGAATTATGACCGCATATGTCTTGTGACAGACAGCAATGTGAGTAAACTGTGGATGACACATTTTAGTGCGGAGCTTGCAAAGTGCGGTAAGGAGCTTGCCGGGACCTGCATATTTCCTGCAGGCGAGCCCTCCAAGACACTTGAAACCGTGTCGGATATGTATGCGGCGTTTGCGGCGGCAAGGCTCACTCGTGCTTCGCTTGTAATCGCGCTCGGCGGCGGAGTTACCGGCGATATGGCAGGATTTGCGGCGGCGACTTATCTTCGCGGAATTGATGTTATTCAGATCCCGACGACACTGCTTTCGCAGATAGATTCATCAATCGGCGGCAAGACGGGTGTCGATCTTGATATAGGCAAAAACCTTATCGGTGCGTTTCATCAGCCTGCCGCAGTCATCGCAGACAGCAGGTTCCTTGAAACTCTGCCGCAGCGATACATAGATGACGGTATGGGTGAAGCTATAAAATACGGCTGCATTGCTGATTTAGAGCTTTTTGAGAGTATCACAGACCGTTCAATCAATCGCGCGGATATGGTATATCGCTGTATGAAGATAAAGGCTCATGTAGTTGAAGAGGATGAATTTGAGGGCGGACTTCGCATGATACTCAACTACGGTCATACTCTCGGTCACGCAGTTGAAAAGCTAGGTAATTTCACGCGCTTCTCACACGGTGAATCCGTTGGTATCGGTATGCTTTACGCGGCGCGGATAGGCGCGGCGCTCGGCTATGATGATACTATTGAGGCAAAAATACGTTCGGCGCTTGAAGCGTGGTCACTTCCGACCGTCATGGATTACAAGAAAGAGGACCTGCTCGCCGTTGTCGGCGCAGACAAAAAGCGCCGTGGCGATGAAATTTCCTTTGTAGCGCTTGAAGAACTTGGTAAGGCGGTCGTAAGGAAGCTGCCGCTTTCGACTCTTGGAGAATTGATATGAAAAATATGGTTTTTACACCTGCTCCGGTATTGGGAGAGGTGCGTATCCCCTCATCCAAAAGCCAATCGCACCGCGCGCTTGTATGCGCCTCTCTGGCAGGAAACTCCATTGTACGCGGTGTTGATACATCAAATGATATCAAAGCGACATCAGCCGCCCTGCGTGCTCTTGGCGCGGAGCTTTCATATGATAAGGACAAGCGTGTGTTTTATATCAATAAGCCATGCTCGCGCGATTTGTGTGCAGGCGAAGTGAACAGCGGTGAATCGGCATCCACGCTTCGCTTCTTTATACCGCTCGCGGCGGCGCTTGGGGCTGATGTTACATTCACGGGCGAGGGACGTTTGCCAAAACGTCCGACTGACATATACAAGCCTATGCTTGAAGCACATGGAGCGAGGCTCACCTATCCCCAAAACGGTGATTTTTTACCGCTTAAGGTCTCGGGACGGCTCACAGCCGGCGAGTACAGTCTGCGTGGGGATATATCCTCGCAGTTTGTCACCGGTCTGCTGCTTGCACTGACGCAGGTCGAGGGGGAAAGTAAAATAACGCTTACCACCCGACTTGAAAGCAAGCCGTATGCCGATCTGACGGTAGATGCCCTGCGTCGCTTCGGTGCAGATATAACCGAGGTGCCCGATGGATATGTACTTAGGGGAACTGTTCTCAATTCGCTTGATATAGAGGTGGAGGGAGACTGCTCACAGGCGGCATTCTTTGCCGTTGCCGCGGCTACCAGCGGAAGTGTTACTATTAGCGGAATTAACCGTGATACTAAGCAAGGCGATTTTGCGCTGTTTGATATAGTAAGCAGATTTGGCGCAAAGGTTGAATGGCGCGATGATAAAGTTACTGTTGCACACCAAAACGAGCTTAGGGCGAGCGATATATACGCCTCTGACATCCCCGATTTCGTGCCCGCGCTTGCGGTCATGGCGGCGCTTTCCGAGGGAACAACGCGCATATATAACGCCGGCAGACTGCGTATCAAGGAGAGCGACAGAATCGCTTCCACAGCGGCAATGCTTAAGGCGCTTGGGGGAGAGGTCAGCGAGACGGAGGACGGACTTATAATCGTCGGAAAACCGAAGCTTGCAGGTGGGTATGTTCGCTCATGCAACGATCACCGTATAGCTATGGCGGCGGCAGCAGCATCCGTCGGATGTATAGGCGATGTAACCGTCGATGATATGAGCTGTATAAACAAGTCATACCCCGAGTTCGTTCGGGATTTTATGGCGCTCAAAGCTAATTGACCGCGATTCGGTTATTAACACATTAAGGAGAATTTTCAATGATAGATCCGAAGTCAGCGGTATGCCTTGACAGAGTTTCGGGGTATGATGTCCCCAAACTCGAAGCGGTGATACGCCGGCAGTTGGCGCGGCTTGGTGTCAGCGACATGTTCAAAAACAAGCGTGTCGCAATAAAACCGAATATGGTTATGAAAAAAAGTCCCGATGCGGCGGCGACGACTCATCCGGCGGTCCTCGAAGCAATGATACGCATTTTAAAGGATGATGCGGCTGATATAATCATAGCCGAAAGTCCCGGCGGACTCTATACACAGCAAACTTTGACTGCCACATACAAGGGTTGCGGACTCTACGATGTGGCACAGAAATGCGGTGTGAAGTTGAATTTCGATGTTTCCTCACGTCCACTCGAAGCACCGCTCGGCAAGACTTCAAAGATGTTCGATATAATCACTCCGATACTTGATGCGGACGTCATAGTGAATCTCGCAAAGCTTAAAAGTCACTCTCTGACCGGATATAGCGGCGCGGTGAAGAATTATTTCGGTACCGTCCCCGGCGTTACTAAATTTGAGATGCACGCGCGTTTCCCCGATTATAACGATTTCGGCTCCATGCTCGTCGATCTGTGCGAGATGCTTATAAATGCGAAGCCGACCTTCAATATCCTTGACGGAATACTTGCAATGGAGGGCAACGGTCCGACCGGTGGAGTGCCGAGACAGCTTGACTGCCTTCTTTCGGGAATAAATCCTTTCACGGTGGACAGAGTGGGCGCGGCGATTATAAATACAGACGAAATAATAATGCTTCAAGAGGGTACACGGCGTGGATATTGTCCGAGGGTTGCCGATGAAGTTACGCTTATATGCGATGAGACTTTCAGTGACTTTATTGTAGATGATTTTGCCAAACCGGATACATCAAACAAGCGCGGCGGAAGTTCGCTTCTTGCAAAGCTTCCGACAATGTTCGGCGGCAGACTTAATGCATGGCTTCAGCCGAGACCGCAGATAAACAATAAGCTTTGCGTCGGATGCGGTGAGTGTGAGCGGAGCTGTCCGAGGCACACAATAGAGATAAGAAAGACATCTGCCGGCAAGAAAAGGGCATTTATTATTGTCAGCGAGTGCATCAAATGCTATTGCTGTCAGGAGCTTTGCCCGTTTAAAGCCGTGAAGATAAAGAAAAATCCGATAATAAAATTGATCGGAGGCTGAATTTTGAGTATAAAAACAATAACGCGACGAGCACCTGCAAAGATCAATCTTTATCTTGAAATCAAGGCCAAACGCCCTGACGGATATCACGATATTGAAAGTGTGATGCAGACGGTCGATCTCTTTGATATTCTGACACTCACGAGCCGCGAGGGGCATGGGAGCAATATCACAATAGAGTGTACCAACAAGGCAGTGCCGTGCGATGAGAGCAATCTATGCCACCGTGCAGCAAGAGAGTTTTTTGACAGTGCGGAAATTGATGATTACGATATCGCCATAAATATTGACAAGCATATTCCCATGGCGGCAGGACTCGGCGGCGGAAGCTCCGATGCGGCGGCGGTGCTGCTTTTATTGAATGAACTTTACGGTGTATTGTTCACCACAAAACAGCTTTGCGATATCGGTGCGAAAATAGGCGCAGATGTGCCGTTCTGCATAGTGCAGGGAATAAGCATAACACGCGGTATCGGCGATGTATTTGTGCCGTGTGAGCCTCTGCCGGATTGTTTTTTTGTAATTGCATGTGCAGGCGAGGGGGTATCTACACCGTGGGCGTACAAGCGGCTTGATGAGATGTACGATTTTGCCTCACGGGAAGTATCCGCTGAACGACTTGCCACGGCAATAGGGACAGGGGATATCACAAATATAGCATCTGTCATGACTAACATTTTTGAATCGGCTGTTTTGCCAGAGCGTGAGGCGGCGCACTTTATACGCGATGCGCTTGACTCTTTCGGTGCGGAAAAAGCCATGATGAGCGGAAGCGGTCCGTCAGTATTCGGTGCTTTCACCGATGAGGATACCGCAGAAAAAGCCGCACAGTTCCTTTTGAGCAAGGGAATTACTGCTCATGTTTGCAAGCCCTATTATCCCGCGAAATAAGTATCGCGAGTGGGAAATAAAAATTTTGATCGCGCAAAACGCGAGGAACGGAGATTATAATGAAATTCACAAAACTTATCGCGCTTTTATTGGCAGCAGCCACAGTCGGCGTAAGCTTTGCCGCATGCGGACTGAATGGCGGAGACGGTGAAGATACCAAGGAGCCGGATGTTACACTTGCAGGTGATGGCGAAGCATCCGATATTACGTATAGTAAGGGACTTGATGAAAACGGCTTCATTATAGGTATCAAGGCGTCCGATTATGTGACGCTTCCCGAATACAAGGGACTTGACATTGACAAATCGCTTATTGAGGCTTCCGAGGACGACATTCAGAAGGAGATAGATGCGATACTCGAAAAGCATGAGACATACGTTGAGATCACCGATGAAAATGTTGCAATCAAGGATGGCGACACGGTAAATATCGACTATGTAGGCTATATTGATGAGGTTCAGTTCGACGGCGGCAACACAGGTAAGCTCGGTACGGACGTAACTATAGGCGTTACCAAATACATTGACGATTTTATTGAGCAGCTTATAGGTCATCATCCGGGCGAGGAGTTTGATATTTTCGTCACCTTCCCCGAGGATTACGGCAAAGAGGAGCTCAACGGCAAGGAAGCAAGATTTGCAATTACGATCAATCACATTCACGGCGATGTAATCAAGGCAGAGCTTAACGATGAAATAGCAAAGGGTTACGGCTTCAACAGCGTTGACGAGCTTAAAGAAGACATCAGAGAATTTCTTGTAGGAAATGCGAGATTCTATTTCTTCCTTGAGGTTATAGCGCAGGCAGAGTGCTCCGAGATACCGGCGAGCGTTATCGAGTATATCAAGAATCTTGATTATCTTAACACTGAATACTATGCATCCATGTACGGATATACCGTGGAGGAGTATCTTCTCACAATGAACGGTTATGAGACCATGAATGAATACTATGCGGAAATGGCGGAAAGCTATGCCGAAGATGCAAAGATCTATCTTGCGGCTCAGGCCATAGCCGAGGCTGAGGGGATCATCGTAACGAGCGAGGAAGTTGTTAACGAGGGGTATGCTGAATACCTTGAAACATACGGCGAGCCTTACATGAAGCAGTTTATACTGTTCCAACACCGTATTCCCTCATTCATTGCGGAAAACGGCAATGTTGTGGAGGACACCGAAGCGGCTGAATAAAATTAGGGGCATGGATTCATTTTAATGAATCCATGCCCATTTTGTTTTTGATTATGAATTATCTTGGCAGTGTTTTTTACTGCTGTTTCTTTTTGAAAATAAACGCGAGCTTGGTTTCCGATATGATAACTGCTATGAATATCAAAGCAAATCCAAGTATCATCTTCGGGTTGAGGCTTTCGCGTCGAAGCGCAACAGAAAAAGCTACTCCGAACACAGACTCAAGGGACAAGATTATAGATGCGGTTGAGGGATCAGTATATTTCTGACCGAAATTCTGAAGCGTCAGGGCTATCGTTGTACAGAAGACGGCGAGGTATGCGATGCAGAGCACCAATTCGGTTGTAACTGTCACTAAAGTGAGCTTCGGAAGCTCGGTGGCGAGTGAAAGTGAAAGTGCGCATATACCGCTTGTTGCAAACTGTATTATAGTGAGAAGCAGAGCGTCGCGCCCAATTGAAAAGCGCGATACGGCTATTATATGAAGCGCGTAGAAAACGCCTCCGACCAAGGTCAGAATATCGCCTATTCCCATGGTGAAATCTGCGGTCAGCGATACAAAGCCGATACCTACAATGCACATAAGCGCGGAAATGATGTTATATCGGTCGGGACGTTTTTTTGAAAAAAACCACGCCATAAAGGGAACCATCACGCAGTAAACCGCTGTTAAAAAGGCATTTTTTCCTGGCGTGTTTTCGGGAAAGCTGATACCGAAGGTTTGAAACATGTATGCAAGAAAGAGCAGTACGCCGAGGGTAGCTCCGCGCCATATGTACGACCTGTCAAGTTTTTTAAGACGCGGAAAAAAAACGAGCGACAGAAGTATTGTTGCTGAAATGAAGCGAAGCGTCAGAAGTGTATTTGTAGGGAGGGCGTCCGTCACATCTTCAACAATTATAAATGAACTGCCCCATATAAGAGTGGCAGTGAGCAGTGCAAGCTTGGCTAAAAGCCCGATGTTTTGGTTTTTCACGATTAATACCTCATAAAGACACAGCCGAGAGAACTCCCTCGGCTGTGAGATAGTCTTTGATTACATATTCGCTTCAAGATATGACATTATATCTTTTACCGTGCGCAGATTCGGCATTTCTTCGTCGGGTATGGAAACCTCGTAATTTTCTTCAACTGCCATAAGTATTTCGACAATATCAAGTGAATCAGCACCAAGCTCCTCTAAAATAGCGGAGTCTTCGCTTATCAAATCAGCATCACAGCCGCGCTGTTCTGCAATTATCTCAACGATCTTCTCAAACATGGATACATACCTCCGAATTTATTCTAATATACAGACATATCCGCAGTTTTAATATATGCAGGTCTCTGACGGATGTCCCTCGGACATCCTAATGTACTATTACATTTTTCATTATATACCATTAATGTATGTTTTTCAAGTGGGGAAAGCAAATTTTTCAAATTATTTACTTTTCCGCATGCCGACTGAAGCAGCAGAGATATCTTAGGAACGTATATTGACAAAAAACGAAAATTCATGTATAATCATAATAACACAGTTTTCATAAAAATGCGAAGGGGGGGATTAGATGCAGAGTCCAAACACAAGTGTTATGTCGGTTTTCGAGGCAATTGCACAGCTTGGCGAGGCAAGTCGTGCACGCATATCAGAGATGACCGGCTTCAGTCAGGTTACTGTCGGTAAAGCGGTTGAACTGCTCGATTCATGCGGAATAATCACCCAACATAAAAGTATAAGCGGTGCGGTCGGCCGCAAATCGGGGATGTGCACTCTTGTGAAATCAAACGGCATGCTGGTGTTTGACTTGTCAGATGCGCCGCGTGCCGGACTTTATGACATAACGCTTTCGCTGTGCGATATGTATTCATGCGCCGAGCTTCCCGAGATGACAGTGCAGGGACTTACGCGGTTTTCGGAAATACTTGGCGGAGAGCTTATGGGAATCGGGTGCGTAATACCGGACACGGATAAGACAAAATATGCAGATGGTATATCCGATTTGATCGGTATTGCGCCGGAGCTTCTCATTACATCCAACCACGCATACGCATTCGCTAATGCTAAACGCTTTGAATATAACGGAATGGCGGCGTTTATCAGACTATGGATGAACGGAAGCGCGGACGGAGCGCTTATGTGTGACGGTAGATTTTTCACTGGTGCACACGGCACGGCAGGGGATTTCTCGCGGCTTTTTTCATCGCGGGAGATGCTTTGTGAAAAAATCACATCGCTTTGTCTGGCACTTGATCCGGGGCTTATACATATTTCATGCGAATCAGAAAAAGAGTGTGCGGAAATTTCGGCGCAAGTGACAGCAAGCCTGCAAAGCCTTGGTACGGATATGATACCGAATGTAATTGTTGAGCAGATTTCTAATTGCCGCAGTGCAATGGATGGTGCGGCTGAGCTTCTACGTGAAAAATATATCTTGTCAAAGCTTCCAAATAATACCTGATTAAATCAAGCGCATGCGGTACAAAATAATATCGAAGCCGACAAACAGCGGCTTGAATATTTATGAAAAGAAGGTACCTCGAAATGGAAAACAAGACTCCCAACCATTCCATCGAATGTTCCGTTAAGCAGTGCGAATATCACTGCCAGAACGAAAACTACTGCACACTTAACACAGTACGCATTGCAACTCATGAAGCAAATCCCACTGTATGTCAGTGTGTTGACTGCGAGTCGTTTGTTAAGAAGTCCGATTGCGCAGGCGGAACTTGCCACTAATTGAACCAGATAAACAAGCAGTCTGCACAAATGTGCAGACTGCTTGTTTATTGGTAAGCCGTTTACTTAATCTTTTTCGTTTGTTTGATTATATGTCGGAAACAGCTCACGCCACACGTCTGTGTGTGCCTCGCAGTCAAGATTATGAGCGAACATCGCGTTGTCACGCTCGGTTGCCCCGTCCACATATGCGGCTTTTACGCGGCCTATGTAAAGCTCGCTGTTGGCAACACAGAATTCGTGCCAGCCCTCGCGCCACTTTCCGTTTCCGATAGTTTCACTGCGCTCTGCAAATGCGGACAGCAATTCGTTTTTGTCATCTCCGGCGGCAAGTCGAATCCCGTTATCCGTAACGCGGACCGGTACAAATTCCACCTCATTTGTTTTGGTATCATATTTGACGGCAAGACCGCTTTTCCACATTTCATCGTCGTATAGGTTTACAAAGTTGAAGTTGCCCTGACCGTAGAGAATGTGCGAGCCGTTATAATTTTCATATGTGCCGATGCAGTGACTGTGTTGAGTAAGAATGAGGTCTGCGCCTGCTCTTGCCATGGCTCGGCATACACGCATAAGACGTGGGGAAGGATACTCGCAAAGCTCCTTTCCTCCGTGGTATGCGACAATAACGCGGTCAGCCGTCTTCTTTGCCTCCCGGATATCATCAATAGTCTCAAATTCATCAAAGGGACGCGAGCCCATGCGGTCATCGAGTGCGTATGAATATTCACGCTCGCAGACAGCAATAACGCAGATTTTCTCGCCGTCCTTTTCAAAGACGAAATTGCGGCGGGAATCCTCGTAATTATTGCCGAATCCGGTATATCCGACACCGGCGGCAGCGAGATTTTCAATAGTGTCAATGGCACCCTTCTTTCCGAAGTCGAAGACGTGGTTGTTGCTGAGCCCGGCAACGGTGACGTTAAGCTCCTTGAGAACCTGAGCGGTTTTAGGCGGAGCTTTTAAATTGGGGCCGAATTTCTTAATAGGTCCGTCATGCTCGGTTATTGCACATTCGATATTTGCGAATGTAAATTCGCTTTCATTGAATAAGGATACTGTATCGGTAAAGAGAGTGGCAGTATCACCTTTTGCAAAAAGGCTCTGCGTTTTAGCTGTGGGACAGATATCTCCGACAAAAAGAGTTTTCATAACTGATTCCTCCGAAAAAAATTGACATTTCTGTCATTTGGTGTTATACTAATTATACCATATATCAATTTAAATAAGCTATACACGATACTGTGTTAGATTTAGCTTTTTTTCATTTTTCTGCTTTTTAAGGAGACGTCATGGAAAAATATATAGTCAAGGACCTATTGCATTTTTGCAATGTATCTCCCAAGCGGTGCAGTAAAATCAACAGAGGGGAAATCGATTATTTCGACCTTACGTTTGTTTTAAAGGGGGAGCTTGAATACACAGTCAACGGCAGAACTGTGATGATTCGTGAAAACGATGCAATACTTCTGACTCCGGGAACAGAGCGGTCAAGAACTTCCGGAAACTCAGAGGTTCACTACGTCAGCTTTAATTTCCGCGCATATGATGACACCGTTCTGCCGACGAAGCTGTTTTACCGTAATGTTATAACAAATGAGATACGTTCTCTCGCATCGGTATTTTCGGAGCAGCATATCTCAGCGTTTTATCATTCACACGAAAAGATAGCCAATATTTTGAACTGCATCCTTTTTGAGCTTATAGACGCTCTTTCCCTTGGCAGCAGCGACAAGAATGTTATAGCCGTGCTTAAGTATATTAATGAAAATTTGACTCATCGGATTACGATTTCAGACATCAGCAAGGCTGTTCACTTGTCAAACGATTATGTATCCCATTGCTTCAAGCGAGAGCTTGGAAGATCGGTTATGGACTATGTGAACGAGCGGCGAATGTTGCTTGCACGGAATATGATAAAAAGCGGAGAGGTACCTCTCAACGATATCGCCGATTCGCTCGGCTATGACAGCTACAGCTATTTTTCGCGCGTATTCAAGCGATACTTCGGCGTGCCGCCGATACGATATCGCTGAATAATACTAGCATCTCCATTATCAAAATGTTCGGAAGATCAAACAAAAACCGCGTATCTGATACATTATACCAGATACGCGGTTAATTCTGGGGTGAATGAAGGGGGTCGAACCCTCGACCTCCAGGGCCACAACCTGGCGCTCTAACCAACTGAGCTACATCCACCATCTGTAAGCAGACAAGCTGTGAAGCCTGCACTGCCGTTATTTAAACCCGAACTGCATTAGCATCCGGGATTTGGCGTACCCGGAGGGACTCGAACCCCCGACCTACTGCTTAGAAGGCAGTTGCTCTATCCAGCTGAGCTACGGGTACAAATAAGCTTTTGCTCAATCAACATACAATATTATACACTATCGAACTTTGTTTGTCAAGTGGTTTTTTAAATTTTTCGCAGATAATAATTACTACTGTAAATTCTAAAATTAAGGCATTATCGACAAAAGAATACAGCTGCTTTATCATGTTGTGATAAATTTGAGTTTGCAGGGGAGTTTGCTGCTCCGAGCATTGTTACTCCTTGCGGTGCTATGCACCGCCTGCCGAAAGCAGAGGGGAACCATTTGTCACTCAAGCAGGCCGCAAAGCGACACTGCAACGAGTTCGCAAGCGAACTCGACACGCCGCTCTAAAGGTTCCCCTCTGCACTCCCCTCCTTGGCTCGGCTGAGCCGCCTCTTAATGTATCTGCAAGCACTATAAAAGG
>JAZRAB010000181.1:0-4010 GCA_045634345.1 Candidatus Flemingiibacterium sp. | reverse complement strand
CCCTTGACGCATAAGCGTCAAGGGCGAAACTATTTTAAACTATCATTCGCAAACCTTACGAAGCTCTGCAATAGCGGCTGCGGGATCGTCAGCTTTAAATACGGACGAGCCGGCAACGAATACATTTGCACCTGCATCGTATGCGGCACGAATTGTACCTGCTCCGATACCGCCGTCAACCTCGATGTCGATCTTGCGTCCGGAAGCGGCTATCATCTGTGAGAGGGTACGAACGCTTTCACAGGTTTCGGGGATAAATGACTGACCGCCAAATCCCGGCTCAACAGTCATTACGAGCACCATGTCAACGTATTCGAGGAGCGGCTCAAGGATGAACGCCGGTGTTGCCGGTTTGATTGAAATAGACGGCTTTACACCAAGCTCACGAATCGCTTTGAGCACCTCAATCTGGTTGTCACAGCTTTCGTAGTGGATAGTGATTATATCGGCGCCTGCTTTTGCAAAATCCGCGATATAGCGCATAGGATTGGTAATCATAAGATGTACGTCAAAGATGAGCCCTGATGTTTTGCGGATGTCAGAGATAACTCCGTGACCGAAGCTTATATTCGGTACGAACATACCGTCCATAACGTCAAGGTGGAGCATGTCTGCCGAATCTTCAATGCGAGCGATACATTTATCGAGCTTTGAAAAATCAGCGGCTAAAAGGGAAGGGGAAATTTTAATCATGATAACAGTTGTCCTTTCGAAATTTTATGTATCTTGGCGAAAAATCGCCGCGCGGAAGGCTTTCACCAACCGTGAGTATTTACCATATGATATTAAAGAGCCGAAGATCAGACGGTCAGGCGGCGGATTGGAAGTTTAAAACACCGGAATACTAAATCGGCTTTCCGCCGTGGACCTTCTTGTGCGCTGCCGCATTATGCGGCGGCGTTGTTTTTTTTAAAGCTTTTCAATCAGAGCGATTGCCTGTGCGGCAATGCCATCACCGCTCCCGGTGAATCCGAGCTTTTCTTCGGTCGTCGCTTTTACGCTTATCTGCGTGATGTCAACACCGAGCGCGGAGGCAATATTTTGCCTCATATTATCAATATACGGTGCTAATTTCGGTTTTTGCGCGACTATAGTGGAATCAATATTGATAATTTTGTATCCGTTATCGTGGAGTTTGTCGGATACTGTCCGTGCAAGCTTGAGACTGTCAGCTCCGCGGTATTTCTCATCTGTATCCGGGAACAGCTTGCCTATATCAGCGAGCGCCGCTGCTCCGAGGAGAGCGTCCATAATGGCGTGGGTGAGAACATCTGCATCAGAGTGACCGAGAAGTCCCATTTCATATTCAATATCTACTCCTCCGAGAATGAGTTTGCGGTTCTCAGTAAGTCTGTGAACATCATAGCCTTGTCCGATGCGCAGCATTTGTATCTCCTTAATTTATCGTCTTCAATAATTCTATACGCAGGTTTGAGTATTTGTATGCGTTTTCAAAGTCCCCACAGCATTTACAGCAGAACTCAAGATCGCAATAAAGCTCATACAACACAGAAGGTGCAATGTCGTCATTGACAAGCCTGAGAAGCTTTACTTTAGCCGTGAGGTAATCCGCATTAAGCATATCGAGCTTCGCTTCGATGTGAGTGTGGAAAAGTCCGTCTGATAGTCCGTTGATGATAGGCTCAAGCTCGGCGCGAAGCGGTGCGGCGCTTTCATGCGGCTGAGAATATGGCATGGCAGCAATATCACTTAATTTGGTTTTACAGTACAGATATACAGCCAAATCATTGTTATTGAAAATTATATCTTTCAGCTTTTCTTCCTGTTCATCGCGTGGCAAGGTCGTGCTTTTATTAGATATAACAGGACATGACGAAATTAGCGTACGAAGCATGAATATTAGATTGGAATACTGATTGCTTTTAATTTGCTGCTGAAATTTTTCGGCGCTTGTAAGAACGTCAAGCGCGGCGGACAGTTTTCCGATGGCGTAAAGCTCTTCTGCTCGCCTTGTGAATATTTCGCAGAGCAATGAAGCCGTCTCATCGGGAACCTTATCAATTCCCGATGAATTAAAGGTTTCTATAGCTCTTGCGTATCTTTTGGATTGCAAGGATTTTTTCAGCGTTGCGGTAAGCTGCCAAACAGCGTAGTCATCATGTTCGTCGAAAAGAGCGCCTATCGGTACGTCCAAACGGGATGCTATCGCGCACAGGGACGTCAGAGAGGGGAGCGATAATCCGTTCTCTATTCGGCTTAGCATGTTGCGTGTAATATCGTCTCCTGCAAGCTCGGCTTGAGTCATACCTCGTCGGTGGCGTATATTGCGTATGCGGTCTCCGAGAAGTTCAAGCTGTTGTGTGACGGGATCCTTTGTATTATCACTCATGTGTCGTTAAACTAATCGGCATCCCACGTGCCGGATATCGGGCGTGAGAATACATCCTTTCTGTGAAAATTATGTCAGGCAATATGAAGTGAATTACGCGATGAAATTTTTCTGACTATATTCTACCACAAAACGCGGGAATTAGCAAGAGAAATACGAAAAAATTTCCCTAAAGCGATTGATTTTTATGTGAATATGAGGTATAATTAATTAGAGTTAACTTGAAAGGATATAATTAGTATGATTGATTTGGGAAATATATTTATTTTAGGCGACAGTTATTCCACATTTGAAGGATATATACCGCAAGGGTATGTTGCATACTATACAAATGCCGGAAGAGAGGGAAACGATGTTGATCAAGTAGGTCAAACGTGGTGGCACCAGCTTCTCACGGAGACGAACTCGACATTGCTTAAAAACTGCAGTTATTCAGGCACGACAATATGCAATACCGGATATGATGGCAGGGACTGCACAGACATTTCTTTTATAGCTCGCTTTGATAAGCTGGTAGCCGAAAACTATTTTAAAGAGAATACGGTTAATACATTTTTTCTGTTCGGTGGAACAAATGATTCGTGGGCCAATTCACCAATTGGCGAGATGATGTATTCTGACTGGAAGAAAGAAGATTTGTTTTCGGTTCTGCCGGCTTTTTGTTATTTGATTCATCAAATTCGTATAAACCTGCCTGATACAAGGGTGGTATGTATTTTAAATACGCCGGAACTGAAATCGGTTATAAATGAAAAATTTAAAGAAGCGTGTGAAAAATATAATATTAATTCTATACAGCTAGATGATATTGACATAACGCGCGGGCATCCTACTGTTAAAGGAATGACTCAAATAAAAGACCAAATAATCGAACATATAAAATAAGTTAAAAATATGCTTTTATCTTACGGAAGCGTTGCTGCATAATCGTTGAGGTCATTTTCCTCATCCTCATCTATTTCAAAGCGATTTATTGCGGTGTACGCATCTGGCACTTTGCCGACTATTACGGTTTCGGCGAGCGTGACGCTGCTTGCCGATTCGAGCTTCACTACAGAACCGGCAGTGAGTACGTTGAATGTTACACGCACTCGGAGCGCAATTTTGTGGAGTGTTTGATTTATGCCGGATTCGATGAATTCAGTGTGAATATCTGCACTCACATCTCCGATAGGGACAAGCTTTATTTCTACGGGTATTCCTCTGCCGGCAATTAGAGTGCTTCCGCTTAAATTTCCAAGCGGTACGGAGAAACTCATTGTGTCAGCATCGGACAATTCTTTGGTCAGCGCTTTGATTGCAGACACTCTCAGGGTTGACAGTGCAGCTATATTTGTCTCGACACTTGACACCCCATCCGGTCCTGAGGTGACGCTTACAAGCGGATTGCTTTTTGAAAGTGATTCCGTAACGGCTGAATTTATAATTTCTGCGGCAAAAATACGTGCGCGGCTTTTTGCGGCCTCATTTACGAGTGGGCGGACACGCATTTCGACAAAGCAGAAAACACACAGCATAATTATAGATAAAATAAGAAAAACAAAACCGATGCTTGCACCGAGCCATCGCTTGTGTTTATATTTCATAAGATCACCTCTTACTGACAGTCTATGAAAAAACACACGGTTGGTGAGAAAAACATTTATAAATCCACATTTTT
>JAZRAB010000180.1:0-4811 GCA_045634345.1 Candidatus Flemingiibacterium sp. | reverse complement strand
GGTACAGCGCTTCTTCATCGTCGACTCGCACTCGATTGCGACAACGCTCGAATCACTGAAGGCATCAAAAGCCGACATGATCGAGATCATGCCAGGTATAATCCCGCGCGTTTTTCGGACTCTGCGCGAAAAAGTCGATGTTCCGATAATAGCCGGCGGTCTGATTGAAACCAAGGCGGATGTAGCCGATGCGCTGAAGAACGGTGCAGGTGCGGTTTCGACCAGCCGTACCGAGCTTTGGGGATAGCTCTAAGAATATAAAACTCCGCACACAAGAGTGTGCGGAGTTTAAAAAAGCCAAGTCTTACGACTTGGCTTTTTTCTTGGCAGGGGCAGGAGGACTCGAACCCACGACACCCAGTTTTGGAGACTGGTGTTCTACCAACTGAACTATACCCCTTTATGCAACAGATATATAATACCACATTTCGGCGAGTCTGTCAAGTGGTTTTGCAAAAAATCTTCACTATTAGGCTTGCATCTGTCAATTATCAATGAATCTCTGCGTTATTTTCTCCTGATTCTTGCAAATACCCACATTGTGTGGTATAATGTATAAAAGTGATTAAAACATTCCAAAGGTGAAACATGATGAACGATACATTCAAAAAGCTCCCCGATACCGTAATGCTCGATGAGAATATGCCTGCGCTGGTCATCATTGACCAAACACTCCTTCCTACAGAGCTGAAGCTCATAAGTCTCTGTGACCTCGGAGAAATTTGGGATGCTATTAAAAAGCTAAAGGTCCGCGGTGCGCCGGCTATCGGCGTTGCCGCCGGTATTGCCCTTTATATTGCCGCGCACGCCATCTTCAAAAAGGGCGTATGCGACGGCACACGCTTCCTTGAAGCGCTCAAAAAAGATAAGGACTATCTCGCGTCCTCACGCCCCACCGCAGTCAATCTTTTCTGGGCACTTGAGCGTATGTACAAAACAGCGGAGACTTTTATTGGGGGCGGCGGAACTGTTGTAGCTTGCGTCGAGCGGCTTTGCGACGAATGTAAGGCTATACGAGACGAGGATATCGCGTCTTCAAGAGCGATAGGAGAATATGGACTTACTTTACTAAAGGACGGCTTTGGTGTGCTTACCCACTGCAACGCCGGTCAGCTTGCTACGGTACGTTACGGTACCGCGCTAGCCCCGATACACGTAGGGCGCGAAAAAGGCATGAACTTCAAGGTCTACTGTGATGAAACGAGGCCGCTGCTTCAAGGAGCGAGACTATCCGCTTACGAGCTGGTTTGTGACGGCGTAGACACCACGGTGATATGCGACAACATGGCATCGCAGGTCATGAAGGACGGCAAGGTGCAAGCAGTTATAGTCGGAGCTGACCGAATCGCCGCGAATGGCGATGCGGCAAACAAGATAGGCACATCGGGCGTGGCGATACTCGCAAAGTATTACGGTATTCCGTTTTACGTAGCCGCGCCGACATCGACCATAGACACAACGCTGGAATCGGGTAAGCTTATTCCAATCGAGCAGCGAAATCCGGATGAGATTACCGAAATGTGGTACGAAAGCAGAATGGCACCCGACGGAGTGGGAGTATTCAACCCCGCGTTTGACGTAACACCGAATGAGCTTATCACCGCTATCATAACCGAGCGCGGAATAATAAGACCAAGCTACACTGAAAATATCTCGAAAATCATGGAGAAACAAAGATGACAGATGTCGAAAAGAAGCTTATCGCCGACATGATAGACGTCGGCAACAAAATGTATCTTCGCGGATTTGTGGCGGCAAATGACGGTAATTTGAGCGTCCGCTGTCCTGATGGAAAGTCCGCAATTGTAACACCTACCGGCGTATCCAAGGGCGGAATGACCGAGGACATGTTTATAAAGGTACGCATATCAGACGGCGCAGTGCTCGAAGGAACATTCAAGGCATCGTCCGAATCAAAAATGCATCTGCGTCTCTACCGCGAAAATCCCGATATTGGCGCCGTGGTACATGCTCACCCATTATACGCAACCTCTTTTGCTATAGCGCGTCAGCCGCTTGATGCACCAATCTATCCTGCCGCGATGATGAATCTCGGCACAGTCCCCGTCACCGAATATTCACCGCCCGGAACCGAGGGAGTAGCCGAATCGGTAGCGCCGTTTGCAAAAGATTACCGTGCTCTGCTTCTTGCGAGCCACGGTGCGCTGACCTGGGCAGGCGACATTCTCACCGCGTGGTACCGTATGGAGGAGCTTGAAAACTACGCGCATATCACCTTCAACACGCTGTATGTAATGAAGCAGGCAGTGGAAGTGCCGATAATCGAGCGTCTGCCGGACAAAAAATGAGTTGTATTTCTGAGCCTCCATGCGCATTTAATAAAATTTATTGAATTTCGTGCAAATATTATTTACGATTGTGTAAAGACAAAGCAACCACTTTATGATACAATATAGACAAATAATATAATATGGAGGTATTACCATGATTCAAAAAGTATGTATTCCCGACAGCGAGTACGCAGAGCGCGTACAGAGAGCCGCAAAGCTCATCCGCGATAAAGGTCTTGACCTGATGCTGGTAGTCAGCACCGAGTCAGACTATGCCAACGCACGTTATTTCAGCGGCTTCTGGCCCCTCTTTGAAAGAGCCGGCGTTGCTATTTCCGCAACCGGCGAAGCTGCACTTTTAGTAGGACCCGAGTCCGCAATTTTCGGTGCAGACAGAAACAAGCTTGACAAGATATTCGTTCTGCGCGAATTCAGAGAGTCCGCAGACCCCTCTTATCCCGAGCTTAAGGCAGACACATTCCGCGACGTTTTCAAGGCGCTCGGCGTTTCCGGCAACAAGATCAAGATCGGTCTCGGAAGCTATGTTGAATGCACTCTTCCTATCCTTGACGGTCTGAAGGAAAGCTATCCCGAGGCTGAGATCAGCGTCTGCAACGACATTATGGTCACACTTCGTCAGATCAAATCCGCAAATGAGCTCGCCTGCATCAAGGAAGGCTTCCGCATTATCGAAAAGGCTACCGACGAAGTTATCCGCAAAATCAAGCCTGGCGTTACCGAGCTTGCAATGGTCGGTGTCGCTCAGCAGGTAATTTACGAGGAGGGCGCAGAGTACGAGGGACTTCCCATGTACGTATTCTCCGAAAAGTCCACCTCGCACGCAATCTCCCGTCCCGGCTACCGCGTTATCGGCAAGGGTGATATAGTACAGCTCAACCTTTCCGCAAAGATTGACGGTTATTCGCCCTCTATCGGTCTGCCGATCGTAATGGGCAAGCTCGAGGGTGAGCGCCGCCGCATCGTTGAATTTTGCCTCAAGGCTCACGAATGGACAGAGGCACAGATCAAAGCAGGCGTAATGGCAAGCGATATCGCTAAGGGCTTCTACAAGCTCTATGAGGAGAACGGCTTCAAGGACAACTTCGTATACGGTCCCTGCCACGGCACCGGTATGATCGAGGTTGAGGCTCCGTGGATGGAGACCTCCTCCGACTACAGACTCGAAGAAAACATGACATTCCAGGTAGACACCTTTATCTCCGGTCCGACCTTCGGCTGCCGTTGGGAAAAGGGTATTGCAGTCGGCAAGGACAGCTGCATCTCCATGACTGATTACTTAAAGAAGGGAATTATTGAGCTCGATGTGTAATAACGGAATCGGTAAAAAATATTGGCTCATCCCCGACTGTGAGCTTCCGCCTCCCGGCGAGGGAGAGCTTAAAGGTCACGAATCCGTGATCGTTGTCAACGACAACGACACCCCCGTGACTATCGACGTTACGCTTTATTTCACCGACTCCGATGTGTGCAACACTATCAAGTGGACTGTCGGAGCAAAGCGTGTACGCTGCTTCAGAATGAACAACCTCGACGATATGTGCGGAGTTGCAATTCCTCTTGAAACGCAGTACGCTATGAAGCTCTCGTCGGACGGCAATATTGTCGTGCAGTACGGCAGACTTGACAACCGTCAGATAAATTTGGCGTATTACACCACTCTCGGCTACGCCGAATAACACCATATTAAGGAAAGCTGGTAATTTTTATGGAACTTAATATGATTTTCCCGAGGGAGATCAAGGACGGGCAGAAAAACAGAACCCCTCTCGTTATCGTAGGCGGTACTGTTGAATACCACGGTCCGCATTGCTCCTACGGATGCGACACACTCGTCGCTGAAGGGCTTGTAAAGAAGCTTGCAGAAAAGAAGGATATCATTATCGCTCCTACCATTGCGTACTCCCCGTCAAGCTGGGCTGTCGGCAACGCCGAGAGCGGCACGGTACATATCGAGGAGGACGTGTTTGAGGCATATCTTTACGGCATCTTCATGAGTCTGCTCTCTGCGGGCAACCGTAATATTTATGTCGTTATCCACCATCAGTTTGAGCAGGAGTCGCTTATGCCAATGACTCTTTCTTATATGAAGGCGGCAAAGCGTGCAACCATGCGCTACCTTGAAAAAACTCAGGGCGAGGGCTGGTGGGGCAGCGAGAACTACGCTGCTTATTACGACAATCTCGGCGGCGGTGACGATCCGTTCTCCTGGATCAAGGTCATTCCCACCATGTCTACCGAGGTTCAGAACGCTACCGGCTACGATCATGCAGGCAAGTACGAGTGCTCCATTCTCATGTCACTCTACCCCGAAGCGGTAAAGCTTGAGCGC
This sequence comes from Candidatus Flemingiibacterium sp., assembly GCA_045634345.1. Classification (GTDB taxonomy): domain Bacteria; phylum Bacillota; class Clostridia; order Oscillospirales; family CAG-272; genus Flemingiibacterium. The sequence goes on along the minus strand of JAZRAB010000180.1, from coordinate 170 downwards.
ATCGATGACATAAAGCACTGGTTTACCGAGTCCGCACGCGAGGCAAACAAGGAGCTCGGAGACGAGATGGTTCGCCGCTCGCTCGAATGGCTCGACAAGGCAATCAAATAATTTCGGAAAAAGGCTCTCATATTTGTGTCACCCGACGCGATAACCGCCTTGTTTTAACA
>JAZRAB010000179.1:0-7514 GCA_045634345.1 Candidatus Flemingiibacterium sp. | reverse complement strand
GGGGGGGGGGGGGGGCGCCCCCACGCAGCCCCCCCCCCGGCCGCCGGGGGGGGGGGGGCCGGCCCCCCCTCATACCGGCAGGCGGTGCAAAGCACCGCGTGGGAGCATCAACGCTCGGAGCGGTAAACTACGCCGAGCGGCGGAGTCGCTACGCTCTCCCCACAAGCGAATTTTATATCAATATGGTTTGAAGCAGTCGAAGAGTGCTTCAAATTCTGCATCATCGCTGTAGGTGAAGCAGATTGTAACGATGCGGTCGGCAAGCTTTCTTATGAGCATGGTCTGGTTGAGCGATACTCCGTATGCATCTATGCTGTATTCAAAGCAGGTATATGATGCACCTGCGAATTTTTGCTCAACTACATCCAAATAGGTTATACCGTCAAGCTGTGAGTCGAGCTGTGTCCTCAACGCGCCGACATAATCGTCTGCGGTCAAGTCCGCGACAACAGCCTCGACCATAATAACAACACTGCCTAAGGTTTCGGTGTCGGTTGCCATCATTTCATAAACTGTATTGCTTGCCGTCCCCTCGTCTGTCGGCACGCCGAACTCGCGCATCTCTTCCTCGGTTGCTATGGTGATATCATCTGAGGGGGTAAAGGAAAGTCCGAGCCACTTGCTTGAATAGCCGCTTTCATCGATTATACCTGCTTCATACGGGACATCGTTTGTATTGGATGCCGTATCGCCGCATGCGGTGAATGTAAGCACCGCAAGCATGAGAATTGCAAGGATGAGGAAAAGTCGTTTCATTTTTGTATCTCCTTGAAATATTTAAACGGTAACTTTTTTCTGAAAATTTCGTCAAAGGTCTTTGCAAATCGTCAAATATATATTATAATATATAATATAGACTTTTACCGTCAGATATATTATACATTGTATCAGACTAAATTGCAAGACCTCGGGGCAAATTTGTTCCGTTTGCGCCGAAATTTTTAACCGACAACGAAAGCGACGGTTTATCTGAATGAAAAAACAATCGACCACCCCCGAGCTGCTCGCCCCTGCAGGCTCTCCCGAAGCGCTCGATGCCGCCATAGCAGGCGGTGCCGATGCGGTATATTTCGGCGGCGGCGCGTTCAACGCGCGAATGAATGCCAAAAACTTCGCAGGCGACGCTCTGCGCGATGCTATTGACAAATGCCGTCTTTACGGCGTGAAAACGAATATTACGCTTAACACTCTTATACACGACCGCGAGATGGACGACGTGCTCCGCTACGTCGAGGAGCTTTACACGCTTGGTGCGGATGCGCTTATCGTTGCAGACCTCGGTTCGGCGGGGCTGATACACCGCTATTTCCCCGATTTCGAGCTGCATGCATCGACTCAGGCGCTCGGCCACAATCTCGATGCGGCGAAAGTACTCGCCGAGCTTGGTTTTTCGCGTATGGTCGCGGCGCGCGAGCTGTCGTGTGCCGACCTCACAACGCTCTGCCGCGAGTCTCCGATTGAAACGGAGATCTTCATTCACGGCGCGATATGCGTGTCGCAGTCCGGCGGTTGCCTCGCAAGCTCACTTATTGGCGGACGAAGCGGCAATCGCGGCGAATGTGCGCAGCCCTGCCGATTACCGTACAGAAAATGCGGCGCAGGCGCAAAAGACACGTACGCGCTCAGCCTTAAGGACATCTGCCTTGCCGAGCACATCACGGAAATACTGTCCCTCGGTGCAGCATCATTAAAAATCGAGGGGCGAATGAAAAGCCCCGAATACGTATACGGCGTAACGAGCATTTACCGAACACTGCTTGATGAGAGGAGGAATGCAACTGCGGACGAAATCGCCCGTCTGCAGGCGCTTTTCTCCCGAAGCGGCTTCACGGACGGATATTTTAAGGCGAAGCTCGGACGCGACATGCTCGGAATCCGCACGGACGCGGACAAATCACGCACGGCAGAGGCGGAAAGTGCCGCCAACTTCGCGCTTCTTATGAAGGACCGCCGCCGTCCGATGAACATTAAAGCACGCATTGAAGAAAACAAGCCGATAGAGCTTTGCGCCGAGGTAGGCGGCAAGGCGGTCACAGCGTACGGACAAGTCCCCGACAAGGCGCATAACCGTCCGCTGACGCCCGATGCGGTCATGAAAAACCTCGAAAAGCTCGGCAATTCGCCGTTCAAGATGGGCGAGAGTGAGCTGAAGCTCGACGATGGGCTGATACTCCCACTCTCCGCGCTCAACGCTCTGCGCCGTGATGCGGTGGGTGCGCTCTGCGCCGTTCTGACGCCGCGACGCGAGGCAAGGCTTAAAGGGAAGCTTTCTATTCCCGAATACAAGCCGCAGAAGCAGACAAAAGCTGCGCGTTTTTTGTCGTATGAAAGCATCCCCAACGATATCGGGGACACGGATATAGTTTACCTGCCGCTTGAAAAATTCTCCCCCGAAATGCGTGAGCGCGTTAGCGGAGTTATCATACCGCCTGTGGTGTTCGACTCGCAGATGAGCGAGGTTGCGTACATGCTCCGCGCGGCAAAAAATGCGGGGATCGAGCACGTGCTTGTCTCAAATCTCGGGCATCTCGCGCTTGCAAGAGCGTCGGGTATGCGCATCCACGGCGACTTTCGCCTGAACATATTCAACAGATGGACAGCCGACGTACTGACAAGACTCGGCTTCGAGGACCTCATCGCGTCGCCCGAGCTTACACTGCCGCAGCTTCGAGACCTTTCTCTTACGCCCATAATTTACGGTAGAATACCGCTTATGACGCTCGAAAAGTGCGTGATACGCGACCTCTGTTCGTGCGAGGAATGCGAGCGGCGCGGACTTCTTATACTGCGTGACCGCAAAGGCGCGGAGTTCCCATTGGTGCGCGCATATAAGCACCGAAACATCATGTACAACAGCGTGCCCGTTTTCATGCAGGACAAGGGCGAGGAGCTGATAAAGTACCGTCTGCGCGGCGGTCACTTCATCTTCACCGACGAGTCCCCCGAGACGGCATCGGCGTTGCTTAACGGCAAGACCATAACACCGCCCGACGGCGGTATCAGGAGGATATCGAAATGAGCAACATCAACGTGAAAATAAAGCTGCTCCGAGAGGGTGTGCAGATGCCCGAATACGCCACGGACGGCTCGGCGGCGATTGACCTGCGGTGCGCCGCACAGGAGGATGTGACCATCGCGCCGGGCGAGCGAAAGCTCATCCCGACCGGCATTGCGATAGCACCCGAAACGAGCGGTGTGGTTGCGATACTCGCGGCACGGAGCGGACTCTCAATAAAGCACGGCATCACCGCAACAAACGGTATCGGCGTCATAGACAGCGACTATCGCGGCGAGATATCGGTCTCGCTCATCAACGTGTCGAACGTGCCGTACACGATAGCGCGCGGTGAGCGCATGGCACAGCTTATGTTTATCCCCGTCCTGCACGCAAATCTCATCGCCGCAGACGAGCTTGACTCGACAGCTCGCGGTACCGGTGGGTTTGGCTCGACAGGGAAGAAGTGAGTTGCGTTAGTTAGGAGTTGCGAGTCGCTTTCTTGCCGCACATCGAAGATGTGCTGAAAGCATCCGGCAAAGAACTTTACACAACGCATACGCTCACAGAGTGTTCGGGCTAAAGCTTCGAAGGAAACGCTCTCGCAAGGCGGAAACCCTCCTCACCTCCGCTCCTCCGCTTCGGCTCGGGTCTCGCTGCGGCTCGGTCACGGCACGGCTCTGACTGCCACCGGCAGTCATTCACTCCCGTTCTGCCGCTTCGCTACCCAACGATCGAAGATATTACCGCTTCTTTAACCATATTAATACTGTTTACCGCATAAAGCAACTTGCTGCATCAAATTCACAACCGCAGTAGCCGAGTCAGCCGAGCCGGGTGGGGGTGTCGGGGGAGGGCGGATTGGAGCGGCAGCAGTGTCGCTTTGCGACCTGCTTGAGAGACAGCGCCTCCCCTGACCGGGAGCGCGAGGGAAGAGCCCTCGCAACTACGGCAGGGGGCGTGAAACACCGCAAGGAGTACCAACAATCGAAGCACAAATAAACTCCAAGGAGAAAAACAATGAGAAAAAACAAGCTCTATAATACATTTTTAGTCCTTGTCGGTATCGTTGTCGGCACATTCGTCGGCAATATCTGCAAGGGGACTGCCGCGCTGTCGTGGCTCGCGTTCGGCATCGACTTCGGCATGAACTCGCCGCTCGTGCTCGACCTCGGCATACTTCAGCTCACCTTCGCAATAAGCATCGAGCTCACTCTCGCGGTGGTGCTGTTCATCATACTTTCACTTCTTGTCGGGAGGGCGCTTGCGAAATGATGCCGAGATTCATTTTAGCATCAAATTCTCCACGCCGCCGCGAGCTTCTTTCCATGCTCGGCATGGAGTTTGAGGTCATCGTCTCCGACTGTGACGAGACTGTTTGCAAAAGTTCTACCCCCGATGAGCTGGTACGGGAGCTGGCACTGCGCAAGGCAAGCGCAGTCGCAGACAAGCTTGCATCGGATGGCGATTTTATCGTAATCGGCGCGGATACCGTCGTCTCACACGGTGGGCGAATACTCGGCAAGCCGCACGACAAGAACGATGCGCGCGACACATTTCTCTCCCTCTCCGAGGACGAAAACTCGGTATTTACGGGCATTGCGCTCGTCGGCAGGATCGGCGGACGTGTGCGCACCGTGACCGATTCGACCGAAACGCTAGTGGTATTCGGCAAGATAAGCGAGCGCGAGGCGCAGTTTTACGCCGACACGGGTGAGCCGCTCGACAAGGCAGGCTCGTATGCAGTGCAGGGACTTGGCGGATTTTTCGTCAAAGAGCTTCACGGCGACTACTACAACGTCGTCGGTCTGCCCATAGCAAGGCTGCGCGAGCTTATCGAGCGAGAGTTTGGTATTGAGGCTTGTGAGTATATCGGGAAGAAGTGAATTGCGTTAGCTTGGGAGAACGAGTCGCTTTCTTGCCGCACATCGAAGATGTGCTGAAAGCATCTGGCAAAGAACTTTAATATACGCATTCGCTCACAGAGTGTTCGGCTAAAGCTTCGAGGGGGACGCTCTCGGTAGTCGGGACCCGCCTCGCTCCGGCTCCTCCGCCTGCGCTCGGTGTCTCGCTGCGGCTCGGTCACGGCACGGCTCAGACTGCCACCGGCAGTCATTCACTCCCGTTCCGCCGCTTCGCTACCCAACGACCGGCTTGAGGTTATCGTTTCTCTTGCAACATTAATATCTTTTATCGAACAAAGCAACTCTACGTAAAAATAATCACGCGAGAGCCGAGATAGCCGAGCCGGGCGGGGGTGTCGGGGGAGGTATCGGCAGCAGTGTCGCTTGTGACCTGCTTGAGAGACAGCGCCTCCCCAGACCGGGAGCGTGAGGGCAGAACCCTCACAACCACGGCGGGCGGCGCACCGCGCCGCGTGGCAGCAACGCTAATCGAAGCATAAAAAACAAAAAAGGAGATAACCATGGCTATAACATTAGGGGTAGATTTCGGTACACGCAACATCGAAATCTGCGATAAAGAAAGAGGAATAGTGCTCCGTGAGCCGAATGTCGCGGCGGTCGATACCAAGGGCAACGTCATAGCCGTCGGTACCGAAGCGCTCCTCATTCGCGGACGTGCTCCGGGAACGGTCACTATCCGCCGGCCTATAGTCGATAACAATATAACCGATTTCAATCTAGCGGCGGAAATACTTGACCGCTGTCTCGAGATCGCCGCCCCACGCACGAAAAAACACATCATCGCGGCGGCAAAGCAGGGGTTCGGAAGCCGAAACCGTGAACTGCTCACACGCGCTCTCGGCGACTGTCATACAGGTAAAATAACCCTCGTCGAATCAGCCGTCGCCGCGTATCTCGGATGCGGCCTTGTTCCCGATGAATCCGAACGAGATACCAACAGCGGAACGATAATCTGCGATATCGGCGCCGGTTCCGTCGAGGCATCCTACATACGCGCCGCCGAGCTTATGCGTACCGAGACTATCCCCGGCGGCACAGACAGTGCCGACACCGCGATAATTGCGTATATACGAAGAAAACACAGCCTCGCCGTAACCCCGGCAGACGCACGCGAAGCAAAGCATTTACTTTCCCTTGCAAATCTTGCCCCCGAGCCGATTGCTTTCTCGGGAATAGACAGCTCAACGGGTATGCCGCGCCGCATCACGGTCTCGGCGGAGGAGCTGCTCAATAGCTGCACGCCTCACATTGATGATGTAATCAATATAATAAGCTCGATTTTAAAGAATCTACCTCGTCAGCGCGGCGAAGAATCAGTCGCGGACCGTATAATTCTGGTCGGCGGCGGCGCGCTTACAGAGGGGATAGACGAGCATCTTTCCGAGATATTCGGGCGTGACATCACCGTGGCGGATGGTCCGCTCGATGCTACGGTGCGCGGACTTATTTCCATGCTGCCGTGACACGCGAATGGATGAAAACATACGATTTTACCATCTCTGTGTGTGAATTTTTATATTTGCGTAAAAATTTTGATAAGTTTCCCCGAAACGCTTTCGTTTTGAATTTGTTTGAGTTAAAATATAAGTATAATATCAAAAATAAAAGGAGATATCATCATGAAATTACCTTTTCAAATTGACCTTTCCGACAAGACTGCTCTCGTAACCGGCGGCGGCGGAGTGCTCTGCTCCGAATTTGCAAAGGCTCTCGCGGCATGCGGTGCAAAGGTTGCGGTCTGTGACCTTCGTCTCGAGGCGGCACAGAAGATCGTTGACGAGATCACCGCTGACGGCGGCACAGCGATTGCCGTTGCGGCAAACGTACTCGATAAGGTAAGCCTTGAAGCGGCACGCGAGGAGATCCTCGCAAAGCTTGGCACTGTTGACATTCTTCTCAACGGCGCGGGTGGAAACAATCCCAAGGGCACTACCACAAAGGAATACCTTTTCCCCGAGGACCTCGAGGGAACGGCAGAGGATGTCAAGACCTTCTTTGATCTCGATCCCGACGGAATCGGCTTTGTATTCAACTTGAACTTCCTCGGCACGCTTCTTCCCACTCAAGTATTTGCGAAGGATATGGCAAAGAAGGGCGATACCGTCATACTCAACGTATCGAGCATGAATGCGTTCTGCCCCCTCACCAAGATTCCTGCGTACTCGGGTGCAAAGGCGGCTGTTTCCAACTTCACGCAGTGGCTTGCGGTGCATTTTTCGAAGGTGGGCATCCGCGTAAACGCGATCGCTCCCGGCTTCTTCTGCACCAACCAGAATCACGCGCTTCTCTTTAATCCCGACGGCTCTCTCACTGCTCGTTCCGAGAAGATACTCAACCACACCCCGATGAACCGTTTCGGCGAGACCGATGATCTCATCGGTACTCTGCTCTGGCTCGTTGACAACAAGGCTTCCGGCTTTGTAAACGGCGTTGTAGTTCCCGTAGACGGCGGTTTTGCCGCATATTCGGGCGTTTGATTTTTCGGCAGTCTGCGCTTTTGCGCAGACTGCTTTTTTGTTTGCCGCGTGGAGCGCGGCAAACAAAAGGGACGGGTTTGCCGCTCCGCACATTGTTGCTCCTTGCGGTGCGGTGCG
>JAZRAB010000178.1:0-7017 GCA_045634345.1 Candidatus Flemingiibacterium sp. | reverse complement strand
TCCAAAATGTCGGCAAGTTCGGACTCCTCATTGAGTTTTTCCATTTTCTTGTTGTTGAGAAACAGATAGTCAATCTGTTCTTGTGTGAAATTGGTAATAACCTCGTCTTTGCCATACTGTACCTTTTCGGGATTGTTCTTATGTATGAGGTATTGAACACAAGCATTAGCCGACCTCGCATTTTCGATGTCCCCATAGGGAAAAGCCTCTTTTAGATAGGGAAAGTGTATAGATGTCTTGAACTTAAAGTAAATATGAAAGTGTGTCGGGACGGCTCCGTCGGGGGAAACGTCTTTGTCGTGGCAAATGTAGGCGTATTTGGTGTCTGTGTATCTGTCGCAAAGCCCCTCCACCATAGCCTTGATTTGCTCTTTGGTGTATTCCACCAAGCCGTCCTTTGTGTTGTTTGTGGCTGATATTCTTATAAAAGCACTTCTCATAGTGCGAGTTTTACTCATATTGAGTCCTCCTTATTTTTAGTATTTTTATGGTTTTGCTACATTGTGCTACATCGTGGCAGGAATGATAACTGCCACGATGTAGCCTTAAAGTAGTTGATATAATGTGAGAAAATAGTGTTTTGCTACTTGCTACACATGTATTATTCATATTTTTTTGGAAAAATAAAGAGGAAAGGTGTTCGAGCAAAAAAATAGGGCTACCGAGAAGAGAGGTATCGATAGCCCTACCATTTTATTTCCGCCCACTTGTATTACCCATTCGGGCTTAATATATTCTATGTAATAACAAGCAAAATATAATTATGCTATGTTCAAATAACTGTAATACACAACGCTGATGCGATTGTGTCCGAGATTTTGGGAGACTTCCGCGAGGGTATCACGCTCAACCCCCTTGATTATCTCGGCTCTGCCGTGTGTGGCTCTCTCAAAGTTGTACTCATCTATAAAATGCTCTCTCATATTGGCGTAGTAGTCGAAACCGCTCTCCTTTGCGTTGATAAGGTCTGTATATAATCGCTCGGCATACTCTCTGCGTTCATAGTGCGGATTGGCGTTTGAGTCGGGGGCTTTCAAAAATGGCTGATGCTCTCCGTTTTGTACTATGGCACTATTGACAATCTCGGTTATACGCTCTCTGTCTTGCTCAATAATAACCGCCATTCTCTCACGGCCACCCTTTTCAATGAGATGTACCCCGACACACAGACCGTCTTTATCTCTTAAAAAGTCGCTCGGCGTTATTCGGTCTATGCTCTCCCTACGCATACCGCAGGCACGAACAAAAGAAAGTGCCTCTCGGTTGCGTTCTGCTCCGCTCGTATCTCTTACCGCAAGACCTCTGTTGTTTGACACATCGTGATAACTGCGTTGTGGTAGTCCGAAATCTCGAACTGTATAGCGTGTATCAAGTATTTTGTTGATAGCCGACAAATCCTTGCTATGCGTGAACGCAGACAAGTCCTTACGCTCGGACATAAACCCTGCTATGTGTGTTCGGTCAATATCCCCGATGTTTCTCACGCCTTGCTCTTTGAGGTATTCCCCCAGTTGCTTTGCTACCGCTCGGTATGTTGAAGCGGTTTGTACCGAGTGAATACCCTCGACACGATTTGAGTTTGTCGGGTCATCTTTCACTTTCTTCTCACCGATGCGGAGCAAATCGTCTATGCGTTTGTTCAACTGCATAGTGATATTACCGCTCTTTCTTCCCATAGTCGCACCCCCTTTGCGTTTTGATAGTTAAGACTATAACCGCTTTTTTATCCCAATAGGGACGAGGACAAAGGGTATAACCCCATTTTGCGAAACGCTCAACCGAGAGCGTTTTCTTTTGCCGTATGAAGAACCGTCATCGCTACGCTCTGCCGTTTCTTCATACTCATTTTGGTAGAAAGTAAAGTTTGACAAACAAGACTCATAACCTTGTTGTCAAACCATCCTTTCAGTTGCCTTTTTCTTTCCGACCATCTTTTTTCCTGCCTTTCTATATTCCTTCCATTTGGATTTGTTTGTTATATTTTACTGTCGATTGCTCCCGAAATATAACCAATATCGCTATTGAAAAGTTCATAAAATTATGATATACTATATGTGTATTTGATTGATTTATCAAGGATGTTGTATAGAAAGAGAGTTGTACAAGTAAAGATATGAAAAGAATACTTTGCTCTTTATTGAGCGCTATTATATTGATGTTCTTTTTGGTAGGGTGTTCTAATAGCGAAGAAAAGAACGATTTACAAAACGAAGTCTCCACCGTTGTTGAGCCTGATAATCAAACTTATGAACCCGACAATCAAACCTATGACCCCAATAATGAACTTGGACTTACCGAAGCGGAATGGCGTTTTATAACCGCAGGTACTAGTGGAGTAGCAGAAAAAAGACAAGCATTACAAGATTTAGCCGAAAGTGTTGTTGGCAAAGCAAACGTCGAAAATGTCGCTGCCGATGATTCAACAGTTAAGTTTTTACTGACAGAACCTCACCCTGCTGATGCTCTTTTAATTCAATACACCATACTGTATAGAATGAAAGACGATTACAATATGACAGTCAAGTTTGTTTTCTATGAAGAATATGGAAATGTACAGACCGCATATTTAAGAAGCACCTTTAACGCTGATACATTAGCAAGTCTTGATTGGGACGAGGTTTCTATTCTTAACATAAAAGAGTATGCGGAGAAATACAACGAGTTTTGACACATCTTCGACAGACGGAGTACATCCGTCTGTTGATTTTTTTACCCCTCTTGAAATATTCATAATCTTATGATACAATAAAAACGTAATCAGTAGCACCTAATGGCGAGATTTTCGTTCATCAATTACCGATTCGGTCAATGCTGACCGAGAAAAAGGTTGTAAAGACCAATATCAAGAGTGTCAAAGGGGCTATTTAGACCTGTTGATTCGTAATCAATAGGCCGAGGGTTCAAATCCCTCCACCAGCTCCAAAATAGCTTTGGTTTTCACCAAAGCTATTTTTTTATATTTTACGGTCGTCCGCCCCCGAAATATAACAAGAGCGGAGGATTTTTCTCCGCTCTCATCTGTTCGACATACTCAAATTGTCTTGTTTCATACTTCTTTCTCAAAAATCAAATCTATCTCTTGAGTATGTCCTGTTCCGCGCTGCTTTGTGGGGATACAGCCAACATATCTCCACCCATTTTCGGCTCTTTTGCTAATAATCGAGCGGTAATCCTCGATACTGTATATGTTACCTGAGCCCAAACCCCAGCCATCAAAATCACAGCTTACTGTTTCATATTCATATTTGTACATTGCTTATCCTCTTTACAAATTTAAGTTCATCGAACCGCTATAAATATCTTTTGTTTGATTATAGCACAAAAATGTGAATAATTCAAGCTGCCTTGAAACATTCACAGTTTCGAGATACAATAAAACCGTAATCAGTAGCACATAACATCGAGATTTTCGTTCAATATTTACCGATTCGACGGGTGCCGACCAAAAGTTGTAAATACTAACGCCCCCATTGGCGAGTTTGTCACGCCGATAGGGGGCATTAGTTTTTATTTTTTCTTTTTCACATGCCGCCATATCATCGGGGGAGCATACATGAGCACGGCAACAGCGGCAAGCAGTACCGGAAACGCGATAAGATGTGAACCGAAATGCTTTTTGAAGAAAAGCAGCGGCGCGATATCCGACGCGGATTCAAGGAACATGAAATTCGCCGGGACGTTCGTGTTCTCATTGACCGTATACGCAATAGCAGCAAAGAACAGAAGGAGCACAAGCACCTTCGGCACATGACGCAGTTCGGGCTTGATATCTCCGCCGACCGTCACCATTATCGGGTAGGCAAGCAGAAAAACATGCATTCCAAAGCTGAATATGTGCATGAAATTCGCAAGCGGAAGCTCTGTCCACGTTGGTATCAGCATCGCAAGAAATGCCCCGGGAATACCGAGCAGATAAAGAAAATTGTCAAGCGTCTTTGTCGGCTTAAAGGCGTGTATTGCAATAATGAATATGTTAATAGAGCAAAGATGAAGCGGAAGATACTTGACGGTAAATGATCCGGTAGCGACAAGTCCGATTATCTTAATAAGCTCTAGTGCAACAATAATCGCCGCCACACTGATTCTCAGGCGTCTGCGTCCCCTTGCATCTGCATTTTTATAAAGCACGCACAGCGCGATACAAACAACAAGAGTGAGTGTCAGCCATATCATATGCGTCGAATCAAAATGCTCAAAGCCTACATTTTTTATCTTCGCCGCCTTGAGCGATTCGACCGTTTCCCAAAAATACTGCATTGTGATGACCTTCTTTCATTTAAGCCGTATGTCAGTAAAATTATTTCTTCTTCCCGACCTTAAAAATAAACAGAAGAAGCGCGGCGAGATATATGAATATCAGCCCAAGCGTAACAAAGCACATAAGGGTATTTTCAGCCGCAAGACTTACAAGCAGAAGCACCGGTGCACCAAAAATAATACCAAATGAGCTTCCCGTAACAAGATTATTTGCGGCAGGTGTCTGAAATTCGGGATCGACCTCACGAAGCAGTAAAATACCCGAGCTGATAGTGCCGGTCAGCATACCGTACATTGAGAAGAACCCTTCCTGCTCGTAATCGGGATAAAGACGCTTACACATAAATTTAAGGTAAGCAAACGTAACAACACCGCCGGCAATAGCCATGAGGATGAAAGGAAGCCAATTCCCCGAAAGGTCATCAATATTGATACCTGCGATACCTGCGATTATCATGAGATCAAATGCAAGACCCGATATACGCGAGAGCAGGTAGTTATTTCGGTATTGACGGCTCATCAGCTTGACGGATTTGAGACCGTTGAACAATGCGCGGCATCCGAGTGCAACAACTGAACCTATAATAAAATTGAAGCCCCAAAGAAGCGTCGAAACCGTCTCTGCAACACCGGGTGCAATGGCCGCGAGAAGCGAGGTTATTCCCCATGTTATAAGATATGTTACAAGGTAAATTATAGCCACAAGTGCAAACTGCACCGAAAGCTTGTCAACCGACTCGGAGATCGGAATCTCGCCCTTGTGCTGGAAAGTATCGAGAGTAACCGAACCCGAAACCTCGGACTTCTCCTTGGCACGCTTTATGATACCGCGCTTTGCATAAATGTTAAGATAAATAACACCGACGACGCATGCACAAAGGTATCCTGCCGCTGCAAGGGATAAGCCGAATGTACGTCCGCCGACAAAACCCAGTGCTTGGTATGTTGTGCCTACATTATTAGCCTGTCCGGGGCCTTGACCGTATGCCATCGGAAGAAGAATACCACTCGCCTTGAAAAGGTCCGGCATAATTGTATATGCAAGCGCAAGAGAAATGATAAGTCCTACCGCCGCCTGTACAAGATATGTACTTACAATTAACGCGCCGCTCTTACTTCCGACAAGCGCACCGGAGCTTGACTGCTTTTCCGGAACACGCAATGCCATTGCGATAAATCCGAGCGCAAGTGCATGATAAGTCAGTTTTTCAAGGAATATCGCATCTATATCTACAATTCCGGTAGTGCGAAGCAACAGTAAAATGAAACCGGACAAAACGGAGATAGGCATGAGACTCTTATTTATGAATGGTATCTTGCGCAGAAGCACATTTGAAAGCATTATAAGAGCCGCAATTATTCCAATCTGTATCACCGGAGCCCAAAGCTCGGTATTTTTGGCAGAAAAATCCATAACGTCCTCCTTATTTTGCGCAAGCATTATCTTTTTGCTTGCGATAATATCTATACAATAATACAAATTTCAAAGCATTCACGCCGTCACCCGGCTTCAGCTCGTAATAGCTTTTTTTAGAGGAAAACGCCACCGTGCGTCTTCCGTGAATCGCCATATCGTCAATATCCTCAAGCGGTATATGTACATCCTCAATCGAAAATTCGTGAGGGCCAAGATATGCTGTGCCGGTTGCGACACACTCACCCTCATCGTCCCCGATGAGAAAAAGCTTGGCAATATCCATCTTGTCACAGTCACCGCACAGAGTGGCTTCGTGCACTTGTTTTTCCTGCCACGCCGCAAGCTCACGAACCGTCTTATACTCGATGCCTTCAAGCATTCCATATTCATCAATAGTTACCGTCATGCCGCAAGCACTGCAGCCCGCACGATTCCCGTCCGAGCTGATAGTCTCGTGTGCTCCGCACTCGGGACAGATAAAAAGAAGATTCTCGAGCTTCTCAGCAAGTCTTTTTCCGCGGTAACGTCTTGGCGATTCGAGCTGGCGAGCATACGCATCCTCGTAAAGATCGAGTCTTATCGCTTCATTTATCTCCTCCGGTGACATCTTACCTATCTGCTCTTTAGTGTAGACATTAACGATATCACCGCGTGCATACCCGCGCCGTGTACCGTTCGACCAACCGGGAGATAAGAAGTATCCGCCGATTATTTTGTACGTTACAAGTCCGCAGCCCGCACGCTTCACAAGCTGTCCTGTAGTCTCAGCGATTGGACCGGTGACACCGTCCCATGTGCGTACTCCCTCGGCAAACATACAGACATTTGCGCCTTTTTTCAGTTTGCGGAGTATATCAATTATCGCATGAGCAGCGTTCATACCTTTTTTGCGGAGTATTGGAGCGAAAGCAAACTCGATAAACGGATATGCCCTTTTCCAGCGCGAGATGTGATCACTCGCCACAAAATACATCTGTCGTCGGAAACTCGTTCCAACAAGAAGAGGGTCATAGTCTGTAGCATGATTTGACAAAACTATGTAATTATCCGGCAAATTCTTTGCGCGTCCTGAAGTGTATCCGAATTTAAACCATAGGAATACAGCCACAAGGGGGCGGAGTATGTTCCACATGATACGATGCTTTATATTCATAATGTAATATATTCCTTGCATTTTTATTCACAAATATTATATCAAATGTTCATGTAAATGTCAAGGGGAAGTCGCCTTTTAATAAGTGCAATCTCGGAATAAACCGTCACCTCGCCGCATAAATTAATTCACTAACACATTTATGAAGGTGAACTTATGAACCGATCAATAAATCAATCTCAGCTACTCG
>JAZRAB010000177.1:0-3318 GCA_045634345.1 Candidatus Flemingiibacterium sp. | reverse complement strand
GACACTGCCCGACGGATATACACGCGCCGTGAGCGATGCGCAGAGATACAAGGGGCTTGGCAATGGATGGACGGCGGAGGTTATTATACATATTCTCAACGGCGCTCTGAAAGATGTTCCGCGCGACGAAGAGATTGTTGTTTTATCTATGTACGACGGCATTGGGACGGGCCGCTACTGTCTCGATAAAATGGGCTTTACTAACGTCAGATACTACGCTTACGAGATTGATAAATACGCTAAGCAAGTAGCTATGAGTAACTACCCTGATATCATTCAGTGCGGCGATGCTTTCGATATCAGACACCCTGATTGGACTATTGGTTACTAGTTTTAAAGAAAGTGAGGTTTTAAATGAAAACTATCAAGATCGACCTTCCGCGAGAGCTTGAGCGTGTAGAATTACACATTTTTGCGGATGAACACTTGGGCGATGAGAACTGTGATCTCAAGAGGCTTACCGAGCGCATTGAGCGCGTAAAGAATACGCTTCACGCCTATTGCATTCTTAACGGCGATATTATCGACAACGCAACCAACACAAGCATTGGCGATACCTACTCGCAAGATCTTAATCCTATGGAGCAAATACAGAGAGCGGTCGAGCTTTTTGAGCCTATAAAAGACAAAATTCTCTGTATTACTCACGGCAATCACGAAAACCGCACGTACAAAAAAGAAGGCATAAACCTATCCGCGCTTATCGCCGCGCAGCTCGGTCTGACTAATCGCTATACATCTACGTCCGCAACGTTATTCATCCGTTTCGGCGAGGATGCGGGCAAAAAGAGAGAAACGAACGGCAGTGGAAATATTCGCAAGATGTGTTACACCATATACGTTTTGCACGGTTCTGGCGGCGGACGCAAGGAAGGCTCCAAGGCTAACCGACTTGCCGATATGGCGTCTATCATCGACACGGATATCTATATTCACTCGCATACGCACCTGCCAATGATTATGAAGCAGGCATTTCACCGCATTGATACGAAAAACAGTACGGTGATGCTCGTAAACAAGCTTTTCGTAAACACGGCAGCCAACCTCGATTACGGCGGTTACGGCGAGGCGAGTGAGTTCAAGCCATCAAGCAAGGATACACCTACTATTTATTTGGACGGAACTAAAAAATCATACGAAGCGAGGTTATAAGCATGAACGCGGAAACGGCACTGCAAAACAAAATCATTGTAGCTCTATGTGAGCGAGGGTGTTATGCAGTCAACCACACGGTAGGAGATTTCTTTACGAAATACGGTGGGCGCGTTTCTGTAGGAACTCCGGGCGATGCAGATATTTGGGGGCACCGCCCCGACGGCATGGCATTCTATCTCGAAGTAAAAATGCCGGGCAAGGAGCCTCGGCAAGATCAGTATAATTTCCTCGAAGCTATGAGGAATACGGGCGCTATAGCGGGATGGTGTACGACCATCCCCGAAGCCCTGAACATTGTATTTGGAGGTAACGAAAAATGTTATATGTAAATCCGTTTTGGTTTGGTTGTTTGGTAGGCATCGCATTTACTATCGGCTTGGTTATTCTCCTTGCCGAGAGTTCTAACAGGAGAAAAAAGTAATGTGTGAATACTGTCAACGTTATATATGTCCCTCAGGATGCCCGAATGCAAAAGAGCCGCCGATATTCGCCTATTGTGAAGATTGCGGAGAGCCGATCTACGATGGTGACGAATACTATGATATCGGCGGACACAAATACTGCGAGGCATGTGTACATAAGAGTTATAGGACTGCGGAGGTTTATTTAGATGAGTAATTTACTTCAAAAATTCAACGCTTGCTTAAGAGCAAAATACACCCACGTTGAAAACGACGCCTCTTATGCAATAGAGAGAGATGGGAGTAAGTTGACGCTATATTTCCAAAAGAGCAACGGCCTGCGAGATTGGTGGAACAACTTCTACTTCCCTGCCAAGCCCTATCGCGATATGAAAAATCTATGGTTCTGTCACAGAGGATTTCTCAAAGTCTGGAAATCTATAGAGCCATATATAGCCGCCGATATCGCAGATCCGTCGGTTACGACGATTGAGATTATCGGCTACTCCCACGGCGGCGCCATCGGGCATCTCTGCTTTGAATATATTAAATTCAATCGTCCCGACATTGAAGTTACGGGCTACGGCTTTGGCTCACCGAGAGTTATGTGGGGATTTGCAAAAAAGTCGGTAAAGGAGCGTTTTAACGGTTATACGGTCATACGCAACGGAAATGACCTCATAACACATTTACCGCCGATTTTCTTCGGATTTCGTCATATATGCGAGGTTATTAAAGTTAAAGATAGCGAAGGGCGTTATGAAAAAATCAAAGCGGAGGTTAAGCGCCGCAAACGATGGTGGGGTAAGGTCGGAGGATTTATAAGCGCGATTTTCCTATACGTTATATTTCCCATCTATGATCATTTTCCATCCAAGTATAGAAATGCATTAAAGGAGTTTGAAAACAATTATGAAAGAAATGAATTGCCCCATATGCGGTAGACGCTTTATCCGCTCCCCCAATCATTTATACAAAGAAGGTAGCATGTATTACTGCTCTTGGACTTGCTTTAATCACAGGTACAGGACAGTAAGAACACGCGCCGTGGAACAATACACAAAGCGCGGAACGCTTATCCGTACTTTCCACGATGCCCCGGAAGCTGCCTCGTATATCGTAGGCACTGTCGACGAGATCGACGCCGCTTGCAAGAACTGCACATTTTATAAAGGTTATTTATGGAGGTATAAAAATGACTTGTCCTAACTGCAATCAGAAAACGAAGGTAATAGATAGCAAGACCGATGAAGATTCAACCGAGCGCCGCCGTGAATGCACACATTGCGGTTATCGGTTCACTACCGTCGAGGTTGACAAGGATTTTTACGAAAGGATGGTAAAGCAGAATGACAAATGGCATCGTTAACGGACTTAAGCCCTGCCCTTTTTGCGGTGGCAAGGCTATGATATTACAGCTTCCCGTAGGCAATAAATCTCAAGGCATGTATACGGTAGGCTGTATTGAGGATAGTATGTGCTTCGGACATATCAGTCACGTCTCTATGGTTTTTGTTTCAAAGAAAACCGCGGCGGATACGTGGAATACACGGACAAGCCTATGACTAACGCCGAAGCTAAAGAAGCTTTAATCAGTCGCACCCCTGTTACATACAACGGCATCAATTATTCATACATATCAGCAATTATATATCGGTACGATAGAAATAACAATCTGCTCATCTCTGCCGAGCTTACCGATAAAACACTACGGAGCGTAACGATCGCGCAAATAAAGGATGTGAGTACAACTTATGATAAG
>JAZRAB010000176.1:0-18592 GCA_045634345.1 Candidatus Flemingiibacterium sp. | reverse complement strand
GTTGTGCTGATAGAAAAGGAGGCGTAGCCTATGAATAGTGTGATAAAAGAATTATGGTATGGCAACATCGTACCGCAGAGCGACAGCAGAAACAATTCCCCCGAAATGAAGCGGCTGATGGAATATATCGCGCGACATCACGATGAGTTACTTAAAACAATGACAGATGAACAGAAAGAAATCTTCGAGAAATTCGACGCATGTTGGAGTGAGTATGCGAGTCTTGCAGAGGAGTCGATATTTGAATATGCTTTCAGACTTGGAATGAAAATGGTTGTCGAAATGTTGCTCGAATAGGAGATTTAAGCTTAAGATAAATTATGGATAATACGACTATACTGAAGAGACACGTGTGACTGCGTGCAGATGCAATATATTTAATATTCAAAGCTTGCATTAACAATCGAGACCATATTTGTTAATCACATCGTAACAATTATGTGATATACTATAATGATAAAATGGGGTACAATACAAATTATAACGACTATTCCTATTATTCTTATCTCAAGGAGGTGCCAACGATGCAAGGAACGCCGTTTCTGGTTTTGGATACGAGAAATGACTCTAAGAAACTGAAAATCGAATACCTTGCTGATGATTTCGACGAGAGAGAACTTAACGGTGAGAGCATATATCATATCTATCATGTAAGAATGCTCACAGAATTCCTCCTCCGCGAGTTATGTACATATAAGCCGGAGCTTTCCGTGCCCGAAGAAGATATAGCCGCCATTGCGATGGCATCTGCACTGCATGACATTGGTAAACTGCAAATTCCTAAAAGTATACTCTATTATCCTGGAACACTTTCTCCGGTCGAATACGATATAATTAAAAAACACTCTGTGTTTGGTGAACAGACCATTCGTGAGGCAAATCATGGGGATATCCCTAAAAAAACCATTGAATATGCCGCCGGGATTGCCAGATACCATCACGAGCGAATTGACGGCACGGGTTATCCGGAGGGCCTTCGCGGTGATGCTATCCCTTTGTGCGCACAGGTCGTTGCCCTTGCGGATTCGTACGATGCGCTTACAAGTTCACGCAGCTACAAGGAAGCTTTTTCTCAGGACGTTGCGCTACAGATGATCTCAAGTGGTATGTGCGGCGTTTTTGACTCGGTACTCATTGAGTGCCTTATGCGTGTCGTCAATCACCGAACACTGGTTGCCTTCAGAGAAAATCTGCAGAAAAAACGCAGTGTTATCGGGGAATATACTGATGTACGTCTGAAGCGAGTCCTGCTTATCGGCAACACTGAATACCTCACCGAGGAATTTGTTCATACTACATTCCCGCAAAGCAAGGTTATGGTGGTCGGAAACACCGATCTCGGCGGCTCTGATCGAATAAAGCTGTTCCGTGTGCGCAAACCCTCCGTCCAGTCTATACTTGAAACCTACGAATTTGACCTTATTGTATTTTTCTCGACAGGACTGAAATTCCAGTCCACCGATCAGAGTGATGCAGAAGAGCTTCGTGAGGTTCTGCAGTTCTCCGCAGAGATGCAGAAGGGCATCAAAATTCTCTATCTTTCTCCGCTCGATTCTTCATTCAGTGAGCGAACCGACAAAGCGATAATGGCATCTGCTAACGAAAAGCTTTGCGAATTTTACGCAAAGCGCTACTCGCTTGATATAAAGACCGTACAGATTCCATATCTATACAGCGCAGTATATAAAAACGATTTCCTTTATGGTGTATTTGAACAGATATCCTCGGGTAAAACCGTATGTATTCCGGAAGCGTCCACGGCAAAGATGCATTTCCTTTCTCTGCCTGATTTGTCGGATCTGCTTATCCGTATCGTTGATAACTGGAAAGCCGGCAGTGGAGTTTTAAGTGTCGGTGATGAGTTTCACCTCACATTTTCCGATTTTGCCGAGAGGCTTAAAATAATCGCTCCCGGTGTAACTACGGAATTTACCGAGAGCCATACCGCTGGCGTTATCAAAACCACGAATACAGCACTGCGAAACGAATACGGTTGGTTTGCAAAGATATCCGTTCTCGAGGATTTAGAGGATCAGTACGCACTTTATCTCAATACCAAAAAAGATGAAACCGAAACTTTTTTGGACGCAATCAAAAAATGGCTTTCAAAACATTCTTTTGCGATAAAAATCATAGAGCTGTTTTTGCTCTTCTTCCTGTCGGAGCTGTTTATACATATAACCGATTCTGCTGTTATCTTTTCAATCGTTGATTTCAGAACGATATTTATCGTTATTATGGCAACGCTGTACGGTTTGTCCTTCGGTATCGCTTCATCGGCACTTGCAAGTATTTCGTATTTTATCGCAAAGGTTATGGCAGGTACTGATCCACTGACAATATTCTATGAGCCGACGAATTGGCTCGCATTTGTGTTCTTCTTTTTAGTGGGTGGACTTTGCGGTTACGTCAATCTGAAAAAAGAGGAGCACGGCAAATACCTCGAAGAGCAGAACAGACTTCTCGAAGACAAGCTTATCTTTACCGGTGAGATATACGAGGACACCCTTCGTGAGAAAAAGGACCTCAAGAAGCAGATCATTAGCTCAAAGGACAGCTTTGGCAAGATTTTCGACATTACACGAAAGCTCAACACCGTTGCTCCGCAGCAGCTATATCTTCGTACAATCGAAACATTCGAGGAGATACTTGAAAACAAAAGCATCTCGGTATATTCCGTAAACGCAAATAACGCTTTCGGACGGCTTGAGGTTGCCTCAAGAGATCTTTTGGACATTGCCGCACGCTCTGTTTCCCTGCAGACCTATGCTCCGGTTATAGAAAAGCTTCGTGACGGCGGTATATGGAGAAACACCGAGCTTAAAAGCGAATATCCCATGTATGCGGCAGGCGTTTACCGCGGCGATGAGCTTGTACTGATGATTTTTCTGTGGCACGCAGATATGGGACAGCGTTCGCTTTACTATGTGAACCTTTTCAAGATTTTGCGTGACCTTGTGCAGATGTCAC
Organism: Candidatus Flemingiibacterium sp.; assembly: GCA_045634345.1. Taxonomy (GTDB): domain Bacteria; phylum Bacillota; class Clostridia; order Oscillospirales; family CAG-272; genus Flemingiibacterium. The sequence continues at coordinate 15,622 of JAZRAB010000176.1, read as the reverse complement.
TTCTGCGTGCATACGATTACGGTAACGCGCTCGCTGAAAAGCAGTATATCAGCGGCACTCACATAATGAACGCCGAATACTTTGAAGAGTGCGTACAGAATTTTGCCGCACTCGCAGAAAAGAAGGTATCGACCTACGTTATGCTGGAGTTTGACCCTAACGGTCACACCTTGAAAGAAGCGAACGATATGCTCACCGGCAAAATCCGACTTAACGATATTCTCGGAATTACAAACGACGGCAAACTGCGACTCATTCTCTCCCAGGCTTCCGAAAAGGACATAGAATTCATCTTACCTCGGTTTGAGGGACTTGACATTACCGTCACCGTCGTGAAATAAGAAAGGCGATATATGCTTTATATCATAGCTGCGGCAGTACATATTCTTGTATGTCTGCTTGTGTTTATCGGAATCAAAATAAGAGTTCTGTCTGTACATAAATATATGTTTTTCGTGGCACTTCTGATCCCTTTATGGGGAATACTGATTGTGCTTATACTGCATTTTCAGATTGCATTTGATGCCACGGATTCTGCCGAGATCGGTGTTGAAAAATTAAAGCTTGAATCAGAGCTTTATAAAAGTGTTACCGTTGACGAAAAAAAGTCGGATACTGCAATTCCGATCGAAGAAGCTCTGCTTATCAACTCGGCGAGGGAACGCCGCTCGATTATAATGGATGTCCTTAACGATAATCCGGGCGACTACGTGGAATTCCTGCAAAAGGCCGGAAATAACGATGACACCGAGGTCGTACACTATGCGGTAACGGCGATGGTGGAGATATCCAAGGAAAACGATTATATGCTGCAGAAGCTTGAAGCGGAGCATGCCGCAAGCCCTGACGATATGGGCGTTCTTACAAAATACATTGACTTTTTATGGGACTGTCTGACGCAGAATTTGATGCAAGGACAGGTAGAGGTCATGAACCGCGAGCTTTTCGCTCAGCTTATGAGCAAAAAAATAGCTGTGGATGGCGATATCCACGATTACTCACGCCTTGTCGAAAACGAACTGAAACGCAAAAACTACGATGCGGCAGGAGAGATTATTAACAGGATGGGCGAAAGATGGCCCGAAGCAGAGGAGTATATTCTCTTGAAAATACAGTTTCTTGCTGCTCTCGGTAAAGGTCACGAGATACAGGATTTTGTTAAAGAAACGGAAAACAGTCACATATATATGTCATCAAAAACGAAGGAGGCGCTTGCATTTTGGGCGAGCTGATAAATGGTATTCGCAGATTCAGATTCAAAGGAATACTTGTTATCCTGTTTGTGTTTTCGCTTGTTGCGTCAGTTCTCCTTGTTGAACTAAGCGGAATACGTGCAAACCGCTACGATAAAAGTATTGAGCTGATGCCACAGGATATGATTATAACAAAAGATGAAGCGTTCACTTCTCTTGAGAAAAACACGCTCCTTATTCACAGCAGCGAAGATGTATCTTCATGTATAGCATATGAGCAGTTTTCCGTAATCCTTGCCGACATGAAGGTTGGGCACATTACCGTAGATTTGGCAAAGGATGCACTGCCATCGTTTGACAGGTTTTCGCAGATTATTGTTCTTTTAGCCGACCTTACTCCCCTCGGACAGAAAACTGCCGATCTTTGTGACTTTGTACATGACGGCGGAGCTGCTTGGTTTCCTCTGGTGCTTGAAACCAACGTATATTCTTCTGCTATATCGCAGATGATCGGTATTGACGATCTTTCCACAGATTACTATACTGTAGAGAGCATTTATCCTCATGAGGACTTTATGATAGGCGGAGGACGTGCATTTGCCGTTTCCGATCCCTTTGAATCGTCGCTGACGGTTGTGCTTTCTGATGATGCAGAGGTATATGCAAATGCTGGGGAGCCAGACGGCGTACCTCTTGTCTGGAAGAAAGAGTACGGGAACGGCGTATTTGTCGTAGATAATATCGGCATGTATGACAAAGCGATGCGCGGTTTTTACGCGGCGTCATACAGCTTGCTTTCGGATGTGTGCGTGTATCCCGTTATAAACGCATCCACGTTTTACCTTGATGACTTCCCCTCGCAGATACCGAGCGGTAACAGCGAATATATACAGCGTGATTATCACACAACTATTCGTGATTTCTACATAAACATCTGGTGGCCGGATATGATGAATTTCGCCGACAAATACGGCTTAAAATATACCGGTCTTGCCATAGAATCCTATGACAATCACGTTGACGGAACAGCAGACGCAACCCCCGACACGGGTACATTCCTTAATTTCGGAAATATGCTTCTGCGAAAGGGCGGAGAGCTTGGCTACCACGGCTACAACCATCAGCCCCTCGTTTTGTCGAACAAGGATTACAAGGACCATTACGATTACAAAACCTGGCAGTCCGAGACTGCCATGAAGTCTGCATTTGACGAGCTTATTGAGCTTTGCGACACACTTTTTCCGGATGCCGAGTTTTCTCTGTATGTTCCGCCGTCGAACCTTTTGTCTGACGAGGGAAGAAAGTTCTTGATAAAGGAATATCCTCACATAAAAACAATTTCCGGTATTTATTTTGATGATATGGCGGATGCAGAGCTTGACTTTGGCTGTACACAGGAGTTTTCGGTGGATGAAAACGGAGTTGTCGATCAGCCTCGTGTTGTTTACGGCTTCATAATGGATGACTTTCTGACTATGGCTGCCGTATCGGAGCTTAATCTGCATTTTATTAACAGCCACTTTACACACCCCGATGATGCACTTGACCCCGAGCGTGGTGCGCAGCTTGGTTGGAGTGAGATGAAGCGACGTTTTGACGGCTATCTGTCCTGGCTCTATGACTCCGCTCCAGGACTTCGAAATCTCACCGGAACAGAGGCATCTGCCGCTGTACAGCGTTTTGTCGCCGTTTCGCCGAGAACCGAATATACCGACGACGGCGTAAAGATAACTATTGGCAATTTCTGCGACGAGGCACAGTTTCTCGTCCGCTTCAACGAAAAATTGCCCGACAATGTTACGGGCGGTGAACTCACTCATCTGACGGGCGGACTTTATCTGCTTCGTGCAGCTGCAGACGCCGTTGATATTACACTTAAATAGGAGTATGCCGTGAGAATCTGTTTGGTTTTGGAAGGCTGTTATCCGTTTATCAACGGAGGCGTTTCCACTTGGATGCATCAATATATAAATGAAATGCCCGAGCATGAGTTTGTGCTTTGGGTTATCGGCGCGAAAGCCGAGGATCGGGATAAGTTTGTCTACACCTTGCCTGAAAACGTAGTTGAGGTTGAGCAGGTTTTTCTAGACGATGCTCTGCGTGTTAAAGATACGGGCATATTCCATCATCATTTTACCGATGAGGAAAAGGAGGCACTCCGGTGCCTTGTATCATCGGATAAGCCAAACTGGGATCTGCTTTTTGAGATGTATCAGGTGCGAAAAATCAATCCGATGTCATACTTGAAAAGTGAGAGCTTTCTTGATATCCTTACAGAAACCTGTCGGAGCGAATTTCCGTACATTGCGTTTTCGGACACATTTCATTCTGTACGTTCCCGTCTTTTGCCCGTGCTTTATTTAATGGGTTCAAAAATTCCGCAGGCAGACTGCTATCATGCCATCTGCACGGGATACGGCGGACTGCTTGCCTCAATGGCGGCTTATATAACGAAAAAGCCCATGCTTCTCACCGAGCATGGAATTTATACACGAGAACGTGAAGAAGAAATAATTCGTGCAAAATGGGTGGCAAGAGCCTTCAAGCCCCACTGGATAGATTTCTTCTATATGCTCTCCGATCTTACATATGAGCGGGCATTCCGTGTTACATCCCTATTTACAAGAGCAATGTACACGCAGATTGATATGGGGTGTGATGCTTCTAAATGCAGAGTTATAGAAAACGGCATCAGCTATGAGAAGCTTTGTGATATCCCTCTCAAGGAGGATGACGGCATGGTTGATATCGGTGCGGTTGTTCGTCTTGCACCTATCAAGGATATTAAGACCATGATATATGCTTTCTTCGAGCTTTGTGCCAGACGTGATAACGTGCGTCTTCACATTATGGGCGGTGTGGACGATCAGGAATATGCTGATGAATGCTATGCGCTCGTAAAACAGCTTGGGCTTGAGGATAAGATTATTTTCACGGGCCGCGTTAACATCATCGAATATTTTGAAAAGCTCGACTTCACTCTGCTCACAAGCATCTCGGAAGGACAGCCTCTGTCGGTGCTCGAATCATTTGCCGCAAGACGTCCTGCGGTAACAACGGACGTTGGCTGCTGCAGCGAGCTTCTCAACGGGAAGCCGGGTGATACACTCGGAAAGGCAGGATATTTTGCTCCGCCTATGCAGCGTTCAAAGCTGGCTGACGCTATGGAGCTGCTTTGCGAATCGAGAGAACTTCGCCTGAAAATGGGCGAGATCGGTCAGAAGCGGGTATACGAAAATTTCAGATATATTATTATGCTCACGAAATACCGTGATCTTTATAAAGAGGTGGAAAAGGAATGGCCGGAATTGGCTTCGAATTAAAAAAACTGTTTGCCAAGAAGGGCGTTCTCAATTCCGCCAAGGCATACGGATATGCGGCGGTAATATGTACCGGACCTATGCTTCTCGGCGTTTTACTACTTCTTGGTATAATGGCACTCTGCACCTTTTTTGGGGTTGGACTACACACCAGGGAGCTGCTTATATGTATGATAACATACACTCTGCTTGCATCGGTCACTGTATCATCCTTCTTTTCAATGGTGGTAACAAGATATGTGGCTGATATGCTTTTTGAAGAAAAGAATCAGGCGGTTCTGCCGGCATTTTGGGGTTCTACCGTTATTATGCTGCTTGTCGGCTGTGTGTTATACGGCATTTTTCTCATTTTCTCCGGTGCAACCCTTTTGCAAGGTATTCTTTGCTTCACACTTTTCGGAGAACTTATCATCGTATGGAACGCTATGAGCTTTCTGTCGGCAATTAAGGATTATAAGGGGATTTTTCTTTCGTTTCTTACGTCTGTTGCGGTAAGCATACTTCTCGGTGCATTTCTTTTGTGGCTGAAGCTTCCTATTATCGAGTCGCTTCTGTTCTCTGTAAGCGTGGGATATGGCGTTATGCTTATATGGGACGTTATTCTGCTTCACCGATATTTCCCGCACACAGCGCTCGGCGCATTCACCTTCCTTAAATGGATAGATGCTTTCCTGCCGCTTGCACTCTCCGGCTTGTTTATGAATATCGGTATGTTTTCCCATCTTGTGATAATGTGGTTTTCCGACATTGGAGTCAGGGTACACGGCTTATTTTATGGTGCGCCGTGGTACGACGTTCCCGCACTGCTTGCGTTCATGACCGCACTTATGACTACCGTAAATTTCGTAGTGTCGGTTGAAGTAAACTTTTACCCCAAATATCGCAATCACTACAGCCTTTATAACGATAAGGGCACTATCGACAACATAAAGCAAGCCGAAAAGGAAATGATCGGTACACTGAAAACCGAGCTTTTCTACACGGCGCTCAAACAGCTTTTATTTACAGCCGCCGTTATTGCACTGGGCGGATACCTTCTTGATTTGCTTCCGCTCGGATTTAACGAGGTCATGCGTGGATATTTCCGCACTCTCTGCGTAGGGTACGGTGTTTATGCTATCGGAAATATGCTTATGCTGATCTTACTCTATTTCACAGATTATAAAGGTGCGCTTATCACTACAGCAGTCTTTGCCACGACAACAGTTGCCTTTTCGCTTTTATCGCTGTTATTTTCCAATATCTATTACGGCTTCGGCTTTTTGATTGCCGCTATGATATTTGCCTTCGTATGTGCAGTGAGGCTTAATTATTTTACAAAACGGCTTCCGTACTATATTCTATCGGTGCAGCCGCTTGTGTCGGAGGACCGCTCCGGTATGTTTACAAGACTCGGAGTATTTTTGGAGGATAAATTGGAGGAAACAAAAAAATGAGAAAAAAGATTTTATCCGCTGCGTGTCTGATTTTGACTTTTTCCACATTTCTGCCCGGATGCGATGATACATTTGATTTAGCCGTAAATTCAAATCTCGGCACGACGATTGATAAATCAGAAATACAGACAGAAAAAAACATTCACATACGCGATAAAAATCTCTTGTATGAACAGCAGAACAACACCGAAATTGTAACGATGTATCTCACTGTTTCCATAGGAAATTCCGCCGAGAATACCGATCACACATGGGAGGAAATAAACACCTATTCGGCTTACGATTACGAGGAAATGGGTGTGGAGCGGTATAAAATAGCCGGACTTATTCAGGTTGGCGACGAGAACGGTCTAATACCCGGGGAGCTTGGCTACGGTCAGGTTGCACCTAACTGTACCGTGCAGATACGCGGTCAGTCATCCAGCCGAAATGTGCAGAAAAACTATAAAATCAGCATCAAGGACAACAAGGGTGACTGGCGTGGTCAGCAGACCATAGCACTCAACAAGCACCAGGGTGACGGACTTCGCTTTCGCAACAAGTTAGGGTTTGACCTGCTTTCGGGAATTGATGAGCTGATGAGTCTTCGCACAGCCTTTGTACGCCTTTACGTTAAGGATACAACAGCCGGACCGGATGCAAAATTTGAGGATTACGGAATCTACACACAGGTAGAACAGCTTAACAAAACAGCCCTTGAACGTCACGGACTTGATAAGCGAGGTCATCTTTACAAAATCAACTTCTGCGAATTTTACCGTTACGAAGACACGATAGTTCTAAAAGACGATCCAAGATACGATATTGCAAAATTCGAAGAAATACTTGAAATAAAGGGCGATGACGATCACACAAAGCTCATACGCCTGCTTGAGCGAATAAATGACTATTCAATCCCGATAGAAACAATACTCGAAGAGGATTTCGACATTGAAAACGTCGCATATTGGATGGCATTTCAGCTGCTCGTCGGAAATGTTGACACGCAGAGCCGAAACTTCTATATATACAGTGCACAAAACGATAGCCGCTGGTACATACTCTCATGGGACCTTGACGGCGCATTTAAACGTAAGGAATGGGAACTCCTCGAGAGAAACGACTACAGTGAATGGGAGTCGGGCGTTAGTAACTATTGGGGCAATGTATTTTTTAGGAGATGTCTAAAGTCCGATGCCTATCGTGGAGCGCTCACCGCAGCGGTGGAGGATATTTATGCACAGTTGTGCGATGGACGTGTGGAGGAATATACAAAAGCTTATGCCGAGCTCCTGAAGCCGCTGGTTTACACCGGACGTGATGCTCTCTATATGCCGGTCACTTCGGAGCAATACGATATTATAGCTACCACTCTTGTTGATGAAATAAAAGCTAACTACCAAAGATTTAAGGATTCCTTTGATAAGCCTATGCCATTCTTCATCGGCGTTCCGCAGAATGATGGGACAAAGATAAGCCTCGTTTGGGAAGCATCGTACACATTCGATGCAGAAAATGTCTCTTACACGTTTGAGCTTGCAAAGGACTACACTTTCACAAATCCTATAGTGAAGCTTGAAAATCTCAAAATTCCGGCAGCAGAATTTGACCGTCTGCCAGAGGGACAGTACTTTATCCGAGTAAAAGCCCACGATGCGGGCGGTCAGACGCAGACTGCGTTTGACTCATACATGACCGAAAACGGTAAGGTTTACGGAACAAAATGCTTCTATGTGGATGCAAGCGGTCAGATCGTGGAGGATGTTTATGTCGAAGACTGAACGCTACCGTCACGAGTGGAAATATCTTATCGATACTGCGCAGAAAGAGCTTATCTGCCAACGGTTGTCGCCATTTTTAGAGCTTGACAAGCACGCGCACTCGGGCGGATATATGATACGCAGTCTGTACTTCGACGATTATTTCAACACCGCATACGAAGAAAAGGACGCGGGCGTGCTTATTAGAAAAAAGTACCGTATACGTATCTACAACTGTTCGGACAGCAGTATAAAGCTTGAACGGAAAAAGAAGTTCGGTGCCTACATTTTCAAAGAATCGGCAACGCTCACGAGAGATGAGGTTTACAAAATTCTCGATGGCGACTATGAATTTTTGCTGCACAGCAAATACCCGCTTTGCCGTGAATTCTATGTGGAATGTGTCAGTAACGTGATGCGTCCCCGAACCATCGTTGACTATGACCGTGAGCCGTGGATTTTGGATGCCGGAACGGTGCGTATCACCTTTGATATGGACGTGCGTGCTGCTGTGGGAAGCTATGATATTTTTGATGACACGCTTCCCGCGCTTCCCGTGCTTGAGCCGGGAAAGTGTGTTATGGAAGTGAAATACACCGAATTTTTGCCGCGTGTTGTCCGCGATGTTTTGCCGGATAGGGCATCCGAGTTCACAGCAGTGTCAAAATATGTACTTTGCTATGAAAAAACAGAATATATGAACAGCTTCAAATATTGGTATGAGAATTAAAATGGAGGATGACTATGAGTGTACAGGACTTTATAAAAAAATCAATTCTTGAATCCGGTGCGTTTGACGGCGTAAGCTTAATGAACGCCGCGCTCGGGCTCTTAACCGCTCTCATTATGGGCGCTGTCATTTACTTTGTGTACAGAAAATTTTATACGGGTGTTATTTATTCGCGTTCCTTTGCGATAACGCTTGTTGGTATGACAGTGCTGACTGCTATGGTTACGCTCGCAATCAGTACGAATATCGTGATCTCCCTCGGTATGGTCGGTGCGCTGTCAATCGTTCGCTTCCGTACTGCGGTTAAGGATCCGCTGGATCTTCTTTACCTTTTCTGGGCGATCACCACTGGGATAACCGCCGGCGCGGGGATGTACATATTGGTACTTGTTGCCGCTGTCGTTATGACGCTGATGATAATTCTTTTTCATCACAAGCAGCAGAAGGGGCGTATCTACATACTTGTGGTTCACTACGTTGGTGAAACCGCAGGCGATGATATTCTCCGTGCATTTGGCAAAATGAAGTATTTCATCAAATCAAAAACTGCGAGAAAAGATAAAACTGAGATGGCAATCGAGGTATTCTGCAAAAATAACGATACATTCTTTATGGATAAGATCCGTGCGCTTGACGGCGTTGAAGATGCAACATTAATTCAATATAACGGAGAGTATCATGGATAAAATATTAAACGGAGTAAAAGACTTCGCCACAATCAAACGGTACCTCGAAGCAATTAATCAGACTACGGATGATTTTTTGTTTGTATATGATATAAAGAACAATCAAAATCATTTTTTTGGCTCTATAAACGATGTTTTTGATATCGGTAATTCCGACAAAGAAACCGTCACCGCTGAAGAACTGCTTGCTATTGTGCATCCGGCAGACCGTAAAACGTTTATGCATGAATTTGATAAAATATGCAAGGGCTGCAAAGATTCTCACGATCTGAATTTCCGTATGTTTAACAAGCGCGGCGAAACCGTATGGGTTAACTCCAGAGGCAAAATACTCCACGATGAAAACGGTGCTCCGATGCTTATGCTCGGTCGTTTGTCAGAGGAGGCAGTGCGCCATTTGTTTAATCCCATTACAGGACTTTGGAACAAAACCAAGCTGCGCGATGACCTCAAAAACAGACTTGAGGCAGGTGCCGGATGGCTTATGATGCTTGAAATTCCCATGCTTGCAGACATCAACTTAAGTCACGGCAGAAGCTTCGGCAATCAGCTGCTCTGTGATGTTGCGGATATTCTCGAGGAGATCGACAAAGTAGAAGAATCTTATCATATTGATCATAATAACTTTGCCATCATTCTTGAAGATACCTCCCAAATGACCGTAGAAGCTATCTATAGGAAGATCAGTGATACACTTCAGGATAAATGTACACTTTTTGCCGGCGTTGTGCCGATAGATGAGGGTGTTTTCCTTGACGTGTCACAGCTTATCGACTGTGCAAACATTACACTGAAAAAAGCGAGTCAAAATCCCATTGGTGGAATTGAGTTTTTCTCTGCCGAGGAGGTTCAGCAAAGAATCACCTCGCTGATACTTCTCGAGGAAATGAAGGAAAGCGCACAGAATGGCTTTGAAAGCTTTGAGGTGTACTATCAGCCGCAGATAAAAAGCGGAAGCTACGAGCTTCATGGCGTTGAGGCGCTGCTTCGTTACAATTCACCAAAACGCGGGAGAGTGTTCCCTGACGAGTTCATTACGCTTCTCGAACAGTCGGGACTTATTGAACCCGTTGGTATGTGGGTGCTGGAAACTGCACTTGCCCAGTGCAAAAAGTGGCGTGAGAGCATTCCGGCACTTCAGGTGGCGGTAAACTTTTCGTCCGTTCAGTTTGAGGACCGCCGCCTTGGTGAGAAGATTGTGGATGCCCTTAAGAAGGTACAGCTTCCGGGAAACGCTTTGACCGTAGAGCTTACCGAATCTGTTCAGCTTAGCGGCAATAAGCATTACTACAACCTTATTAAATATATAAAATCCTACGGAGTTCGTTTTTCCATCGACGATTTTGGCACAGGCTATTCAAATCTCGGATACTTAAAGCAGCTTGACGTAAGCGAAATCAAGATTGACCGCAGCTTCGTGTCTGAAATCGAAAAGAACACCTACAATTACCGACTTATCAGCAACGTAATTGAATTTGCGAAAACCAACGCTATTCACGCGTGCTGTGAGGGTGTTGAAACAGCGAAAGAGCTTTCCATACTTGAACCGCTCCAAGCGGATATTTTCCAGGGCTATCTTTTCGACAAGCCTTGCACTGCCGATGAGATTGCACGGAAATACATTCACAAAAATTCTGATGAATATAAGGCACGAATGGCGACTATTGAGGAGATAAACCGTTTTAAAGAGCAATTCGGAACGATACACTTCGATCCTAAAAATATCCTTCGTGCAAACGATATTGGGCTGTGGATCATTCGAATTGACGAGAAAAACAACCGACGTGAACTGCACGTGGATGATGTAATGGAGCGTGTTCTGGGACTTACGGAAAAGTTATCCCCGAGTGAGTGTTACGACTATTGGTACAGCCGCATTTCTCACGAGGATAAAGAATATGTTGATAACTCTGTGAGTGTGATGATAAATGACGGAAAGGCAGTACAGCTCGGTTATCGTTGGAATCATCCGAATATCGGTCAGGTGACCGTCCGCAGCAGCGGAATACGCACTTCAGATGAAAGCGGTAAGATAGTGCTTGAGGGCTATCATCGCATACTCACCGGAGTTGAGGGAGCGTAAATGCGCAATTAATAAAGCAAGACCAAGGAGCAAAATACTATGAAGACAATTCAAAGCAAAATACTGTTTGTTGTAATTACCGCGCTTATCGTGATTACTGCGATTGTAACATCTATCGCAGTCGGGGTGACGCATAATATCATGCATAAGGATGCGGACAGAATTTTAAATAATGTTTCAGAGAAGGAAGCCGCATATATCAATGATATGCTTAATGATTTTATGCAGTCAGCGGCTATTATGGAGCATTACGCACTACATGAGCTTGAAAGTGCGGGCGCACTGAAGGATGAGGCATACCTTGAGAATTATACGCAGGAAATACGCCACCTTTTTGATGAGGTTGCACTTAATACTGCCGGAACAACCGCATACTATATATGTTTCTCGCCTGAAGTGACGAATGGGAAAACAACCGGTTTTTATTCGAAATTCAAAAATGACGGTTTATATGAGCTTTCGAAAGAAGAATTCGCGGAGCTTGACCTTTTTAATGCTGAGTTTATCAAGGAGTGTGGATTTGACGTAATCGGATCCGACAATACATGGCTGCAGCCACGCAAGAGTACCTTTGCTCCCGACGATACAGTTGTTTCTTACCTTGCGCCGATTTATAAGGATGACACATTTGTCGGATTCTTGGGCTTCAATATGGATTTTGAGTACCTGCTCGGTCCGGTGAATGAAATAACCGTTTACGATAACGGTCATGCATTACTGTTAAGCGGTGACAAACAAACCTGCTACAATCCTGCGGAGGATATCCATATTTTGGAGGATTACACCGAGGCTACAACAGCTCTTAAAAACGGCATGAACCTGGAGCTGCGCGCTGCATATGCGGACATCCAAAGCGGCATACGTCCAATGCTCAGCTACATAATCGGAGCATTTTTGGTGGTGCTTGCACTTGCGATTCTTTATACTTTCTGGGTAACACACAGAATTGTCACACCGCTTAAAAAGCTCACTGCCGCAGCGGCAAACATCTCTGTCGGCGTGCAAAACGTAAATCTTGTTATTGATTCAAAGGATGAAATCGGTGTACTCGCACGCGTACTTACTGACACTTATGCGAAGATTCTAGAGTATTCTGCATATATAAACGCGCTTGCTTACAGAGATTCTCTTACAGGCATAAAAAACAGTACTGCCTACACGGAGGCTATTGAAGAACTCAACAAGGAAATAAATCTCGGAAATCCCTCTTTCGGCGTAATCGTTGCAGATATAAACAATCTGAAGAAAACCAACGACACATACGGACACGATATCGGAAATGAGCTTATTGTTCATTCGGCAAGAATACTCACCGATATGTTCAAGACAAGCTCTGTATATCGAATCGGCGGTGATGAATTTGTCGTTGTGTTAAAGGGGAAAGATCTCGAGCGGTATCATGCTCTCATTGAAAAAATGGACCTGGCATTCTCTGCTGATTACATAACGGTAAACGATGAAACCGTTCCGGTTTCAATAGCACGAGGCGTTTCGGTATTTGATCCGCTTATTGACCGTGTATATACAGACGTATTTGCTAAGGCAGACCACGCCATGTACATGAATAAGCAGGATATGAAGGCGGCACTTGTGTGAGATAACAATTGTTGTATAAAAGATATATGTAAAACAAAGGACAGCGTCATCCGAATGGGTACGCTGTTTTGTATTACAATAATCGTATCTATAAATCATGTTATTGTCGGTTGTTTCCGCACCAACCGATCAAACGTCTCCGCCGCCATGCGATCCGTGCTCTCCAGCGAGTGCACATAAATATTCGTCGTCGCAATATCCGCATGACCGAGCCTCGCTGATACCGTCTTAATATCGCATCCATTCGCAAGCAGCATCGTCGCCGACGTGTGCCGTAACCCGTGAAACTTCAAATGCCGAATCCCATGCCGCTTCAGAAAATGGTCGAACTGCTTTGTCGGTGTGTGCGGATGCATCACGTTACCGTCTTCCTCGGTGAAGATGTAATCAAGATTCTTCCACCCGTCGCCGAGGTAAGCAATGTGTCGATTCTGCTGAACACGGTACTCTGTGAGCGTCTTACAGAGCCGTTCGGGGATGGAGATGGTGCGGATGCTGCACTTTGACTTAGGCTCCTTCTCGCACGCCTTGCCGTCGCTCAGCTTGTATATGCTCCGCTTGACGGAAATACGCTGGTTCTCGAAATCAATATCGCTCCACTTCAGACCCACAATCTCGCCGCGGCGACAGCCGGTGAACAGTGCCACTTCGATAACCGTGCGAATGTGCAGAGGCTCACTTTCGAGTGCCGTGAGAATCTGTCCGACTTCCTCGAGCGTGAATACCTCCACCTCTTTGGTTTCTTCCTTGGGAAACTCAATACGCCGCGAGCGACCGATGTCGTCCTCGATATATTCAAGCTTGTACGCCGTGGTAACGATGGAACGGAGAACAGTAGTATACCGTTTGACCGTACTTGCCGCAATACCGCCCTCGCGCCCGTCAAGGCGTTTTTTCTCGGTGGAGAGATACTGGATAAACTGCTGGATGTGGTATGTACGCAAGTCCTTCATCTTCATCCGCGCAAACATGGGCATCAGCTCTTCCTCGATGACCTTGGAATAAAAATTGTAGGTTTGCGGCGAGAGCGAATTTTTCTTGATTTCGAGATATTGCGTACAGAAATCGGCGAAGGTGATCTTGTCGGGGCGTACATTACGGAACGGCCCCTCTGCTTCGATCTCGCGTTCAAATGCAGCGGTGAACTCTTCAATCTCCTTATTAAGCCGTGAGTAGGGCAGATTCGGCTTCGACGGCTTGAACGTCTTCGAACGTGAGATTTGCTTGCCGTTAGAATCAACGCCGCAGGAAATGCGGATGAGGTAGGTGCCGTTTGCTCTTGAAATAATGCTTGCCATGATTTTATCCTCCTTGATGGCTGAAAATATGCGCTTCGGAAATGAGTGAATCGTTATTTCTTTCCGAGGGTAGACCCGAAAGCCTCTACCGTTTGCAGACTGCGTCATCCCGAACCTATGTACCAAACTATGTACTGGCGTCTACCATCGGCAAAATCAGGCGGGGGAGCAAAACAAAAAATCCGCACCTCAAAGTGCGGAAAAAGTCAGTAAATACAAAAGAAAAATCGGGGCTCTTACGAATCCCGATTTTTGGTCTGAGTGAGAAGACTTGAACTTGCGGCCTCTACCACCCCAACGGATAGAATAGCGTTTTTCTGGTGCTTTTAAGTTTTTTTAGTGCTTTTCTGTCCGGGAAAACGGCATTTTGATGCTCTCGTGTACTCTTGTGTCCAAATAGTCCGGACGTGTCTATGGTCTAGATATGTGGTCAGGAATATTTGATATGGTCAGCATGTGGTCAGCGATGCCTCCCGAAGTTCGCAGTAAATGCGGTTCGGGAGGCGTTTGTTTTTCACTCCGATTTCGCAAGTTCCTCAAAAGCACAGCGATATTTCTTTAGAATACGAGCAGCAACAAAATCTATTTTTTCATCATTTGTCATTTCAATATTGTAACCGCTTTCAACCTCGATAAGGATGTACTTTGGTCTATCATCAATGCAAATATATGCGGCACCAAATTTATCAGCAATCTGCGTAGAACGCCCAAAATCTTGCTCTGCTTCAGCTAAGTCCATTATTTGCTCCGGTTTGATACTCATAAACATCCCTCCAATCACAAAATATTATACTCGAAATTCGCTCTGATTCAAGGTCATTGTTGTTAATACGTTGTGTTGCAAATTGGTTCAATATTTGCACCGCATTAGTCAAAGAAAAGGCTCTCGCGTTAGTAGCAGTAAGGTATGCTATACCATAGTCAGATTTCAGAATCCGCAAAGTGGTGCTTGCAAATGAATGAACTCACTCCGCTACTTCAATAAAACTGAAATAATTTGCGCCTGCTTTTATAGTAAAGATTTCGGACAGCTCACCCCTCCCGGACATATTTCCGCCAAAGCCGCCACCGGGACCTCTTCCGCCTTGTCCTTTTCCGCCAAACTGCGAGGGGTCTACAATACTGCCGTCGGGAAGAGTAACCGTGCCGTCTTCATTTCTTTCAAGAAGTGCACAAATGGAGTCTGTTGTATAATGTGTATCATTTAAAACGGTGAGATTTGTTTCACTTGCATAAGGAGTGATGGTAATGCTCTGTCCGTCGGATGTGATGCTGTCTGCAGAAAGCTTTAAGAATGGCTTATCGGGTCTGCAATACAGCTTGATATTGTCAACATAGAAGGTTACACCGTCTTTTGCACTGCTTGTGTTACCGATAATTCTGAAGAACTTAAGCTCTTTTGTACCGTCAAGTACAACATCTGTACTTAATGTATACCATTTGCCGACCGTTGCGGAGTTATCTACAGCAACAAAAGTATTTGTATACTGCTCGGAAACATTGGTCTGAACGCTGAAGGACTTAATCTTTGAGGCGTGTTC
>JAZRAB010000175.1:0-18238 GCA_045634345.1 Candidatus Flemingiibacterium sp. | reverse complement strand
ATTTTTCCGTCGTCAAGTATCTGCAGAAGAATATTGAGAACATCGGGATGTGCTTTTTCGATCTCGTCAAGCAACACCACGGAATAAGGATGACGGCGGATCTTTTCGGTAAGCTGACCTGCTTCATCGAATCCGACATATCCGGGAGGTGAGCCGATAATCTTCGACACGGCGTGCTTCTCCATATATTCGGACATATCTACTCTAATGAGCGCATCCGGGGTATTAAACAGATCGCGTGCGATGGTCTTGAC
Organism: Candidatus Flemingiibacterium sp.; assembly: GCA_045634345.1. Taxonomy (GTDB): domain Bacteria; phylum Bacillota; class Clostridia; order Oscillospirales; family CAG-272; genus Flemingiibacterium. The sequence continues at coordinate 17,984 of JAZRAB010000175.1, read as the reverse complement.
AAGCTCGGTTTTACCGACGCCCGTCGGACCGGCAAAAATGAATGACACGGGCTTGCGCTTTGAAGTAACGCCCGCGCGTCCACGCTTGATGGCACGTACAACAGCGTCAACAGCGGCATCCTGACCTATAATATGCGCCTTTATACGCGATTCGAGCTTGTCGAGGCGCAGAAATTCATTCTCGGTAATGCTTGTTGCCGGGATACCGGTCCATATTTCGATGACATCAGCAAGATGCTCGTTCGTGAGTGATGGCTTAATCTCACTTGCGGGACGAAGCTCAGCTGCCTTTTCCGAGAGCTTGATTTCTTCGGTTCTAAGTTCAGCGATCTGACGGTAACGCTCCTCATCGGGAAGCTCCGTAGAACCCTGTTCGAGCGATTCAAGCTTTGTACGCGCTTCTTCAAGCTCACCTGAAATTTTGTTGAAATCATCAAGTGCGGTGTTGCCAAGCGAGACATGTGCTGCCGCTTCGTCGATAAGGTCAATTGCCTTATCGGGCAGGAAACGATCTGTAATATAACGCTCTGAAAGAGTAACAGCACGGCGTGCTATGTCGTCACTGATCGTAACTCCGTGGAAATCCTCGTAATAATGCTTGATGCCGCAGATTATCTCAAAGGATTCCTCTAAAGACGGCTCGTTGACCATGACAGGTTGAAAACGTCGTTCAAGTGCTGAATCCTTTTCAATGTGCTTCCTGTATTCGTTCATGGTGGTTGCACCGATGACCTGAATTTCGCCGCGAGAGAGTGCCGGCTTTAAAATATTGGCGGCGTTCATCGCTCCCTCGGCTTCTCCTGCGCCAACTATATTGTGAACCTCGTCGATAACGAGTATAACATTGCCTTGCTCCTTGACTTCGCCGATGAGTCCCTGAATACGCGATTCAAACTGTCCGCGAAACTGTGTGCCGGCAACAAGCGCGGTGAGGTCAACAAGATATACCTGCTTATCAGCAAGGCGAGCAGGAATATTACCCTCGGCAATCTTTAATGCGAGAGCTTCCGCTATAGCGGTTTTACCAACGCCCGGCTCGCCGATGAGGCAAGGGTTGTTCTTTTGACGGCGAGAGAGTATTTGTATTACGCGGTCAAGCTCACGCTCGCGTCCTACGATACGGTCAAGCTTTCCGTCCCGCGCAGACGCGGTGAGATTTTTACAGTAGTTTGTGAGATATTTGAGCTTGGACGGTGCTCCCTTCGGTTTGTCATCACGCTTCGGGGGATTCTTTTCGTCTCCGTCCTGCTTCGGCTTGCCAAATCCATAGCTTCCGAAAAGCTGTGAAAGATTGATCGACGGCGCACGTCCGGCACCGTTTTCATCGGCACCGTCAGGCTCCGCTGAAACAAGATCGGTCATTTTTTCAGCCATATCCTCGAGCTCGTGGTCGAGTTCATCAATAGAGTCGGGTGAGACCCCCATCTTTTCGAGAATGTCGCTTACCGGCTTGATACCGAGCTCCTTGGCACACTTTAAGCAAATGCCCTCGGTTACGGTTTCGCCGTTTTCGATTTTAGTGACATACACCACAGCTACGCGCTTGTGGCATCTTGCGCACATTTCCATTGGTAAAGGTTCCTTTCTGGTTGTTGCTAAATAGTTATAAATTAAAAGAATATCAGACTGTTATTGTAGAAAAATCGTAGAATTATTGAGCCGTCGATCACGGATTGATTGAATATCTCTCCGTTCACGGATTCAAATGCGGATATGAGTCCGACTGAGATATTCGCTATAACCCACGAGGTGAGGACTGCGCTTCCGATGCCGAACAGGAGTCCGAGAAAAGCGTTCAGCTTATCAAGCACCGGCAGACGGAACACCATATCGAGAATAAAAGTGATAAGACGGAGTATGAGCATCGCAGCGATAAAAACAATTATTGCAGCGAGCACGTTGCTTATTGCCTGAGAGGTAGGCGCGGCGATTTTTCCGGAGAGGTCTCCGAGCGCTTCATTCTCTGTGCCCGATGATAAGAAGTTGTTGTAGTAAGCTTCAAGCTCGTCAAGATCGCAACCGAACTTGGCGGCTATTTCGTTCAGAGCCTCGGGGCGGTCGGAGAATATCTTTGATATTTCAAGGCTGTCTTCGCCGGCTGTTACGATACCCGAAAGTGAATCCTCAATTATGTCTGAAATGCCGCTTTCGATGAAGCTGATGTTAAGCCACGTTGCAACCGGAGAGGTAAAGAAAAATACCGCGATAAGAGCAAGTATCAAGGATGCAAAATGCATCACCGAGCGGATAAATCCGCGTGAGATCCCGAGATATATCGCAGCAACGGCGTCGAGGATTATTATAAGGTCAATTATAAGACTCATTTTTATCTCCTTTATTTTTCTGATGTGTCTGCAATATCGCTGCTTGTACGGTCGTAATATGCTTCCGAAAGTGAATTTAATTCATATGTGACTGCATAGTTTTTAAGTGCAACGAGAACCGTATCAAAGCTAGGAACAAGAATGTCAATGGCATCGGATATCACAGTAGTTGAAGCAATCTTTTTATTGACAAGATTTATACGGTTCAGCGTCGTACCGGTCAGAATAAATATGTAGTCTCCGCTTTCATCGGAATCGACCGCTATCAGCTTTCCGTCAAACTCGCCGCTGTAAACAAGACGCCCTGACGTGTCGTAAGTGCAAAGAGTATAGTTGTTTCCGATGATTCCATTTGAATATACGACGCTAAGATATTTGCCTGAGGAGCTTGACATTGCAATTTGTGACGGGTGCTCATCATATGCGAGTATTTCAAAGCTTCCATCGAGGAAATGTATACCCTCATCGGTGATGATCGCATATCCGCTGTCGGTATAATAGAAGGAATAGCCGAGTCCGTTAAGTTTTCTCGACGCGAGAATCGTATCGGTGCCGGGAACGACGAGCTCGATATTGGTGAAAAAATTACCGTCAGCTGCACCGGAGGTCATGACGGCGAGTTGTGTCCCGTCTGACTTTATCTCAAGCCCCATTAAATGATCGTTTTTGTAAATTCTTGTTATAGGCGTGAAATCGCTGCTGTAGAGCGTGATTGCTGTACGGTATTCGCGTGACGAGGATGCGATTGCAAATGTGCCGTCGTCTGCAATGGTTCCATCGGTTATGGGATAATCGTTAGCACCCTCATAAAGCTTTGCAAAGGTATTGAGAACCGTAAACGAGGTACCGTCAAGATCGTAACAAAGCGCAAATCTGGCGCTCGTTTTCAAAACCGGTGAGGCATATTTAATATCCTCAGCCATAATTTGATTTCCGCGGGAATCGTACAGTGCATAACCATCCGGCGAAAGAGAGCACAAATCACCTATGAAAAGCTCCAACCTGTTGGGGTCTCCGGACGCATAATTGATTTTTGCTGCGGATATTGAGGTTTCGGTATTTGTGAAGCTGATAAATTTTAAAAGATAACGCAGATTTTCGAGTGTTATGTCATCCCGCATGAAAGCGAAAGAAAAGAGCAAAAAAACAACAAGCAATATAACGGTTATATATTTTGCAATGCGGAATTTTCCGGAGACCGCACTGTAATATGGATCAAGAGACGGTTTTGTCTTCGCTTGATTTGTGGTGGTATCGGGAGGATTTGGGGCGGTGTGCCTGACCGGCGTCTGAGGCATACGAGCACTCCTTTCCGTAGAATTTTATAATAACTATAATATTATAACAAAAAATATTAAGATATAAGCATACATACTATGACTTGTTTGTGAACGTGGTGTTAATATTCTTTTTGCGACAAAATATTTTAAAAAGTGGTGACAAAACATTTGTTTTGTGGTATAATATTCTTAATCTTAAACTTCAGAGCTTTAATACCTAAAAAGGAGACGAGCTGCTATGAAAACCTTTCTCGCCGTTGATGGCAACAGTATTTTAAACCGCGCATTTTACGGTATTCGTCCTCTTACCACACGGGAGGGGCTTCACACAAATGCCGTGTATGGTTTTGTAAATATTTTGCGCCGAAATCTCGAAGAAATCAAACCAGACGGCTTTGCTGTGGCGTTTGATATGCGCGCGCCTACCTTCAGACACGAAAAATTTGACGGATACAAGGCGACACGAAAGGGGATGCCCGAAGAACTTGCGATGCAGCTCCCCTTTGCAAAAAGATGCGCCGAGGCAATGGGAGCGCGTGTGCTGACACTTGAAGGGTACGAAGCGGATGATATCCTCGGCACCGTCGCAAAGCTTGCATCGGATGCGGGCGAGAGGGCATATGTTCTCACAGGAGACCGTGATTCGCTTCAGCTTATAAATGAAAATGTTACCGTTCTTCTTGCAACAAACAGCGATACTGTGCCGTTTGATACAGCGAAATTTACGGAAACGTACGGCATTACACCCGACTGTTTTGTAGATGTAAAAGCGTTGATGGGGGATAGCTCGGATAACATTCCCGGTGTGCCCGGAATTGGTGAAAAGACGGCATTTAAGCTCATTTCCGAATTTTCAGACATTGATGGCGTATATGCCAATCTCGACAGCCCGACAATTAAAGCAGGACAGCGACAGAAGCTCTCCGACGGTAAAGATTCCGCCTACATGTCAAAATGGCTTGCGACCATAGTCAAGGATGCTCCGATAGGCGTAAGCCTTGATGATATTAACGGAAGATGTGAGCGTGCCGAGGCGGCTCGAGGGGAGTTACTTGAACTCTTTACAAAACTCGAATTTTCTGCGCTTATAAAGCGGTTCGATTTAGAGAACGCATGTGCGTGTACTGAATCTGCAAGCGTTGAATCCGGCTGCTCCGAGGCGTCTTGCACCATTGCGTGTGAGTCTCCTGAGGAGGCGGCTGAATCGGCACTTTCAAGCGGCGACTGTCTTGGGATATACCTCGGCGAAAAAGTTAGTTTTTCTTCAGATAAGAAGCATGTTTATACCGCAGAATCAGACGATATTCGTGAACTGCTTATTTCACTTCACAAGCGCGGCGTGAGGTTGCATGTATATGACTCAAAAGCCATGTATGCGAAGTACTCACTTGAGGACGAATTTTTGTTCGATTACGATATCATGCTTGCAGCTTATGTGGTAGACCCAACAGACAATCATCTTGAGCCGGAGAGACTGAAACTACGTTTTCTTGGAAACTCATCCGAGGGGTTTGATGCCGCTGATGTACTTATGCTTTCTGATTATCTTTCGCGTATAATAAATGAACGAGGACAAAACTCTTTACTGTTTGATATAGAGATCCCTCTCGCCGCAGTACTCGCACGCATGGAGAAAGCGGGATTTAAAATCGACACGGCAGGACTTGGCGAATTTTCCCATACGCTCGGAAAGGCGGCGGAACAGCTTGCAGAGCGGATTTATTTCCTCGCAGGATGCGAATTTAACATAAAATCTCCGATTCAGCTATCTGAAGTGCTTTTTGAACGTCTGGGACTTCCTCACGGAAAGAAGAATAAAAACGGAAGCTATTCGACAAGCGCGGACATTCTCGAAAAATTAGCACCGTATCATGAGATAGTGTCAGATATTTTAGAGTACCGCCAACTTGAAAAATTACGTTCGACATACGGTGAAGGGCTCGCCAAAGCCGCCGATGAAAACGGGCGTATACACACAAGCTTCAATCAGACCGTAACCGCAACCGGACGCCTATCCTCAACCGAGCCGAATCTTCAGAATATCCCCGTGCGTACAGAGCTTGGACGTGAGCTGCGTCGGTTCTTCATACCGGACTACGAGGGGCGCGTTCTTATAGATGCCGATTACTCGCAGATTGAGCTTCGCCTGCTTGCTCACATATCGGGCGATGAAACGATGATAAATGCTTTTAAGAGTGGTATAGACATTCATACCGTAACCGCTTCACAGGCATTCGGTGTGCCGATTGAGGCAGTAACAAGCGAGATGAGAAAACGCGCAAAGGCGGTAAATTTCGGTATTGTATACGGCATTTCCGATTTCTCTCTCGCCCAGGATATCGGTGTCACAAAGAAACAAGCGGCGGAATACATTGAATCGTATCTAGCAAATTATCCGCGAGTAGCGGCATATCTTACCGATATTGTAAAACGGGCGGAAGCGGACGGATATGTTACTACAATGTTTGAGCGCAGACGTAACATTCCGGAGCTTACTTCGGGCAAAAAGATGTTAAGGCAATTTGGAGAGCGTGTAGCAATGAACAGTCCGATACAGGGAAGTGCCGCTGACATAATCAAGATAGCCATGATACGTGTTGACGAGGCACTTTCAAAAAGCGGTCTTGATGCAAAGCTCATACTTCAGGTTCACGACGAACTCATTGTCGAAGCGGCTGAATCCGACGCGGATTCGGCTAGGGATTTGCTTGTCCGTGAGATGGAAAAATGTGTGGAATTGTCTGTTCCTTTGACGGTTTCCGCGGCTGTCGGAGAAACATGGTACGACTGCAAGGATTAAGATGCGGAAAAGATTGACAAACGAGTATATTTATGATATAATAATACATTATTAATTATTGCGAGGGCAAAATGATAATTCTCGGAATAGACCCCGGCATTGCAATTGTGGGATATGGAATCATCGAATATAAAAATTCACGCTTCACGACACTCGCGCACGGCTCGATTCAAACCCCTGCGCATACTGATGTTGAGGCACGCCTTGAGATGATATACAACCATCTTGACGAGCTTATAAAGATGTATCATCCCGATGAAATGGCAATCGAGGAGCTTTTCTTCAATACAAACCAAAAGACCATGGTGCCGGTCGCAGAGGCGCGAGGTGTGATACTTCTTTGTGCCAAGCAAAACGGGCTTAATATCAGCGAGTACACACCGCTTCAGGTGAAACAATCTGTTGTCGGATACGGCAGAGCGGTCAAAAAGCAGGTAATTCATATGGTCGAGCTTTTGTTGAATCTCGAAAATGCTCCTAAACTCGATGACACCTGCGATGCACTTGCCATTGCTATCTGCCACGCAAATACGGGCAACTCCAAAATGAGGGGTTATTTCAACAAAGATTATTACACAATACGTAAAAATTAACGCTAATACGAGGTGAAAGCTATGTATTACCATGTCAACGGAGAACTTTGTCTGACTGAGGCGCATAGCGCTGTCATTGACTGCGGCGGCGTCGGTTATAAGCTTACTGTTTCCAATACAACGCTTGCGGCAATATCATCTAAGCTTGGTGAGATGGTAAAGCTTTATACTTATCTTGCCGTGCGTGAGGATGCGATGGAGCTGTTTGGGTTTTACAGTGTGCAAGAGCACTCTGCATTTTGTCAGCTTATCACCGTTTCAGGTGTTGGACCTAAAGCGGCTATTTCAATACTTTCAACTCTTACGCCCGAGCAGTTTGCTGCGGCAGTGTGCTCGTCTGACACAAAGACGCTCGGTAGGGCAAACGGCATCGGTGCAAAGACTGCCGCGAGAATTGTGCTTGAACTTAAGGACAAGCTTGCAAAGGAATTTGGCTCGGATGTTGTTACCGCCACACCCGCAGGAGTTGTATCGAGCGGAAAGCTGTCCGATGCGGTGAATGCGCTTTTAGTGCTCGGGTACTCGAAATCAGAAGCAACATCGGCGCTTTCGGGTATAGATTCATCCACTATGCCGCTTGAAGCGCTTATCACAACCGCGCTTAAGCGATTGATGAAGTGATAAATAACAAATACGACAGGAGGGAAGAACGTGAACTATTTTGACGATGAAAATGAGTACGAAAGCCGTTTGGTGGGAGCTGAATATTCACCCGAGGATGCGGATTCGGAACGCAGTCTGCGCCCAACAACACTCGAAGAATATGTCGGTCAGTCGAAAGCCAAGGAAAATTTGAAAATCAGTATAGATGCGGCAAAAATGCGCGATGATACGCTTGATCACGTGCTTCTTTACGGCCCTCCCGGTCTTGGAAAAACCACACTGTCGAACATTATCGCAAACGAGCTTGGTGTAAGCATACGAGTGACAAGCGGTCCGGCGATTGAAAAGCAGGGGGACCTCGTAGCGCTTCTGACCAACTTAAATGAAAAAGACGTTCTTTTCATTGACGAAATACACCGTTTACCCCGTCAGGTGGAGGAGATCCTCTATCCTGCAATGGAGGATTTTGCGGTTGATATCATAATCGGTAAGGGACCGTCGGCACAGAGCATACATCTTCCGCTTCCTCGTTTCACGCTTATCGGTGCAACTACACGTGCAGGACAGCTTACAACACCGCTTCGTGACCGTTTCGGCGTACTGCTTCGCCTTGAATTGTATACGGTCGAGGAGCTTGCGTTTATTATACGCCGTTCAGCGTCGATACTCGGCGTGGCGATTGACGAGGACGGTGCGTTTGAGCTTGCCTCACGTTCGCGCGGAACACCGCGTATAGCGAACCGACTGTTGAAGCGCGTCCGCGATTTTGCGCAGGTGCGCGGAGATGGAAAAATTGACCGTAAAACCGCATCGGCGGCGCTTAACATGATGGAAATCGACGAGCTTGGACTTGACAATATCGACCGCAAAATGCTTGAAACTATTATCACCTATTACGGCGGCGGTCCTGTCGGACTCGAAACGCTCGCCGCGACAGTCGGTGAGGAGGCGATCACGCTTGAAGATGTCTATGAGCCGTATCTTATGCAGATCGGTTATCTCTCGCGTACTCCGCGCGGACGCTGTGTAACGCGGCTCGCTTATGAGCATCTCAATCTCCCGTGGAGAGAGCCGCAGGGTAAAAATACATCTGATGAAAGTCAAATTGATATTTTCTCTCAGTCGATGGGCGATGAAGTTTGAAAGATAAATCTTTCAAACTACCTTTTGTGGCGTTACATCGCTTATTAAGCGATGTTTTGCTACGCAAATCACGGCGCAAAAGGACATGTAAGGAAGCTTTCGCTAAACGAAAGCTATGGACATAAAAATGACAAATTAATGAAAGGACCGCTTTTGCAAAACAGAAGCAGATACACATATGTGGCAGGCAGATAATTGGAAGGACTATGAGCTTATAGATACCTCGGACGGCGAACGCCTTGAGCGTTGGGGAAAATACATCCTCATACGTCCCGACCCGCAGGTTATTTGGCATAACCAAAAGAAAAACAAGCTTTGGAAGCAGGCGGATGCAGTTTATCGCCGTTCATCTTCCGGCGGCGGAGCTTGGCGCGAGAACAAGCTTCCAAACGAATGGAAGCTTGTTTATGATAATCTCGGACTTGAATTTATCATACGCCCGATGGGATTTAAGCATACCGGACTTTTTCCCGAGCAGGCGGTGAATTGGGATTGGTTTTCACGTCTGATACGCAAGGCTGACCGCCCGATTAAGGTACTAAATCTTTTCGGTTATACCGGTGGCGCTACCGTTGCGGCGGCAAAAGCAGGCGCAGCTGTCTGTCACGTCGATGCGGCGAAGGGAATGGTTGCACAGTGCAAGGAAAACGCTAGGCTTTCAGGACTCGCGGATGCACCGATACGCTATATTGTCGATGACTGCAAAAAATTTGTAGAGCGTGAGATACGCCGCGGTAATCTGTACGATGCGGTTATCATGGACCCTCCGAGTTATGGACGCGGTCCGTCAGGCGAAGTGTGGAAGTTAGAAGAAAATATTGATGACCTTGTTGCCCTGACAACACAGGTGCTTTCCGATAAACCTCTATTCTTCTTACTTAATTCGTACACAACGGGACTTTCCGCATCAACAACGGGATACCTTCTCAATCTGCATGTTGCCGCGAAATACGGCGGCAAGGTAAGTGCGGATGAGATAGGTCTGTCGGTCACACAGACAGGAGCTGTGCTTCCGTGCGGAAGCAGTGCGCGCTGGTGTGCTGAGTAGTCGTCTCATAAAGCTTTTATATGGTTCTTCTTTGAGAGCCATGCATGCCTATATATCAAGGAGCATTTTTTTATGAAAGATCTTTCACAGTGCCGTGCCGAGATCGACGAGATAGATGCACAGCTGATTACATTACTTGAAAAACGTATCCGTGTTGCCGAAAGCGTGGCAAGATATAAGCTTGCAAATAACATGAAGGTGTTTGACGATACACGTGAACGCGCAGTGCTCGATAAAATCGCAGCTATATCTCCCGAGGATGTGCGCGAAAAGTTGGTCGGCACATATGATGGCATCATGAATATGTCAAAGCTTCATCAATATGAGCTTAAGAGTGAATTTTCGCCAAGACGTTCATTCTTCAACGCGGCGCTTGAAGCCGGAAAGGCCTCTCCGACTTCGTTCAAGGGAATAAAAGTCGGAGCGCAGGGAGTTGACGGAGCGTTCTCCGCTCAGGCGGCACGGACAATGTACCCGGACGCTGATATAGTCTTTTTCTCAAGCTGGGCGGAAATTTTTGCAGCTCTTCATTCAGGAGAAATCGAATACGGCGTTCTTCCGGTAGAAAACTCAACTTACGGCTCTGTTACAGATGTCTATCGTCTTATTATGGACAATGATGCCTACATATCTGCCTCACAGAGATTGCCGGTCGAACATTGCCTCCTCGCAAAAAAAGGTATCACAAAGAATGATATCCGTGAGATATTATCTCATCCTCAGGCGATTGGTCAGTGTTCGGAATTTATTTCAGAACTAGGAGTTACCGCAACACAAGCAGCAAACACTGCAATTGCCGCCAGAACTGCCGCAGAATCAAACAGACACGATCTTGCAGCTATAGCTTCTGCTGACTGCGCAAAGTTATATAATCTTGAAATCCTTGAGCACGGAATACAGAACGAAAAGGTAAATACCACACGATTTGTAGCAATCTCGCGCGAGCTTACTATAACACCGGATGCTGATAAAATAAGCATCCAATTTTCGCTTGCACACAGAGAGGGAACGCTTTCGAGAATACTCGGATATTTTTCGGCGCTCGGACTAAATCTGACTAAAATCGAGAGCCGTCCTATACCCACGCAGCCGTTTGAATACCGCTTCTATCTCGATTTCAACGGCTCCATGAGTGACATACATACATTCAACCTTATCTGCGCTCTTTCTGATGAGCTTGCGGAATTTAGATTTTTAGGTAACTATAACGAGGACACAAAATGAGCGACACCTTTATAAAAGTCGAAAAACTGAATTTTTCTTACACGGATGACGATGGCAGAGATATAGCTGTGCTGCGCGATTTTGATCTTGAAATCGAGCGAGGATCGCTTGTTGCGGTGCTCGGACATAACGGTTCGGGAAAATCTACGCTCGCAAAACTGCTTAATCTCATTCTAACACCGACAAGCGGAAAAATCACTGTGGACGGGCTCGATATTACCGCCCCTGATCTTTCCGAGGATCAGCTTTTCGAGAATCGAAAAAATATCGGTATGGTCTTTCAAAATCCCGACAATCAGCTCGTTGCCACTATCGTCGAAGAGGATATCGCTTTTGGACCGGAGAATCTTGGTATCAATCCGGCAGAGATACGCCGCCGTGTGGATGATGCACTTGAGGCGGTGGGGATGACCGAATTTGCCCGTCATTCACCGCATCAGCTTTCGGGAGGACAAAAGCAGCGAGTTGCCGTTGCCGGAATTATCGCTATGATGCCGAAATGCATCATTTTTGATGAATCCACCGCGATGCTTGACCCCGCCGGACGCCGCGAGGTTATGGACACTATTGTAAGACTCAACCGCGAGTACGGCATAACAATTCTTCACATCACGCATTATATGAATGAGGCGGCTATGTGCGACCGTGTTATCGTCCTAAATGATGGAAAAATTGAACTTGATGGAAAGCCGGATGAGGTTTTTACAAATGTTGAGCTTCTTGAATCAATCGGGCTTGATGTCCCCCAGACTGTCGAACTTCTGCATGGACTAAAGTGTGGCGGCGTTAATGTTGATATTGATAAGCTTTCTGTTGATGAATGTGCCGATGAGATTATGAAGCTGTTTGGAGATAATAAATGATTGCTGTTGAACTCAAAAACGTATCATATGTATATTCACCCGATACGCCGTTCTGCAAGGTGGCGCTTGACGACGTTTCGCTTAAAATAAATGCCGGTGTCATAACCGGTTTAATGGGACACACGGGTTCCGGAAAATCCACGCTCGTTCAGCTTTTTAACGGGCTTGCAAAGCCGAGTGCGGGACAGGTGCTCGTCGGTGGTGAGGATATTTGGTCGGCTCCCAAGCAGATAAGTCGGTTCCGTTTTAAGGTAGGTTTGGTATTTCAGTATCCCGAATATCAGCTTTTTGAGGAAACAGTACGACGTGACATTGCGTTTGGCCCCAACAACATGGGGCTTTCTGCAGAGGATGTCAACCGCCGTGTTTTTGAGGCGGCAGACTTTTGCGGTATTTCCGAGGAAATGCTTGACAAGTCTCCATTTGATTTATCAGGCGGTCAGAAGCGCCGCGTTGCTATTGCAGGGATTATGGCTATGGAACCGGAGGTGCTTGTACTCGATGAACCTGCAGCCGGGCTTGATCCGCAGGGGCGCGAGGAAATACTCAGCGGTATACGAGAATATCAGAGAAAAAAAGGGAATACTGTAGTTATCGTTTCACACTCAATGGAAGATATGGCTCGATACTCGGATGAAATCGTAGTCATGAATCAATCAAAAATATACATGCAGGGCAAAACCGCCGAGATATTCGAGCGCGCGGAGGAGCTGACGAGCGTTGATCTCAGTGTGCCGCAGATAACCGAGCTTTGCAACAAGCTGCGCGACAGAGGACTCGACATACCTCACGGGATCTATACCGTAGAGGCGGCAAGGTCTGCGATAATGCGCATTATAGGAGGAAAAAATGATTAAAGATATTACTTTAGGTCAGTTTTTTCCGGGAAATACTGTGCTTCACAGACTAGACCCACGCATCAAGATAATTCTCACGGTTGCATACATCGTGGCTATTTTTCTTGCTAAAAATATGTGGTCATTCCTTGCTGTTACCGCAAGTGCAATTTTGCTTGTATTTATTTCAAAAATATCATGGAAGACGATTTTGAAAAGCATGAGACCGCTTGTTTTTGTGCTTGCTTTCACCACATTTTTTAATCTGTTTTGGACAACGGGTGATGTGCTGCTTGTAAGCATCTGGAAGATCAACATTTATCTTGAAGGCGTCATCTTCTCGGTTATGATGATACTTCGCATATCCGCGCTTCTTATCGGTACAACCGTACTTCTTACCTATACTACATCACCGATAATGCTTACCGATGCGCTTGAAAGACTGCTTTCTCCGCTTCGTGTAATCAAGCTGCCGGTACACGAATTTTCAATGATGATGACGATAGCACTTCGCTTTATTCCGACTCTCGTTGAGGAGACCGATAAAATAATGTGCGCGCAAAAGGCACGAGGTGCTGATTTTGAGTCCGGAAGTCTAATGAGACGTGCAAAGGCGCTGGTTCCGATACTTATACCGCTTTTTATCTCGGCTTTCAGACGCGCGGATGAGCTTGCTACCGCACTGGAATGCCGTTGCTACCGCGGCGGCGACGGACGCACACGTATGACACAGCTGAAGCTTGCAGGACGAGATTTTGCGGCGATTGCCGTGATGACTGCTTTTATTGTCGGACTTGTGTCTGTAAACCTCATCCCGAGTGCGATAACACTATAAGCCTATGAAAATATTACTTGAACTAAAATATAACGGCAGCGGCTTCGCAGGCTATCAGGTACAGCCGGGAAAGCAGACAGTGCAGTCATCAATTCAGGATGCGATAGAAGCAGTATACGGCGAGAGATATCCTGTAAAGGGATGCTCCCGTACCGATGCAGGCGTTCATGCACTTCAGTATTTTGCAACCTATGAAACCGAAAAAAATATTCCGTTAGACAAGCTCCCGATGGCGTTAAACGCCTCGGTAGATTCGAGGATAGCGATATTGTCGGCGTATGTTGTTGACGATAATTTTCATGTACGGCACGATGTTAAATATAAGGAATATGAATATCTGATTCATGCGAGCCGAATTGCCGACCCGTTTCTTATTGACAGAGCGTGGCATTTCCCAAAAACGCTTTGTGAGGACGCCATAGACCGCATGAATAAAGCAGCGGCGGCGTTTGTGGGGGCGCACGATTTTTCGGGGTTTATGTCTGCCGGTTCATCCGTTGAGGATACCGTAAGAACGGTCAAGTATCTCGAAATCATCGAGGACGGCGAGCTTATTCGTATAAGGATTGCTGCGGACGGATTTTTATACAACATGGTGAGAATAATCGTCGGAACGCTTATCGATGTGGCGGCAGGGAAGATTGATGCGGGTGATATGCCCGATATTATTGCCTCTTGTGAGCGTTCACGTGCCGGTATGACTGCACCGCCCGAAGGACTTTACTTGCGTCGAGTGGAGTTTATTTAAAAATTTTATCATACTGTATAAATTATCTCCAAAGACAAATACTATTAGCGTAGCATTTGTTTATAAAAAAGGAGATTATATAGATGAAAGCAACAGGAATTGTAAGACGAATAGACGACCTCGGACGTGTCGTTATTCCCAAGGAGATACGCCGCACAATGCGCATCCGCGAAGGCGACCCCTTGGAAATTTTTACCGACCGCGAGGGTGAGGTCATATTCAAGAAATATTCGCCTATTGGCGAACTTAATGCATTTGCCGCGCAGTACGCTGAGACACTTTACCGAATTGCCGGAATGGCTGTCGTTATCTGTGACCGCGATGCAGTTATCGCGTGCGCCGGACTTTCAAAAAAGGAATATCTTGATAAAAAGCTCTCCTCCGAGCTTGAGGAGATCATCGAAGGACGCGGAAATTATCGCTATCTCGAAGGCTCACAGCCCATAAAGATCACATCAGATGCCTCAAGCGCGTCGATTTCATGCGCCATGCCGATAATTGCCGATGGCGATCTCATCGGATGCGTAGCTTCCGTGCACATCCCGGATGCCGAGTCGGTTGATGGGGATGTCGAGAGTAAGCTTATTGGCACAGCGGCGGCATTTCTTGCCAAGCAAATAGAGGCTTGACTATGAGAGATATCAGAAACAGTCAAACGCCCAAAGCGAAAATACTGCGCTCCGCGGATGGAGACTTTTTAGGAGCATATCCGTTTCCGGATCCGGCGGAATTTCCATCAAAATATCCTTGCGAGGATGCATTTTTTCACGGTTCAGTTGCCTCTGCTACAGACTGTACCGGTATTGCAGTAGTACAGCCTGAAACGGATGAAGAAGCGGACTCCCTCATGAATATAAAGGATATTCCAATAACAAGCGTGGAAGGCGACAGTATTATCCAAAACGAGAACAGATTTTGAATTTTACGCATACGCTTTGGCGTATGCGTCTACATAGTTTCAAGGAGAAAATATAATGAAATTTACCTATAAGCATACGTTGATTTCATGCTATGGATGCTTTATTATTCAGGCGATTGTAAATAATTTGAGTCCACTTTTGTTTGTTACATATTCAAAAGAATTTAATGTGTCGCTCGATCAGATAACACTGCTCATATCATACAACTTTATTGTTCAGATGATAGTTGATATGATAGGCGTGCGTTATGCTTATCGGATAGGTCATCGCCGAGGTATGATGATAGCCCACATCGCCTCATTTCTCGGACTAACCGGACTCGCAGTCTTCACTTCGATAATGCCGCCGTTTGCCGGCTTACTTCTTGCGACCACGCTGTGCGCACTCGGAAGCGGATTTATTGAAGTGCTTGCAAGTCCAATAGTCGAAGCGTTGCCGCTTGGCGAAAAGAGCGCGGCAATGAGCTTGCTGCATTCCTTCTATTGCTGGGGACATATTGCAATTGTGCTTTTATCAACGCTTTTCTTTTCTATTGTCGGAGTCGAAAATTGGCGAGTCCTGACAGTTTTATGGGCATTTATACCGGCTGTGAACGGCGTGCTCTTCGCATTTGTTCCTCTCGCCAAGCTTAACGAGGATGCTGAAAAACAAGGCTCATTTTTTGCAATCTTTAAGTTAAAAGGGGTTCCGATCTTTCTTATTCTTATGATATGCTCAGGGGCCATGGAACAGGGACTTGCACAGTGGTCATCGCTTTTTGCTGAGACGGGGCTTGGCGTTTCTAAAACTCTTGGAGATTTGCTTGGGCCTTGCATGTTCGGCCTTATGATGGCAATTTCACGCACATTTTACGGAGTGCACGGCGCAAAACTTGATTTGACTAAGTTTATGAGTGTCTGCGCTGTCGGCATTTTATCCGGATATGTGCTTTGTGCACTAGCGCCTCACCCTGTGTTATCCCTGATCGGATGCGGACTCGCGGGACTGTTCGTTGGTATCTTTTGGCCGTGTTCTTTGAGCGTTGCCAGCCGTCATATACCGATGGGCGGCACTACAATGTTTGCCCTGCTTGCACTCGCGGGCGATGTAGGGTGCTCACTTGGCCCTGGACTTATCGGCTTTGTCTCGGAGCGTGTGAACAGTAGCCTTGGTCTTAAAGCGGGCATACTGTGTGCGGCGATATTTTCGATTGTGGCGTTTATTATTCTCAGAATCATTCGAAGCAGGGATCAGTCCGAAAAGAGCACTGCGAAAATGTAAATAATATATTAACTGCCTCGCTTTTTGGAACAAATGAGGCGGTTTTTGCGTCATATAAGCATAAAGAAAAATCGGAGGTATTGCCATGAAGTTTACCAAAATTATCGCAGCTTCCCTGATAACCGCATTAGCACTTACCGCAACGTCCTGCTCGTGGTGGTTTGATACACCGTTTGAATTAGGACGTGAGACGGACTTTTATGATACTGTTGTGAAAAGTCCGCAGGAAGATATGATAAATACGCTTGGAGAGAATTTGCAGTTTTATGAAATGGAACATGAAGACTGCATCGTTGCCTACAACGAAGAAAATGCATGGATGGTTGATTTCCGAATCAACAAAACAACGCCGCTCGTGGATATGAATGCAATTCTCGCGGACGGCGATCCCACCGGGCGCGGTGCGGAATATTTCCGGGATGTATCTCTTACATACGAGTTTATAGAGAATACAGATAAGGAGCTACGTATAGTATTTACCGTTACCTCGAATACAGCCGATGCGAAGATAAAGGTTTATGGATATTACACGCTGTTTGAAGAAGGAGAGTTCAATCTTTCATATAAGCGCGGAGATTTCCGAGGATACTATGTTGAAAGCACCGTATACCCCGGATCTGATGAACCTATAGGAATTTACGATATTTCTGATTATGCGAGACTCGGAATAAGTGACGACATGTATTCGGAATCGTACATCATAAAGATAGCTAAAGCAATAATTGGAAATGATGTTGAAGCCCTTGAGGGGATTTGGTATCTTGAAGATGGGATTCTCTCTGATTGGGATGGGATGGTTATATCGGAATATGAGCTTATCCGTGAAAATCCTACAACGCGGTATCTTGACCGGCTCATTTTGAAAATAACAATAAGTGAAAGTAATGTTGAGAGATATCCTGCCGGAAATTATGTTGTGACGATAAGTGACGGGATCGATGTCAACGTAGATATAGTTTGTGCCGATGAAGCAGACACTGCGGATAAAATGACCGAAGCGGAAGAATGGCTCTATACGTTTGTATCGCACTACGGCGAAGCGCGTGATGTGAATCCAAGTGGTATAAGTCATGCGCTTATTGATTATTATTTCCACACGCTGCGCTTATCTGAGAGAGAAGCGCAGTACGAAGATTTTGTAAGATTTATGGACGTTTGTTTTGATTATCAAGTGAAAGATGGAGATGTGACCCGTGCCGAAATTGAACAGCACGGAGGTCACGGGCTCGGAACAAGCCTCTGTGAGGTTGAAGCAATTACATCGTCGAGCGGTATACACAAGATCAAAGCTACGTATTTTGCCGATCCGATGAAATCGGTAGTAGCCGCCACAGAGGAGTTTACGCTTGTCGAAACCGGTGACGGGATTTATAAATTCAGATTTGAATCAGCCGAGTGCACATATAATTCCGGACTCAGATTATACGGGTGGAGCACTTAAATGCTTTGAATTTGAGTTTGTCGCGCTGTCGCGCGGAGCGCGACAAGTGTGAATGGGGCGGTTTGC
>JAZRAB010000174.1:0-12658 GCA_045634345.1 Candidatus Flemingiibacterium sp. | reverse complement strand
TGAATATTTGGCGGAACAGATTAAAGGTGTCGTTTCATATTGACATCGATTCTGAATGGCTCACCGCTGATTTATGATGAAAGACTCATCGCCGCGGTGAGCCATTTGCTAATCAATAGCCCATTGGAAGGATTGGATTTTTATTAAAAATATGCTTGCGGTTAGCGAGTAAAACGGAAAAAATATTTCGACATTTTTTCGATATTTTTTCGACGCTTTTCGAGAAATCTTTGTCTATTTACGCCAAATTCTACAATTGTAGTTTGGTCGCGTTGCCGATTGAAATTTTGGTTAGTTTATGCTAAAATATTATTATAGTAACATGCTGCCGTAAGACAGCATACTCGTAATAACATACAGTGCATAGGAGACCCTGATGACATTCAGCAAAAACGCCCCCAAAACTTCGCCGCCAAGGATGAGTACCGAAGTTCTTGACATGCTTATTTATAACATGATGCTTGAATTTGGTATTCCTGCCAATCTTAAAGGCTACAGATACTTGACCGATGCGGTGCGAATAGCATATTATGAGCCACAGATCGCATCAAGATTAGTGGATGGATTATATGAACGTATTGCCCAAGAACATGATACGACCGTGCCGTGTGTGGAGCGTACGATACGTACTGCTCTCTCGAGAGTTGACCGGCTGAGGGACAAAACCGTATTGATTAAATACTTTGACTCTGAGCAGTGTCCTTCTCCCAAAAAGTTCATCAACTCTGTTGCCGATAGACTTAGACGTATTGATTTGACAGAATATAACGAAAGACAGTCCCCGCATAACTGAGGCGGTGACTGTCTTTCGTTTTTTGCGATCAACCGTAGAGTTCCGCGGCATGCCGCCCTCAAAAACTCTCCTTATCATAGAGTGTCGTGGGTGAAAAAACTTAAAAATCTCCGATTTATGGGTTGACTTTTATGGCTTAATATATTAGAATTAAAGTAATAAATATAGTTGCTTTTTTTAAATTTCATCGCCGCTTAAAGCGGCGGAAAGGCAGGAAGACAATCATGGCAAAGCTGGCAAAAAAACGTTCCGAATCCTTTTTCGGGCTCCATTTTGACTTTCACCCGAAAGCGGATATCGTAGTAGGCGACAATCTCCGCTATGACGTTATCGCAAAGCTTCTTGATGAGGTAAAGCCCGACTATGTTCAAATTGATACCAAGGGGCACCCCGGTCTTGCATCGTATCCCACAAAGGTTGGTCAGCCTGCTCCTCTTATGCGCGGCGATCAGATAAAGATGTGGCGTGAGTTGACTGCAGAACGCGGAATTGCGCTTTATGGGCATCACTCGGGACTTTTTGACATTTATCAGGCTACACATCATCCCGAGTGGGCAGTTGTAAATGAGGACGGCACATACAATGACTCGTTTATGTCCATGTTCGGTGATTACGATGATAAATTTCTTATCCCACAGTTAAAGGAGCTTGCACTTGACTATAAGCTCGACGGTGCGTGGATTGACGGCGAATGCTGGGGCGTTAAGCCGGACTATTCCGAGATGGCACAAAAGGCATGGGCAAAGATATCAGCAAATCCCATTCCGAAGCGAGGAGAGCAGGATTATCCGATATATGTGGATATGCTCCGAAAGAAGTTTAAGGAGCATGTTACTCACTATATTGAGGAGGTAAAGAAGGTTGCTCCGAACTTCCAGATGACGAGTAACTGGATGTACGCCGCGAATATTCCCGAAAAGGTTGAGGCGCCGATCGACTTCATTTCCGGTGACTACGAGTCCACAAACTCTCTCAACAGTGCGCGTATTCAAGGCCGTTATATTGCCAATCAGAATAAGCCGTGGGATCTTATGGCGTGGGGACATAACTGTGTCTGCGACTGGGTAGTTACTAACCGTAGCACCAAGGAATACGTTCAGCACTGCCAGGAGGCATCGTTTGTCATGGCGCAGGGCGGCGGTTTCCAGTTCTACAATTGGCAGTACGGCGGTGGAAGCACCGTTCAGGAATGGGCAATCCCAATGTGGGCGCGAGTCGGTGAGTACGTTCGTGCACGTGAGCCGTTCTGTAAAGGGACAAAGCCGCTTCCACAGGTCGGTATCTTCTTCTGCACAGAGTCGCATTATTATGAGAATAGCGGAATTTACGGTGAGTCACCGGTAAGAAAGTCTGCGAACGGTCTCATCCACGCGGCGCTTGACTGCGGATATTCGACCGATCTTATTGAAACGCATAATCTTGATGACCGCGATCTTTCCGAGTACGGTACTATCGTTATCGGTCATGCGGCTTGGGTTGCCAATGAAACTCGTGAGAAGCTGCTTAAATATGTCGAAAACGGCGGCGGACTTATAATCGCATCTCCTGTCACCGCAAAACAGTTCGGATTTGGCGTGAGCGAGGCTTCCAAAAAGCTTATTCATATCTGCGACGGCAAAACAGTAGCATCGCTCGATGTCTTATCGGCTGATCTTGCTTCTGCTCCCGACCTTACAGTGTGCAACACCTATTATCTTGACAATTTCATGGAGAACGGTCCGTATACGGCTGCTGTCGCAAAGAAGTATGGCAAGGGTAATATCATTGCAGTGGGACTTGATTTCGGTGCGGTATACACAAGCAATCGCACGACATGCGCGAAGAATTTCTTCAGAAACATGACCGCTGTTACTTTCCCGAATCCGCTTGTTAAGGTGGAAGGCTCCGATTTTGTTGAGCTTGCGATCACTCGCCGTGACAACATGATGTTCATTCATCTGCTCAACTACGGCGGTCCCCACGAAGTACCTTCAGTACGCACCTACAACGAAATTCCGAAGCTCGGCCCGCTTACGGTCACTATATCTGACGCGGTATCACCGAAGTCGGTCACGATTGAGCCGGAGCACAAGGCGTGGACGGGCGATGCACACAGAATTGTAATTGACAGCCTTGAAATACACACCGTTATTGCGGTTGAACTTTAAAAACAATCGGCAGGTACCTACAAATGGTGTCTGCCGATTATTTTGTGAATTTGAGTTTGTCGCTCCGAGCATTGATGTGCCTTGCGGCGCAACGCGCCGCCTGCTGGTATTGCACTTGACGGCTATGCCGTCAAGTGGGCAGGGAAAGAACCATCTCAAACGCCGAAGTTTCTTCCCCTGCCAACCCCAGCTCCTTGGCTAGCGCCTCCCTTTTTATGGCAGTTTTCAATATCTAAGAGGCAACACAGCCGAGCCGAGCAGGGGTGCAGGGGGCGGATTGGAGCGGCGTCTGAGCGCAAAGCAGCCCCCTGCAAATTGGCAGGCGGCGCGGTGCGCCGCATGGGGGTTGCGATAATCGAAGCATCAAACTCCCCGATAAACAATAATTTACAGTCCTGCCCACAAATGCAGATACGCATAAATATGGAAAAATATGTAAATAAAAACAGCTTTTTGTGCTGTTTCACCCGAAAATGATAGATAAAATGCATCACGTAGTGACAATTTATATGCAAAAAAACTATTGATTTTATGATAAAAATTTGATATACTATAGACAGTATATTTAAAATCGGAGTCGTAGCCGATGTGAAACGGTACTGAATTGTTCATCAGTACAGATTAAATAAAGAAATTTATCGTAATATTCAATATTCAATTTTAATGTTAGGAGCGTACTATATGATTTCCCGTAATGTTACTATTCAGAACAACGTCGGTCTTCACGCAAGACCTGCTACCTTCTTTATTCAGAAGGCGAACTCATTCCAGAGCTCTCTTTGGGTTGAAAAGGAAGACAGACGTGTAAACGCGAAGAGCCTTCTCGGCGTTCTTTCGCTCGGAATCACCAAGGGCATGACCATCACTCTTATCGCTGACGGAAGCGACGAGGCTGAGGCATTAGATGGTCTGTGCGAGCTTATCGACACCGGATTTGGTGAATAATAGCGACTCTGCTGGGCTTTGCCAACAAGCGCTGATATGCGGTTTTTTGCATAAGATTAATAGTATTGACGAGTCGCGGTGTGCTTTGCAGCTATGACTCGTCTTTGCTTTATTTTTGGAAAATATTGTGTGGGGGCGTAATTTTTGCAGATAAGGCGGTGGGCTTTATGGAAATGAGCAATTCACAAAAGAATAATACCGACCGCCGCGCGGTACTCCTTGAAAAAGCCAACGCACTGCCGCAGCGTCCCGGAGTTTACATTATGCGCGATAAGGGCGACAGGGTGATCTACGTTGGCAAGTCGCGTTCACTTAAAAACCGCGTATCGCAGTATTTTCACGAATCGGCGCACCATAATGAAAAGACGCGCCGTATGGTGATGTGTGTTCATTCGTTTGACTACATTCTCACTGACACCGAAATCGAGGCGCTGTCCCTTGAAAACAGTCTGATAAAGCAGTATTCACCGAAGTATAATATTAAATTAAAGGATTCAAAATCCTATCCTTATATAAAATTAACACTAAATGACGAATATCCCAAGCTTTCGGTAACAAGGCGCCGACTTGCGGATGGGGCGAGATACTACGGTCCGTATTCGAGTATATCCGCAGTTTACAGTATACTCGGCACGATACAGAAATCGTTCGGCATCGCATCCTGCAGCAAGGAGTTCCCACGCGATATAGGGAAGGGAAGACCGTGCCTGAATCGGCACATAGGACTGTGCACGGCACCGTGCACCGGAGAAATATCCTCAGAGGAATACCGCGCGATTTTTAAGGAGGTCAATAGCTTCTTGCGCGGCTCGTTCCGCGAATGTGAGCAGTCGCTTCGTGAAAAAATGGAGTATGCGGCGGAAAATCTGATGTTTGAAGCGGCGGCGAGATACCGTGACCGAATCGAGGCACTCTCAAAGCTGTGGCAGAGACAGAAGGTCGTCGGCGCACCGGATGCGGAGCAGGACGTTATTGCGCTGTACACGGATGAGGTTTGCTCGTGTATTTCGGTGTTCTATATCCGTGGCGGAAGTATCACGGATAACGAGCATTTTCTCTTCCCGGCAGAGAAGATCATTGATGAGGAGAACATGTCGGCGTTTTTATCGGAGCTATACAACATACGTGAATATGTGCCGCATGAGATAATACTTGATTTCACGCTTCCTGATGAGGAGCTTGAAGCTCTCACCGAAACAATACGCATGCGCGTTGGATATAAACCCGATATCCGCACACCCGAGCGCGGTGATCGCCGCAGACTCTGCGAGATGGTTTACGACAATGCAAAGCAGCAGGCGCTTCTTTACAAGGCGCAGTCAGAGAAGGATAATAAGATACTCGTAAAGCTTGCTTCGATGCTTGCGCTTGAGGTGGTGCCCGAGCGTATCGAGGCGTATGATATATCTAACTTCGGCAAGGATAACATAACCGCAGGAATGATAGTCGCCGAGAACGGAAAACTCAAAAAGTCCGACTACCGTACATTCAAGATAAAGACTACTGACGGTATCGACGACTACGGCGCAATGCGTGAGGCACTTTCGCGCAGACTGTCCCATCTTACGGATGATTCCTTCGGTGCCGCTCCCGATTTGATACTGCTTGACGGTGGACGCGGACATGTTGCGGTCGTGCGTGAGCTTATGGATGAGCTTGGGTGCGAAATACCCGTGTTCGGTATGGTCAAGGACGAGTTTCACAAGACGCGCGCGCTTACCGATGATACACGCGAGATAAGCATTGCACGCGAGCAGGCGGTGTTCGTATTCATATATAAGCTTCAGGAAGAGGTCCACCGATATACAATAGGGCGTATGGAAAATGCAAAATCGAAGACGCTCAAGCATTCAACGCTCGAGCAAATAGACGGAATAGGAACAATAAAGGCGAAGAGCCTGCTTTCGCATTTTCGCAGTATCGCCGCTATAAAAAAGGCTGATAAAACCGAGCTTATGCGAGTTTCGGGAATTAGTGCAGCTAACGCTGATGCGATAATTGAATTTTACAAAGGCAAGGAGAAAGTTTGAAATATAAATCTTTCAAATGACCTTTTACGGCGTTACATCGCCGTTACAGCGCTGTTTTGCAGCGCAAACTACGTCCCAAAAAGGACAGAAAGGAAGCTTTTGCAAGGCAAAAGCAACAATCGGATAAATGAGAATAATTACAGGAAGTGCGCGCGGCACGAAGCTTGCTACACTTGACGGAGATGCTACACGTCCGACTGCGGAGCGTGTAAAAGAAGCGATATTCAGTATGATACAGTTTGATCTGCCCGACTCGCACGTGCTTGATCTTTTTTCGGGAAGCGGTCAGCTCGGACTCGAAGCGCTCAGCAGAGGAGCCGAAAAAGCACACCTCGTCGACCGCAGCGCAGAGGCGACTGCTATAATCAAGCAGAATGCGCAGAAGACACATTTGTGGGATCGCTGCAGAGTTGTGACAATGGACTATGCCGACTATATACGCGGCACCAAGGGTGAAAAGTTTGACTTTATTTTCCTCGATCCGCCTTACGGAAGCGGCATGCTTACATCGGCACTTGCAAAGCTTGCAGACAGCGAGCTTCTTGCCGATGGCGCATGGATATTCTGCGAGGACGAAACAGACGATATTTTCGGAAGTGATGCAACTCTCGCGGAGAAATATAATATCGAGAAGCAAAACCGCTACGGACGTATCTATATTACTGTACTGACACTTAAAAAATAAGGAGAAATGACTATGCTGAATCCAAAGAAAGCGCTTATTCCGGGAAGCTTTGATCCGCCGACTGTCGGACACTATGATCTTGTTGTGCGTGCCGCGGCAATGTTTGATGAGGTTTGGGTGGTCGCATTGGTGAACTCTTCAAAGCATGAACGCTTTTCAATTTCTGACCGCTTACAAATGCTCCACGCCGCATTTGACGGGATTAAGAATGTGCACGTGGATGTATCTCAGGAGCTTCTTGCCGATTACGCAGTGGAGCACGGTATCGGTACAATAGTCAAGGGCGCACGCTCGGCGACTGATTTTGACTATGAAATGTCGCTTGCATTGATTAACAGATCTATAAATCATGAACTTGATACTATCATTATCCCGACCAAGGCGGAGCATATGCACATCAGCTCTACGATGGTTCGTGAGCTTATCAGATACGGATGTGATTATAGCTCTTGCGTGCCCGAAGGTGTAGCTGCGCTTATTGGCAAATCATCGAACGATAATTAACATATAAAACCTATATATCCAAAAATTAGGAAAAGGCACAAAAAACCGGTCGAAAAATCAGTAAAAAGTGCAAAAAAAATTTGCATATAAGCGAAAAAATCTCTCAAAACCTATTGCATTTATTTGCAGGATGTTGTATAATAATGGTGGTGAAAATAGGTGCAAAGTGGTGCCTATTCCCAAAAATAGGTGAGAGAGGGGTGAGCATGGATGCTGACAGGTGAATATTTACACACAATTGATGCGAAATCGCGTGTGTTCGTTCCGGCGAAATTACGTGAATCGCTTGGCGAAACATTTATGCTCGCGCGCAGTGTTGATGGTTGTCTTTCACTCTATCATATCGATGAATGGAATAAGCTCTGCGACAAGCTGGCATCCTTGCCGGATTCGCAGACCAAAAATATAAAACGCTTCCTCTTTACATTTGCATCGGAGGTTTCTCCGGACGCACATGGACGTATAACCCTTCCGCAAGGACTGCGTGAGTACGCAACCCTTTCAAAGGATGCGGCATTCCTCGGCGTTGGCGACCATGCCGAGATTTGGGATGCAGAGCGTTGGGAGGCTATGAAGAGCGGCGATGATGCCGCACAGATCGAACAGCAAATGAAGGAGCTCGGACTGTAAAAATGGATAACATGGCACCTGCCTTTTCGCATTACTCGGTGCTCCTTGATGAATCGATAGACGGACTTGATATAAAGCCCGACGGCATTTATGTTGACTGTACGCTCGGCGGCGGCGGACACTCGGAGGCGATTGCTTCTCGCCTTAGCGCTGGTGGGCGTCTTATCGCTATCGACCAGGACACAGCGGCGATCAGAGCTTCTAAAATAAGACTTGAAAAATATGCTGACCGTATTGAATTTGTGCGCGATAACTTCCGCAATGTGGGAGATGTGCTCGCAAGACTCGGCATAGACAAAATAGACGGCGCGGTTATTGACCTTGGCGTGTCGTCATACCAGCTTGATACTCCGGAGCGCGGTTTCTCGTATATGCACGATGCACCGCTTGACATGCGTATGAACCCCGATGCGGCACTTGATGCACGTGAGGTTGTCAACACTTATTCGGAGGAACAGCTTAAAAAGATAATATTTGAATACAGCGAGGAACGTTTTGCGGGACGTATCGCGGCAAAGATTTGCGATGTGCGCGAGCGTAAGAGTATCGAAACAACGCATGAGCTGGTTGATATAATCAAATCGGCAATTCCCGCGAAAGCACGCGAGGACGGACCGCATCCGGCAAAGCGCACGTTTCAGGCAATACGCATCGAGGTCAACTCGGAGCTGTCGATAATTGAACCGACGCTTGACTCGCTCATATATTCGCTCGGAGTCGGCGGAAGACTTTCGGTAATAACCTTCCATTCGCTCGAGGATCGAATCGTAAAACAGACCTTTGCAAAAGCATCCCGCGGATGCACATGCCCGGCGAATTTCCCGGTTTGTGTTTGCGGTAACAAGCCAAAAATAAAAACGGTTACTCACAAGCCAATACTCCCTTCGGAGCGCGAGCTTGATGAAAATCCGCGCTCCAGAAGCGCAAAGCTCAGAGTGGCTGAAAAGCTCTGATATATAACCAAAACAATTTTACGGAGGTACGGCAAATGACCGAAGCAGCATTCAAAAAGAAAAAGAATACTCAAGCGTCAAGTGGTGAGCGTATCTCCACACATCCGTCCTACACGGAATACTCATGGGATTCACTCGTGGCTGATAATGCTGCTGCCGATACTGTACAAATGTCCGTTGAATCGGCACGCCGTCCCACCGCGTCACAGTCGGCAGCAGCTGTACACCGTCCAATTCCCAAGGTGCAGCCAAGGAGTCGCACAGATACAAGAGAACGCAAAGGAGCACTTGCCGGCAAAGAGGCGACACGCACAGCGGCGGCAGCGGTTCAAGGCGGCGTGGCAGTCAAAAGAAGAACAAAGACTGTAGTTGATATACATACTCTCGCCGTCGAAAAGAAATATGCTTTCCCGATGTCGATAGTACTTATCGCGCTTTGCTTCACTATTCTTATTATGTCAATAGTGACAACATTGGTTCAGGTGAGCGATATTACCGCAGAAAATTCTGCACTCAAGAGTCAGTATAATTCCCTCGTTTCCGAGGAAAATGAACTTAGACTTCTTCTTGAAACCCGCGATGATCTTCGCGTGGTTGAAGCGATGGCGAAGGAAGAGCTTGGCATGGTCAAGAAGGACCAGGTTGAACGCTATTATCTGACTGTAAACAAGGAAGACAGAATCGAGATAGTTGAAGAGGTCGAGGAAACGGACGGAGGCTTCATTGAGGATATTATGACCTTCGGAGGCTCGCTGGTCGAGCGTATCCGCAACTTCTTTGGAATGTAATATGAGTATTATTTTATATTCCACCTAATATATTAGTATATGAACAAGCTTCGGAGAGTAGGCACCATTACTTGCGCTTACTCTCCGAAATTTCCCGTATTTATAGGATTTTTGGAGGTAAAAATGCCGTTTTTGTCACAGCACGGCACAATGTCGAGACGTATGCTCGTGTTCGCGGGTATAATAGTTGTCGGCTGGGTGCTTTTGATCGTCAGACTCTTTGGACTTCAGGTTGTTGACAATGATAAATACCAGGCTATAGTTATCGATCAGCTTACCCGAGAGATTCCGACAACGCCGGAACGCGGTAAGATTTTCGATTCAAACATGAATCTTCTCGTTACGAATACTACGGTATACCGTGTGTTTATTTCTCCGCTGGCTATCCATAATTTCGAGGACGACAGCGAGGATTACGCATCGGGTGAGGCGGCGGCGAAAATTGCCGACAAGCTTGTAGAGGTACTCGGAGTCGATTATCAGACTGTTATTGATAAATCGAAAAAGCTCAACCGTCAGGATGAGACGATAAAGAAGAATGTCGATCCGGAAACAGCGGAGGTCCTTCGCGCGTTCATACAGGAGAATAAATTTACCGGACTTTTAAATCTCTCTGCGGAATCGAAGCGTTATTATTGCTATGGCGATCTTGCAAGCCACCTTATCGGCTTCACTAATGCCGACGGTGACGGCGTTTATGGCGTTGAGGCTACATATAACGATTACCTGAAGGGCACATCCGGTAAGTATATCACCGCACGAAATGCACTTCAGGAGGATATGCCGTTCAAGTACGAGAGCTATATCGGTGCGGAAAACGGAGCTAATCTTGTTACCACTATAGATATGCGCCTACAGTATGAGCTTGAAAATCAGATCATCGCGGCATACGAGTCCGCGAAGGCAGGCAACCGAGTCTGCGGCATCGTTATGGATGTAAACACCGGAGGCTTACTCGCATCTGCGGTTTACCCGAACTATGACTGCAACGATCCGTATGCGCTTGATGAGGAGCATATGCAGAAGCTTATCGACAGCGGTTATGAAGAGGGCAGTGACGAATATAATCAGCTCCGCACCACGCTTATTTACGAGATGTGGAATAACAAGATAGTAAGCGAGCCGTATGAGCCGGGTTCGACGTTTAAGATACTTACCTCGGCGATTGCGCTTGAGGAGGGCGTGGTAACTCCGACAGACCCATTCTATTGCCCCGGATACTATTTCCCGAAAGGTTACGGAAAGCCCATTTCATGTCACCGTACATCGGGACACGGCGCTGTCACATTTGCACGCGGACTTCAGCAGTCCTGTAACCCGCTTATGATGAATACTATCGAAAAGATAGGGCGCGATACCTTCTATAAATATTTTGAAGCACTCGGATATACAGCAAAGACCGGCGTTGACCTGACCGGTGAGGCAAAGGGCATTTATCTCGGTAAGGACTCAATGCATGAGGTCGAGCTTGCGGTATATTCGTTCGGACAGACCTTCAAGGCAACGCCACTGCAGCAGCTTACTGCTATTTGCACCGTTGCAAACGGCGGATATCTCGTAACTCCGCACGTTCTCAAGGAAATGGTCGATGATGACGGAAATGTTATATATTCCTATGAGACCGAGCAAAAGGTGCAGATTTTCTCGGAGGATACCTGCAACACCATAACACAGATACTTGCCGAGGGCGTAGCAACCGACGGCGGTGCGAAGAACGCATACACCAAGGGCTACAGCGTAGCCGCGAAAACAGGAACATCACAGAAGCAGGATAAATATGTATACTACGACGCCGAGGGTAATGTTGTTTCCTTCGAGGATGAATGGGTTACTTCCGAGCGTCCTTACAGAATCGGTTCGACTGTAGCGTATGCACCGGCGGACGACCCCCAGATAGCGGTTATCATCATCGTTGATGAGCCGTCCTCGGGCGGTTCGTTCGGAAGCATCGTTGCGGCACCGTATATCTCAAATTTCCTCTCTGTGGCAATGCCGTATCTCGGCTATGAGCCGCAGTATACCGAGGAGGAGCTTTCAAAGATAGATGTCGGCATCACAACTCTTGTCGGACTTTCCGCGGAGGATGCTACACTCTACCTTACCAACCGTAAGCTCAAGTTTAAGATCATCGGTGACGGTGACGGCATCGTTACAGCCCAAACTCCCGCAGGCGGAAGCAGACTATCTACCGACAGTGGTGTAGTATATCTCTACACTGGGGAGGCAGAGCCGTCCGATACTGTTATAGTTCCCGATGTTATGGGAATGACCGCTACATTCTGCAATAGGCAACTTATAAATTCAAAGCTAAATATAAAGATTCAGGGTGCAACGAACTACAATGTCGGAACGGGCGCGCAGGTAATATCGCAGTCTCCTGCGGCGGGTACTCCGGTTGCTCCGGGAACGATTGTTACCGTTGAATTTCGTTACATGGACGGTACTGACTGATGTCATAAACGGGTATCCTTTTGCGTAAATATCTTACAAAGATATAACGCGGAGGAAACTTATATGGCAACTATAGCGGAGCTTACAAAAAAAGTCGGTATTACAGAAACAAATCTCGATTCATTCGATATGGAGTGCGGCAGACTTCGCACAAATTCCCTCGAATGTACATACGGCGATACATTTATTTGTATAAAGGGCGGTAAGGTTGACGGGCATGATTTTATCTGCACCGCCGCCTCACGCGGCGCGAAGCTTATCGTGTGCGAGCGAGTGACTGCCTATCTGAAAAAGCATCCCGAGATACCCTATATCGCGGTCGAAAACACAAGACTTGCCGCGGCGCATATGTGGAATGAGTACTGCGGACGCCCGTCTGAGCGGCTTATCCTTGTCGCGGTTACCGGTACGAACGGAAAAACCTCAACTACATATTTCCTGCGTGAGATATTTAAGGCGGCAGGATATGTTACGGGAGTAATCGGTACCGTCAGATGCCTTGTAGGTGACAAACCGGCGATAATCTCTGACAGCGCCGATTCAAATGTCAACTCGATGACTACCCCCACGCCGGAGCAGCTCTATCCCATGCTTGAAAAAATGGCGGATGAGGGAGTGGAGATCGTCTTTATGGAGGCGTCATCACATTCCCTCTCCCAGTATAGACTCGATCCGCTTCGATTTACGGTAGGCATTTTCACCGGACTCACGCAGGATCATCTTGACTATCAC
>JAZRAB010000173.1:0-2739 GCA_045634345.1 Candidatus Flemingiibacterium sp. | reverse complement strand
GGTTCTCCCCCTGCCCGGGAGCGCGAGGGCAGCGCCCTCGCATATCGGCAGGCGGCGCAGAGCGCCGCGAGGGAGCACCACCCATCGAGGAGGCAACCCACAAACAAAAAGCCTCTGTCCGAAAGAGTGGACAGAGGCTTTGCTTATGCATCTTTTTTCTTTATATCGTGTCTTGCGATACCGATAAGAATTGAGAAAATACTGAACGTCTCGCAGATGATCGCGCCAATCGACATGGACGCAATATTGTAAACAAGCCACGAAGGAGAGGCGATGAGTCCGAATCGACGCACCGCCTTCGCGTCTTTCTTGTAAAGACCGATATTCGAGGCGGTCATGCCGATGACCGGCAGAAGCTCGACTATAAAATTGAACACGGTCGGCGCTGTGCCGAAAACGGTGAACGAAAGCACATATGTGGCGATATATGTTACAATAAAGCCGACAAGCCAGATCGGTCGGTCCGCGTGAAGCTTTTGCTTGTTTAAGTAGACAAGCGCGCGGATGGCGGCAATGAAGTTAAGAAGCGCGCCGGTTATTGCTCCGCGCATCAAAAAGCTGAGCGCGAACAGCGTAGTGCTTGAAAGCTGCATCGCAATGTGCGTTTTCTGCGATTTGCACTGGAATGAGAGAATGGCGATCGCCATTGCCACGATGCCGATGGCCTGAGCTAAAACTTCCATAATTTTGACCATAGCTTTCGCCTAGCGAAAGCTTCCTTTCTATCCTTCTTGGGGCGCGGTTTGCGCAGCAAAACATCGCTTGTTAAGCGATTGTAACAGCAACAACTTGGTTTACAAGTTGTTGCTGCAAAAGGTAGCTTGAAAGATTTATCTTTCAAGCTTTCCCTCGTTTATTTTGTAAGATATACGTCGATTGCCTTTGCCGCAACCTTGCCCGCTCCCATCGCGGAGATTACGGTTGCCGCACCCGTGACGGCGTCACCGCCGGCGTAGACGCCTGCTTTGGTGGTCGCACCCGTCGATTCCTCGACGATGATTCCGCCGCACTTGTTGACCTCAAGTCCCTCGGTGGTCGATTTTATCAGCGGATTCGGCGACGTGCCTATCGACATTACCACCGTATCGGCGTCAAGCGTAAATTCACTGCCCTCGACGGGAATCGGTGAGCGTCTTCCGCGCTCGTCCGGCTCGCCGAGTACCATTTTGATGCATCTCATACCGATGACCGAGCCGTTTTTCGGGTCACGCTTGTCATCGGGATTTCGGTATCCGAGAATTTCCACAGGATTGTTTAAAAGCAGGAACTCAACACCCTCTTCAATGGCGTGCTCGACCTCCTCACGTCTTGCCGGAAGCTCCTCCATCGAACGGCGGTAGACGATGTACACCTTCTCGGCGCCGAGACGAAGTGCGGTACGCGCCGCGTCCATTGCGACGTTTCCGCCGCCGACAACCGCGACCTTGCCGCCCTTTGAAATAGGCGTTACGGGGGTGTCGAGATATGCCTTCATCAGATTGCTTCTGGTCAGGTACTCGTTTGCCGAGTAGACGCCCTTAAGGCTCTCGCCGGGGATGTTCATAAAGCTGGGAAGGCCTGCGCCCGAGCCGATAAATACCGCCTCGAAGCCCATATCGAACAGCTCATCGACCGTCAGCGTCTTTCCGATGACCACGTTGGTCTCAATCTCAACGCCCATAGCCCTTAAGTTGTCAACCTCTTTCTTTACAATCGCCTTGGGCAGACGAAATTCGGGGATTCCGTAAACGAGCACGCCGCCTGCGGTGTGGAGCGCCTCGTAAATTGTGACCTTGTAGCCTTTTTTAGCAAGGTCTCCGGCGCAGGTGAGCCCTGATGGTCCGGAGCCGACGACTGCGACCCTGTGTCCGTTTGCTTCGGGCACATCGGTATCTCCACCCGAGTGCGCATTGTGCCAATCGGCGACAAAGCGTTCGAGTCTGCCAATACCGACCGGCTCGCCCTTGATGCCTCGCACGCATTTCGCCTCGCACTGCGTCTCCTGCGGACAGACACGTCCGCAGACTGCCGGCAGGGATGATGTGCGGTTGATTACCTGATATGCGCTCTCAAAGTCGCCTTCCTTTATTTTGCCGATAAATTCGGGGATGTGAATGTTTACCGGACAGCCGTCAACGCAGGGCATATTCTTGCAGTTAAGACAGCGCATCGCTTCATCGAGTGCCGTTGCTTCATCGTATCCGAGGGCAACCTCGTCAAAATTATGAGCGCGTACCTCGGGGGATTGCGATGGCATCGCGTTCTTTTTGGGTGACATATTTGCCATTTGTTTTTCTCCGTTCTTTCCTTGGTTGCGATTAAACGCTCTTTTTGAATAGATTGCAGGTTTCCTCATGTGCGTGGCGCTCGAAGTCGCGGAACATGGTGCCGCGTTCCATTGCCGAGTCGAAATCGACCTCGTACCCGTCAAAATCGGGGCCGTCAACGCACGCGAACTTGGTCTTGCCGCTGACAATGAGACGGCATCCGCCGCACATGCCTGTACCGTCGATCATGATCGGGTTCATGCTGACCGTCGTTTTAACGTTATATTTTCTGGTCACTTCGCTGACAAACTTCATCATCATAAGCGGACCGATAACAAACACTTCATCATACACATTACCGTCGTCGATCAACGCTTGCAACGCGGTCGTCACAAGACCTTTTTCGCCATAGCTGCCGTCGTCAGTCATCAGCTTCATCTGATCACTGATAGCGCGGAAATCCTCCTCCAAAATCACTAAATTATGATTGCGG
>JAZRAB010000172.1:0-11139 GCA_045634345.1 Candidatus Flemingiibacterium sp. | reverse complement strand
TAGCGCCGCTTGGGAGTTGCAATAATCGAAGCGATGAACGCCCTATAAACAATAATTTGCAAAGCTAAACCGCAGAACGCTGTATGCATTCTGCGGTTTTACTTTTATTTACAGTTGGCAAGTCTCACAACCGTGAGAATGGCTTGCTGACGTGTGTAACTGCCTTGTGGGTCGAAGCCGTTGCCGACGCCGCCCATTACACGTCTGTTGCCTTCGGAGACGATGGATGATACCTGCTTGATATAATCCTTCGCCCAACCGGATGCACGGTTCATGTCGGAAAACTCCATAGGGGATGAACCCTTGATTCCCAAAACATCCGCCGCACGTGCAAGCATTGTAGCCGCTTGCTCGCGTGTGATGAGGGCATTGGGATTGAATTTTCCGTTGGAGCCGAGGACGATGCCTGCGGAAGCCGCCATAAGCACATCGGGATCCTTTGTGTCGTTGAATTTCACTTTGGGATCAAGCGTAATCTTAACGCCTTTTTCACGAAGCAGCTGAACGATCAGCTTTGAAAATTCCGCACGGGTGATGCCTATTGCGTAGTCGCTTTGCAGTTCAGCGGGAACGAGATTTTGCGCCATTGCATCAAGCACTTCGCCTGCCGCCCAGCTCGCAGGGATATCGGTAATATCCTCCTCAAATTCGCGGCCTAATATGATGTGGTCATACGCAAAATCTTCAATGGAAACATCAAAATATTCCCATGATGTAGGATCTTTTGGAATGTATTCACCATGCTCATATGCATTCTTGGAATCCCATGTGGCGTCCATCGTTACCCATCTCATGTCAACAAATGCTTCGACATGAGTATGATTGGAGTCAACGGGAAGCTCTGTAACATCCCAGAAATCTATGTCGTCTGTAATACCTGCCGCGTAGTCGTAGGATATAATGGCAGGAATGCCCTGTGCTTCTATAAGGGCTTCAAGAAGCTCGGCATAACCCTGGCAGACAGCCGTATGAGTACGAAGTACATCATCAGGCTCATGGACGCCTTCAGCTAAGCCGAAAAAACAGTCGAAGTCGTAATAAACATTTTTTGCAACCCATTGATAGAGCGCCCAAAGCTTGCTGTAATTGTCTGTTATCCCTGCGCAGATCTCATCAGACTTTTTCTGAACGGCGTCGGAAATGTGAGAATCAAATGTGTCGGCGAGGTTGATCCACTGCTTCTGAAGCTCAATGTTGTGCTTAAGAAGCGGTGCGGAGCAGAGTGCGTAACCGTTAGCAGTCGGCTTTACAAGAAAATGATGTGAATAAAGGAACCAATACTGTGTGTCCCCGGTTGTCGATGCGAGAATGTCGATGTAAGTAGGCTCGGCGATTCCGGAAAGATCGAGCTCCACGGAGAACGGCTTTCCCGATGCGGCATTTATAAGCTTGCTGTTGGGTAAGCCTACTTTATTTGTATCACTCCAGCGGCACCAGATGCTTGACAGATTATCATACACTATCGAACCGGAGATGATTGCTTTGTTACCTTCAATAGTGACGGTAACATGATTGTTGTCGGTTGTATTCGTGGTAATCGTTTTTAACGTCTCGGGATGAGTTACCGGCGCATTTATATACGCGGCGTTTGATGTAAAGACATCCAAAGCAGCATCAAGATCATTCTCATTTCCCTCGTGCTTTCTGTTCGGAGAAGCATAAAGCTGCCATCCATTCTTGGAAGGTCTTATTGAATATAAGGCGTGAGAATGGTGGTAATAGAACGAATCCATTCCTTTTACGCTGTAAAGGATTCTGATTTCCGATTCTTCGGTGAGCCCGGAAACATCAAGTGTTACCGAGAAATATTCACCTGCAGATATTGGGATGAGCTTGCTGTTGGGAAGATGAACATAACTGGTATTGCCGCAGAGCAGCCATATCATATCAAGTCCTTCGTAGACAAGCTTTCCCGAGATTTTAACCGTGTTGCCGTTGACTACTACACCGATGCTGTTGCCGCCTGTAGAGCAGTGTGCATGATTGGAGTCGATTTTGGTATGATCATTCGCAGCGGAGACGGGGAGAATCATTGATGTCAGAAGCGTGATCAGTGCAATTAATGTAGTGATACGTTTCATGTGGCTGTATAGGTTCCTTTCGTGCCGATTAAATCATGTTTTTGCGCGCGGTAATGATTTTTTCTATCATATCCGAATCTGCATCAAGTCCCGTTGCATTGGAAAGTGCTTTTGAAATGCCGTCTTCCTTTATCATTTCATGCAGCTTGGCTGCAAATTCATCGGTATCTGCCGGGAAAAGGGTAGCTGCTGAAGCGATGCGTATGATGTTTTCATAGGGAAGTCCGTGCTTTTCGCAGAGAAGCGCTGCACCGATAATTCGATCGCCCTTAGCGAGCTTGCGCAGAACGTCGCGTCCTACACGGGTAACGGTGTCATGCAGGTGAGGATTTGCGAATCTGTTGAGAAGATCCTCGGTTGCGGCGAGAACATCTTCGTAGGGGACACCGTGTTCAGCGGATAGAGCTGCGGCAGATTCGAGCATTGCAGCACGTACCTCTTCGTATATGTCCGGAACGGCGATTGCCTCGGCTATTTCTTTTTTGCCGGCAAGCATGCCGTAATAAGCGGTTGCCGCATGTCCCATATTGTGAAGGAACAGCTTCTTTTGGATAAAGTATTCAAATGGAGCAAAGGGGATCATGTTGACAATAAAGGGTATGTCGCCCTTGAAGCCGTTTTTGTCAACCGGAAGCTCACAGTACGGCTCAACCCATACTTTAAGTATATTGCCCTCCTGCATTTCCTCCGACATGATCGGCACCATACGTCCGATAGATGCCTCAACAAGACCGATTCTCTCGTCGAAAAGCTTTATTTCCTCTTCGGTGAGCTTTTCTTTGATAAGAGATGCAAGATATTTATCTGCCTCAATGAGGTTTTCGCAGATGATTATGTTAAGAGGGGTATCGCATTTTGCGAAGCGTCTGCGAACACCCTCGGCAATAGCGCCTGCGATGCGAGGGAGAATATTTACGCCGACAGCGGTTGCCATAACATCGGCGGACGCGATCTCATCTGCTACCGCGTCAATGCTTGTTCCGTCAACGCCATAGACGTTAGTTACAAGCTCTTCGGAAACTCCCATGGCAGAGACTATCTTTACGGGATAACATCTGTCCTTGTTTAATTTTTCGACAACAGTCTTATTGACGTCGATGAGAGCGGTTTCATAGCCGGATTTTGAAAACAGCTGTGCTATAAATCCGCGGCCTATGTTGCCGGCTCCGTACATTACTGCCTTTTTCATAATAATTTTTCCTCCATAATAATATTGCTAAAATAAATTATACCGTTATAGCTGTGTTGCTATTGCACATTCCCGATTTGCTTCGCAGCTTCGAGATAGCCGAGCACTTCGGCAGCGTTTGTGTCTGATTTGACCTTGTACATAGCTTTTTCGACAAAGCCGTTTTCGTCTATGATAAAGGTGGAGCGAACTACACCCATCGACGGCTTGCCGTAGAGCTTTTTCTCTTGCCATACGCCGTATGCTTCTATCGCTGTTCGCTCGGGGTCGGATAGCAGAATAAACGGCAGGGAATACTTCTCGGCGAATTTGCGGTGGGATGCTTCGGAATCCTTACTTACGCCGATAATAGCCGCTCCGAGGTCTTCTATTCTGTCATTCAGTTCAGCGAATAAGGCTGCTTGCTTTGAACATCCTGAGGTGTTATCCTTAGGATAAAAATACAAAACGACCTTCTTCCCTCGAAAATCGGACAGACTGACGATGTTTCCGTCTTTGTCGCTGAGTGTGAAATCCGGTGCTTTTTGCTTTTCGGTCAGCATTTTTAAGCTCCTTTAACACAATAATATATTAAAAATTATTATATCATATTTTTTTGTGAATTTCAACTGTATTTTATTACGTATTATTAGCAATTGGATACTTGATTTTTATGTAAATGTGTGATATACTGTTGAAACATGCTTAATTAAACAATATCAAGGAGGTATGCGATTTGCTTTTCGGCAGACACATAAACCGATATTATATTAAATATATGCCGAGACTGCTTTTGGGTATCCTCGCGCTTGTTGCCATTGATTATCTCCAGCTCGTTATTCCCGAGCTTTATAAAATGGTGGTCAACGGTATAAATGACGGCGTTGTTGAGATTGATGGATTACTTACAGAATTTGATATGGATTTCCTTCTTGATTCCATCTGCCTTCCGCTTCTCGGAGTCATTCTTGGAATGGTGGTCGGACGTTTTTTATGGCGTATCTGCTTCTTTGGTGCGGGAATCAAGGTGGAGACAGATCTTCGCGGACGTATGTTTGATCGCTGTAAGGGACTGTCCCAGCAGTATTATCAGACCAACAAGGTCGGAAATATGATGTCGCTTTTCACAAACGATCTTGAAACGGTGCAGGACTGCTTCGGTTCGGGCGTGCTGATGTTCTGCGACGCACTGTTCCTTGGCGTGCTTGCCATATTCAAAATGGCGCGCATAGATCTTTTGCTCACCGGTCTCACGCTTATCCCGATGGTGCTTTTGCTGATTGTCGGAACTCTTGTCGGTCAATATATGACGAAAAAGTGGGAGATACGTCAGGAAGCATTTTCCTCGCTCTCGGATTTCTCGCAGGAGAGCTTTTCCGGAATTGCGGTAATCAAGGCATTTGTAAAGGAATTTATCGAACTGCTTGCTTTTCGCCGTCTCAACAAGGAAAATGAGGACGCAAATGTTGAATACACAAAAATTTCGACTATTCTCAACATAAGCGTAACGCTGTTTGTGGAATCGGTCATCTGCGTTATCCTCGGCTATGGCGGATATCTCGTTCACGAGGATGTGTTCAGCGCAGGCGAGCTGGTTGAATTTATCAGCTATTTCACGGCTATTGTATGGCCGGTCATGGCTATATCACAGCTTATTGAAATGCGCTCACGCGGCAAGGCATCACTGAAGCGTATCGGCGAGCTCCTTGACGCGGTGCCCGACGTTGCCGACCGAGAGGATATATCCGAGGGCGAGGCACTTCGCGGTGATATCGAATTTAAGGAGCTTACTTTCCGTTATCCCGATGGCGATTATGACGCACTTTCCGGTGTTTCTTTCAAGATAAACGCAGGCGAGAATGTCGGAATTATCGGCAAGACCGGCTCGGGCAAGACAACGCTTGTTGACCTGCTCCTGCGCACCTACAATGTGCCTGATGACAGTATATTCCTTGACGGGCGCGACATCAATTCGATCCCGATACATACTGTGCGCAAATACTCTGCCTACGTTCCGCAGGACAACTTCCTTTTTAGCGATACCATTGAAAATAACATCTCATTTGCAACCGATAACGGTACTCACGAGGCAGTTGAGAATGCCGCAAGGATGGCGGATGTACACGAAAACATCACCGATTTCTCCGAGGGCTACGCAACGGTACTCGGCGAGCGCGGAGTCACTGTTTCGGGTGGGCAGAAGCAGCGTATTTCAATTGCCCGCGCACTTATGAAGGATGCGGCGATACTCATACTTGACGACTCGGTTTCTGCGGTCGATGTCAAGACAGAAAAGGTTATTCTTGACAATCTGCGGTCCCTTCGCCGCGGCAAGACTACTATTTTGATCGCTCACCGCATTTCGACTGTTCAGGGTATGGATAAAATAATTTTCATTGATGACGGTCAAATAACAGATGTCGGCACCCACGACGAGCTTTATGCGCGCTGTGAGGATTACCGAGAGATGGTTGAGCTTCAGCGCCTTGATGATGAGGCTGATACTTCGAGGGGGGGAGAGGGCAAATGAGTGAATTTTATCCACTTCTGATTGTCGGCGCGGTCATCGGCGTTTTGTCGATAATATTTGTTATTGCCTACCTTTCGATAAAGGATCGCAAGGAAGCTATCGGCTTTGATCGCAATATGAAGGATTCGGAGATCATGAGGCGGCTTCTTGCATATGCAAGGCCCCATGTGAAGAGCTTTATTGTAGTTCTTCTGGTAATGCTGTTTTCTATAGCATATGATATTATTTCTCCTCTGCTGGTTGGCAAGATCGAGGAAATGATAAAAGATGATTTCCCGATGCCACGCCTTCTCTCGATGGTCGCCGTTTACGGCGCGATATTGCTTGTTTCGCTCGTTTGCTCGTACATTCAGGCAATAGTTCTTCAAAAAACCGGACAGAGAATCATATCAAAGATACGCGAGGATCTTTTTACTCATATCGAAAGTCTCTCACACGCACAGCTTAACACTATTCCCGTAGGAAAGCTCGTGACGCGCGTTACAAACGATACAAACGCCGTTTCTATGATGTTTACCAACATCCTCGTCAATCTTATAAAGAACAGCTTTGTGATTGTCGGTGTGCTTGCGGCGATGCTGTGTCTTAACTACCAGCTTACGCTGATGGTGCTCTGCTTTGTGCCGTTCATTGTGCTGTTCACGGTGATATTCCGCAAATTCTCGCGTAAGGCCTATCGCAAGGTCAAGGACGGTACGACAGATATAAACACCTTCCTGTCTGAAAATCTCTCGGGGATGAAGATAATACAAATTTTCAACCGTGAGGAATACAAAAAAGCAGAGTTTGACAAGAAAAACGAGTCTCTCGGAAATGCAAAACGCTCGCAGATATTTGTGTTCGGTATTTTCCGTCCGCTTGTCTATATGCTCTATATTTCGTCCGTGCTGTGCCTTTTGTACCTCGGCGG
Organism: Candidatus Flemingiibacterium sp.; assembly: GCA_045634345.1. Lineage (GTDB taxonomy): Bacteria > Bacillota > Clostridia > Oscillospirales > CAG-272 > Flemingiibacterium. The sequence continues at coordinate 4,450 of JAZRAB010000172.1, read as the reverse complement.
ACGTGGATATATCAAGGATGTAGAATTTCTCGGTCAGACTATAGACAGCGGCGTTCTCGTGTCCTTCTATCTGTATATTTCAAAGTTTTTTAACCCGATTCAGAGCCTCGCAGAGCAGTTTAATTGGCTGCAGTCGGCGTTCGCCTCGGCGGAGAAGATATTCACCATTTTCGATATTACCCCAGATGTGGTGGATGAGCCGGATGCTATTGAGCTTGAGACGGTTGAAGGAAACATCGAGTTCCGTGACGTTTGGTTCTCGTATGTACCTGATGAGTGGGTGCTTCGCGGCGTGTCGTTTAAGGTCAAGGCGAAGGAAACCGTGGCATTTGTCGGTTCGACGGGCTCGGGAAAGACGACGATTCTGTCGCTTATCTGCCGTAACTACGATATCCAAAAGGGACAAATACTCATTGACGGCATTGACATAAAGAAGATAAAAATATCCTCTCTGCGCCGACATTTCGGGCAGATGCTTCAGGATGTGTTCCTCTTCTCGGGCACAATACGCAGCAACATTCTTCTGCGAAGCGAGGGGATATCCGACGATGAGGTAATGGAAGCTTGCAGATATGTCAATGCGGACAAGTTCATATCGAAGCTCTCGGGGGGACTTGACGAGGAAGTGCGCGAGCGCGGAAACAATTTCTCCGCAGGTCAGCGGCAGCTTTTATCGTTTGCGAGAACGATAATCCACAAGCCGGCGGTAATGATACTCGACGAAGCAACGGCGAATATTGATACCGAGACGGAGGTGCTCATTCAGGATTCGCTTGAAAAGATGATGAATATCGGCACGATGCTGATCGTCGCACATCGCCTTTCAACTATTCAGCACGCCGATAATATTATCGTTCTCTCGCACGGCGAGATCATTGAACAAGGAAGCCATCATGAGCTTCTCGAAGCTCGCGGTCGCTACTATGGCCTTTACATGATGCAATACGAAAAAGCAAAGCTTACAAGTAAATTATAGTTTATCGGGGAGATTAATGCTCCGATTACCCCACCTCCCACGCGGCCCCCCGCGCCCCCTGCCGTATAGCAGCTGGTTCCCATCTGCACTCCCCTCCTTGGCGCGGCTGAACCGGCTCTTTTTATTGATATTATCGTGATTCACGAGCCGAGTTAGCCGAGCCGAGCAGAGGGTGCAGGGGGCGGATTGGAGCGGCGTCTGAGCGCAAAGCAGCCCCCCCTGCATATCGGCAGGCGGGGCTGTGCACCGCAAGGAGCACCAACGCTCGGAGCGCAAACTCCCCTATAAACTCAAATTTATGGCAAACATTGCAATATAGGCGAAGAAGCACCTATATTTGATTTAACTGTTGACAGATTCTCCCTGATGTAGTATAATTAATACATATAAAACAGTATGAATTTTACGGCATTTTCGGGCGATTGTGAATATAGCAAAAAGCTGCCCCGTTATCATGTCGGAGCGGCTTTTGCTTTTTTATATTATCCGTTGGTGGATGAACGAAATGTAGGGGGGATAGCATGACTGACAAAGAATATGTTGCGAAACTGCGTGATGATTTTTTATCCCCGGAGACAAGAGCGAAAATGAGCGATAACGACATGATCGCATTGCTGTTGTCATTTACCGACTGCAAAAACAGAATCCCCCAAGTGCTTGAAGGACTCCGCAGCTGCTTTGGAACTCCCAAACGCTGTTTTTTTGCGAATTATACCGATCTTATCGGCATAGACGGCATGACGCATCATGCGGCAATGTTGTTGCTTCTCACCGCGAAGGTCTCACAGCTGAAAGATAAAAAACCGGTCAAAACTAAAAATATAAAAGAATTTGATAAGCTTTTTCTCGGATATATAAGGCGCTCTCGGGACGAAGAATTTTGGGTAGCTTTAATAAACGAGAAAAACGATATGGTGGAGATAAAACGGCTCGCCGTCGGCAATAATTGCCGTGTTGAGATAAGTGTCAGCGATATTATTAATTTTGCTGCATATCATAATGTACGCCGCGTCGTGGTGGCACATTCACATCCCGATACTAATAGGATTGAGATATCGGAACAGGATATGCGCGCGATAAAATATATGGGCGATGCACTTGAGGTCGTTGGAATCGAGCTTATCGGTCAGGTAATCGTCGCCGGAAAAAACGCCGAGTTTTTCAAGTATGAGAAGGAGCGACTATATTAATACAAACATCATTATGCAGCATAGTATACCCTGACAGAATTTGCATGTGAAATAACGGTGCATGGATATCCCGCTCTTTGAAAGCACCGATGCGCTTTGCATATGTACTGATATTCCCGACCAACCGACCGCAAAAGCACATAGCAGATATCCTGCTTTTCCGCCAAGCTCACTGCATCTTCTCGCCGCGAGAGTTAATTCACATATGGCGGCGGAAACCGTTGCGGCACTTTCTCCGAAAAAGCGGTTTGATACGACACACAACGCATCTCCGATTACTGCGAAGAAAATGGCGAAGATGCATATTTTGAATACGGTTTCTCCGCCGGCAGTTACTGAACGTGTAAGAATATCGGATATCTGAAGTGAGGAGACGCTACGCTTCTTTATGCGTTGCGTTGGTTTATAGCTCTGACGTTGAACGATGCCGATTATAACAGCGGAGGCGAGCTGGCAGAAATACAGCTTCACGCCGAGGGCGGCGTCAGAAAACAGCGATATTCCGATAGCTCCGATACAGAAGGCAGGACTTGCATTGTTGGTAAAGCTGAGAAGTCGCTCGGCACTTGGCTTGTCTATAGCTCCGGACATATAAAGCTCACTTGCGCATATGGCGCCTATGGGGAAGCCACCGAGTGAGCCGAGTATGACAGCGTATGCGCACTGCTCGTCTATTCCGAAAAGCCATGCGATAGGTCTTCCAAACGTGCCTGATACCCACTCGGACATCCCCGATGTGCGCATCATGTTGACTAGCACGATAAAAGGGAACAGAGACGGTATAAGTCCCATGGCGCATACATGAAGAGCACTCTTTACCGACTCTGCGGCAAGCGCGGGAGATTTCAAAAAATAACCGAGCAGGAATATAAGAAGGAGCCACAGAATATATATTCCGCCGTATGTGGGGGACTGTATTACGGCGCGGCACCTTATATTTTTTGCCTTTATAATAATAATCACGGCTCCAATCTCATATTATTTACCGATTGATAGCTTCGGCTGTCATTAACGATTATACGAACTCGGAGAGATAATATGAGTAAAAAAGCAAAAAAACTTCTTGCCCACCGAATAAGCGCCGCGTTTGATATACCTGTCGGCACGATTGGAAAATGCTCGTCGGTCGAGGCGGTGGGGCAGAGAGAGGTGTGTGTCGGCGGATGTGAAGGACTGCTCAGCTACACCGAGAATGAGGTCGTTTTAATGCTTTGCGACGGTGTCCTTACGGTAAAAGGCGAAGACCTTGGACTGCGCAGCTTTTCGGGCGGACGGGTATGCGTGAGCGGAAGAATATGCTGTATCCGTTATGGGGATGAGAGCGAGGCGGACAATGATAGGTAAGCTTACTCGCTGGCTCCTCGGTTCGCGCGATTACCGCGTGTCGGATGATGCCGATGCAGCGGCGGAGCTGCTTGTCGGCTCCGGAGCGAATTACAGTTCTCTCAGGCGCTCGGGTGACACACTTACATTTACACTACAGTATTCCGACTGCCGGCTGTTAGACCGAATTTTTAAGGAGCACGGTGTTACTGCCGAGGTCGTTTGTTCGCGCGGACTTGCTTACCTTCTTCACAGATATAAAAAGCGAGTCGGTATACCGCTTGGAATAGTTCTTTTCTTCACAGTGCTTTGGCTTTCGGAACAGTTTATATGGACTATTGATGTGGTTGGGTGCGAGGATGATTCAAAACCGGAAATACTCTCACGGCTTGATGAGCTCGGCTGCGGTGTAGGAGCATATATACCGGCGATTGATTTCGATTATCTGCATAACCAGTTCTTACTTGAAAATGATGATATCGCTTGGATAGCGGTCAATGTGCAGGGGACTCGAGCTGTCGTCGAGGTGCGTGAGATGATGTCACCTGAAAAGGCACCGGATGACAGTGTTCCGTACAATCTTGTCGCCGCTGAGGATGGAATAATCGAGTATATCGAGATACTGCGCGGCGGACAGGTGGCGCGTGTTGATGAGCTGGTACGAGAAGGAGAGCTTCTTGCGTCGGGAATCGAGCAGATGAAGCACGGCTTGCGTCTTGTGCACGCGCGCGGAACGGTGCTCGCTGAAGTCAAGCGCACGGTAACGGTTGAAGTTCCGCTTGAAACTACGGAAAAAAGGCTAACGGGACGCGAATTTTCGGAAAAATATTTGAACTTTTTCGGAATTTCCATGAAACTTTTCGCAAACACGGGGAATTTGAGTGCGGAATGTGATAAAATAGAAAGAGATACGCGGCTTTGCTTTTTCGGAACTGTCGAGGTCCCGATTGCGGTGCATGAG
>JAZRAB010000171.1:0-12062 GCA_045634345.1 Candidatus Flemingiibacterium sp. | reverse complement strand
AGGGGAACCAATTGCTCTCAAACGCCGATCCATAGGTTCCCCTCTGCACTCCCCTCCTTGGCTCGGCTGAGCCGAGCAGGGTGGGGATGGAGGGGGAGGGCGGAGCGGCGTTTGAGAGCAGCGCCTCCCCTCCCGAGCGGCGGCAGTGTCGCCGCGAGCAATACGGAGGCGGCGAAAACGCCGCATGGGAGTTACGACAATCGGAGCATAAAAGTTCCCAGATAAACAATAATTTACATAAAACCCACAAAGAGCCGGTACACAAGAAATGTGCCGGCTCCGTGTCACTTTTACCAAGCAGTCCAACCGCCATCGACGGTGACATTGCTGCCGGTCATGAATGTGGAGGCATCAGATGCTAAAAGAACGATGGCTCCACCGATCTCCTTGCTTGTGCCGACTCTCTTTAACATGGTCTTGTCAGCGAGCTTAGCCGAAAATTCCTTGTTGCTGAGAGTTCTTTCGTTCGGGAACGGACCGGGAGTTATTGCGTTGACTCTGATGTTGTATTTTGCGAGATGTGCCGCACCGTAACGTGTCAGCTGGAGAACCCCTGCCTTTGATACGCCATAGGTTACGGGACTGTTGCTGCCGCTGTCTCCGTAAATACCGGGGTCGGGCGAGACAACGCCGTACATAGACGCGATGTTGACGATGCTGCCGCCGTTTTCCTTCATGAGGGGAATAGCCGCTCTTATACTGCGAAAGGTAAGTCCGAGATTGCCTTCGATTCCGCCTGCCCATGACTCATCGTCGAAGTTTTCGATCTCGAGTGCGAGACCCTTACCGCCGCTTCCACCGCCGTATGCTGCATTGTTTATGAGTACGTCGATTCTGCCGTATTCCTTGGCAATACGCTCGAAAATTGCGAGGTGCTCTTCACGGTTCGAGAAATCAGCGTCGATGTGAATTACGTTTTTACGAGTTTCAATGAGTCCTGCTTCAGGAAGGTGTACGCTGAGTACAGTCGCCCCAAACGAAGCAAGTGCGTCAACTTCTGCGGTTCCCAAGTTGCCGGAGCCGCCCATTACGAGAACGATCTTACCGGTCAGGTCAAATATATTTTCCATTGCTTTTCTCCGTATGGTTTATATTACTTGAAATAGTTGATGGTCTTAACGAGTGCTTCAGCTTTAGCCTCTGCAACATCAAGATCATAGTAGTTGGACTTGAATGCGAGAATCTTGGGCTGGAGTGCTTCTGCGACAGGGCAGATGCCGTCTTCGTAGCTTACACCCTCATTGATAAATCCTTCGCGGCGAAGCATAGTCATATTTCTGAAGAAAGGCTCCTGGTATGTAAGCTTCCATGCAGCGTAGATCCCGTCGCCGCCGAGCTCTAAATACTTATCTCTGAACTGCTTCCATGTGATGCTGTCGTCAATGAGCTTGGTTGCATATGCCCAATATGCGTTCACATAATCATCGCCAGTCTTCTGGGGAGCGATTATTGTGTTTCCTCTGATTGCATCGTCGAAAATCTTTGCAGATGCCTGACGGATTGCAACAAGTTCCTCAAGACGTTCAGTCTGAGCAAGAGCAACTGCGCTTGCAACCTCGCTGAGACGGTAGTTCCAACCGAGGGAGATGTGACGGTTGTAATCAGGATCCTGAATATCGGTTTTGGAAATTTTACCTTTGTTTGTTCCAACGCCTGCATAACCAAGGCAGGAGTAGCAACGAATCTTCTTTGCAAGCTCCTCGTTATCTGTGATGAGCATGCCGCCCTCACTGCTAGTCATATGCTTCGAGGCCTGAAAGCTGAAGCTTGCGATGTCGCCGATTGTACCAACAGTTCTGCCCTTGTACTTCCCGAGAAAGCACTGTGCATCGTCTTCGATTACGGCAAGGTTATGCTTCTTTGCAACAGCCATGATCTTGTCGAAATCGGGAGCAAGACCGTAAAGGGAAACAACAATGATTGCCTTTGTTCTGGGGGTGATACACTTTTCAATTGATTCTGCAGTGATCTGATATGTATCGGGATCAACGTCTGCAAAAACGGGAGTTGCATTTGCGTGAAGTACGCCGAAGGTTGTTGCCGACATGGTGAGCGGTGGAACGATAACCTCGTCGCCGAGACCTACACCGACTGCCTCAAGTGCGATGTGAAGTGTCGCGGTGCCGTTACAGAAAGTGACGGCATATTTGCTTCCGAACTTTTCGCAGAAAGCTTCCTCAAGGCGTTTGGTCATTCTGTAACCTGCGGATGAACGGAAGCCCCAGCTAAGAACTTCTTTGACATACTCTAATTCTTTTTCTCCAACTCTGTTTATTGCGCTCATTTGATTTATCCTCTCAAAAAACTTTGATGAATTTTATGTGACGGGATGCTGTGCTCCTCGTCAATATTATTATAACACCGATAATCACCGATTACAAGTACACAAACAAAGCAAAAAAAATAAAAAAATGAGTTATGTGTTCAGTTTTAGAAAATAATCCTTATATATATTATAGCATAATATTTCATCAATGTATATGTAAAAACGTATTTTTTGTGAAATGACGCTTTTTGACCAAAAAAAATCATGAAAAGCAAATTTCTGCGAATATATTTGAGAAAAAATAGCATGACTCGTGAAATTTGGAACTGCAAATTTGAGTTAGGCTTTGATTGATTTGGAAAAAATCGTGTTGACAAAAATCGGGAGGTGTGATATACTGATACGGTAGAAATATTGCATATGCCCCCAATTTTAGAGTAGACTGCACTATGCGGTGTTTTCTAAATTATAAAAGGAGAATTCATTATGAAAAAACGAATTTTATCGACACTGCTTCTTCTTTCCATGCTGGCATCTCTTGCAGCTTGCGGAGGAGACGGTGACAAAGACAAAGACAAAGACAAGGACAAATCTAACAACACGGATGCGGAGTACGCAGGTATAGCGGCCGCAGACTATAATCTGCCTTTTACGATCTATGCACCTGAATGGGGCTTATATGAGCACTATTTCTTTGCTGATGACGCAGGAACCGATGCCATGACAAAGGCTCTCTATGAGCGTGAGCTTGCAGTCGAGGAACACCTCGGCGTAGATATAGGATATACGTTAGAAGGTCGTATCGCAGATGTCAGAACCAAGGTTCAGGAGTGTGTTATGACCGGTGACGATACATACCAGCTTCTCCTTACACACTGCTGCGAGGGTATTTCCCCAATGGTTACTGAAAATCTTCTCTATGATTTCAAGAACTTTGAGTATGTTGATCTTGGAGCGGAATGGTGGAATCAGCAGGCACAGGAAGCCCTTGAAGTTAACGGAAAGCTGTTCTACGGTGTTTCCGACTACATGCTTGCCGATCCTAACTGTATTCTCTTTAATAAGAGTATGATAGAAGAGCTTAAACTTGAGGATCCCTATAAGCTTGTTCGCGACGGTGAATGGACGATTGACAAGATGATGGAGCTCATGCGCAACGCAACCATAGACAACGGTGACAACAGATGGGACCACAGCGATACATACGGTCTGACTACTCCCAACGACTGGTACTGCAACTCGTTCATTTTCTCGAGCGAGGTAGATCTCATATCGAGAAATTCTGAGGGCGAATTTGAATTCGCTTTTGATAACGAGAGAACTTATGCTATGGCTGAAAAGGTTGGACAGCTTCTTAACGGTGCTGATACATGGATTTATAAATATTATATCGCTTCTTATGAAGAATGTATTGCAAACGACGAATATGTAGATATTTCTAAGGGAAGATCGCTTTTCAATGTATCTAACGTCGGAATGCTTTATGTTTTCCGTGATATAGATCTCGATTTCGGTGTTCTTCCTTTCCCGAAGCTTGAGGCTTCCCAGAGCGGCTACTACACCAACGACTGGTCCGGTATGATGTGTGTTCCGAAGACCGTTAAGAACGAGGATATGGTCGGCAAGGTAATTGAGCTGCTTTCATATTTCAGCACTGACTCTGTAAGACCTGCTTACTATGAGATCATGCTTGGCGAAAAGCTTACGCGTGACCCCGAATCAAAGGAAATGCTTGATATTATTTTTGATGGCGTGTCCTTTGACTCAGGATTGAACTACTTTGGCTTTAGCGGTATGAAAACGACAGCGTTCTATATCTCCAACCAGATTATGAAGGGCAGCACCGGCTCAAGCCGTTTGGCATCTTTCCTTGCACAGAATCAGCCGGCAGCCGAGGCTGAACTCGAGCAGTTCAACGAGGATGTCAAGAATATTAACTATGATGAATAATCGCTAATCTTTCGTTTCTTGATTTTTTCTATATCCCCGACAGATTTAATGTCTGTCGGGGTGTTTTTTTGGAGTGTTTTAATTTAAAACACTTGACTTTATCATTATCTTATAGTAAAATATTCAAGTAATATGAAAATATATACATGAGTAGATATATCCGTAAACCATAATATTTTAGGAGAAAAACAAGATGAAACGAAGTAAAATTGTTTTTGAGCTATTTATTACTATGCTGAAAATCGGGCTTTTCACTTTCGGCGGAGGGTATGCAATGATCGCACTTCTTGAAAGCGAATTTGTTTCAAGAAAGAAGTGGCTCGACAAGGAAGAATTTCTTAATATTATAGCTATCGCCGAGTCAACCCCCGGTCCTATAGCAATTAACTCATCAACGTATATCGGCTATAAGCTGGCAGGCGTTTTGGGCTCTGCTTCGGCGACGATAGCTGTTTGTATTCCGTCATTTGTCATTATCTATGCTATATCGCTTTTCTTCGACGCATTTTTGTCGTTGACATATGTTGCGTATGCCTTTAAAGGGATACAGGTCTGTGTAATTTATCTCATCACCTCCGCAGGACTTAAAATGTGGAAAGGAATTGAAAAGAATGCATTTAACATAGGGGTAATGAGTGTGACTGTTTTGTGTATGCTGCTTTTTGCACTTTTCTCGGTCAAATTTTCGACTGTATTCTATATTCTCATAAGCGGTGCCCTCGGCGTGTTTGTATATCTGCTCGGTAAGGTCACAAAAAGAGGGGAGGGCGGAAGATGATATATCTTAAGCTTTTTCTTACGTTTCTTCAGATAGGTGCGGTTTCCTTTGGCGGCGGATACGGTATGATATCAATGATACGCGAAAAGGTTCTTCTTAACGAATGGCTTACAGAAGAAGAACTGCTTAACATGATCGCTGTGTCGGAATCTACACCGGGACCTATCGCTGTTAATATGGCAACCTTCATCGGCTCGGCTCAGGGGGGCATATTCGGATCACTGTGTGCAACGCTCGGCGTTATACTTCCGGCGTTTGTAATTATTCTGATAATAGCCTCGCTGATACGTAATTTCCTTAAATATGCCGGGGTAAAGGCTTTTCTTAACGGTGTGCGCCCCTGCGTTGTCGGACTTATACTCGCAACCGGACTTACCATGCTTGCAGGCACTTTGTTCGATTTTTCAACAATTGAGAGTATTCCGAATGTCGATGTGCGAGGAATTATAATTTTTGCGATAATTATTGCTATTGCGGCGGCTTACAAGAAATTAAGAAGTAAAAAACCGTCCCCGATAATTATGATACTCATATCAGCGGGACTGGGTATGCTGTTTTACGGGATGTGATGATTAATAAAGAAAAGGAGCTGTTGCAAATACTTTTTCTGTATTTGCAACAGCTCCTTTTTCTGTCTATCGACTATAGAAAAGATATTTTCCGTTTTTTGTGATCGGATTTGAACTTCCACCATGCTCATCTCAGCTCCTGTACTACCTCGTACCCACCTTTGAAGATCACTTTGATACGCTCAGCATTATCCACCACTACACATTCGAGTGTCTGTCGAATCAGTGTGTCATCGTACTCCATCGGATGATTTTTCAGTCCATCGAGGATCGTGAATATTTCGTCAAGTCTTGACTGCATATTCTCTTGTTTTTGATTCATATTGTTTGATTTATCGAGCTTTTGCTGAAGTGCCTGTTTTTCGAGCATCAGCTCAGTCATTTTGTTTTCATCGAAGTCACTATCGCTTGATACAGCCTTGAGCATCTGCTTGAATTCTGCATCAATTTCCGCTATTCTGATCTGCATTGCAAGGGTGTCATCTTCGGTCTGATCGGTTTCCATAGCCATTCCGAGATGCATTTTCAGTGTTTGGAGTACAGACATGTTTTCCTGAGCCTGTTCCATGATTGCTGTCATGATAGATTCATGCAGTACACTTTCGTCAATGGTTGGCGAGTTATGACAGTAGGTTCTGCCGAAGTCAAGACGGCTGATGCATCGCCACACCGCTTTTTTCTGTCCCTTTATCGTCCATGTGCATCGGCGGTATGGTGTTCCGCATTCTCCGCAGACAAGGAGTTCTGTCAGTGCATATTTGCTTGAATACTTGCCTTGTTCGGTTTTAGTGCCGACCTGCTTCACCTTGCGCTTACTTGATCTCCTTGCAAGTTCCTCTTGTACTCTACCGAATGTCGCAGAGTCGATAATTGCAGGATGATTGTTTTCCACATAGTATTTGGGGCGTTCACCGTTGTTGATCTTTACCTTCTTGGAAAGGCAGTCTGCAACATAGGTTTTATTGATGATCGCATCGCCTTTGTATTTCTCATTGGAGAGGATGGATTGTATTGTCGAGTATGTCCACTTGTCTTTGCCTTGCGGAGAGGGGACATTTTTTTCTGCAAGTCGCTCGATGATACCGCCGAAGCTGTCACCGGCAAGGAATCTTTCGTAGATGAATCTGATTACCGCTGCTTCTTCGGGTACGATTTCGGGTTTGCCATCTTCGCCCTTTCTGTAGCCGAGGAATCCTTTATAGTGGAATGGTACGTTTCCATCCTTTGCGCTTTGTGCCTTGCCCCACTTAACATTTGCACTGATATTTTCCGATTCACTCTGTGCGATGCTGCCGTATATCGTGATATAAAACTCTGCTCCCGGCTGTGTACTGTGAATGCCTTGTTCTTCGAAGAACACATCCACACCGATGTCTTTCAGCATTCGAATGTATTTGAGGCAGTCAACCGTATTTCGTGCGAATCGGCTTATGGATTTGGTTATGATCATATCAATTCTGCCGCGCTTACAGGTACGAATCATACGGTTGAATTCGTCACGCTTCTTTGTGCTCGTGCCGGTTATACCTCTATCGGCATATATGTCAACAAGCGTCCATTTGGGTTCTGCGTTGATCTTATTGGTATAGTAGTTTCTCTGTACCTCATAGCTGTTGAGCTGTTCTTCTTGCTTCGTGGATACTCGGCAGTAAGCAGCGACACGCAGTTGTTTATGTGCTGATTTTACTTCTCCCGCTATATTTATCGTGGCAGGAATGACTCTGACCACTCTCGGTTGAGATTGTGTTGCTGTTCCATTCATGAGTTTGACTCCTTTCTGATCACTTGACCGTTTTTCAATCTGAGGCTAATTTCTCCGTTTGCTTCCAGCAGTACCTCCGATACTGTTTTTTCGAATAGGTCGGAGGAAAAAGTTGAAAGCGGACTCGATGTTTCGAATTCCGCTTTCATTCGTTCTGATATGTTATTGTCTTTGGGGATGCAGTTATATTTGAGGGATACACATTCGAGCATTTTCTTTTTTGCTTCTGCTATGTCGAATCCTCGTGTATCGAGAATTCTGCCGATTTCATTTTCGGTTTTCATTACTTCGATGTTTGCAGGTATGCTTGTATGTGTGCTGCATTCGATTGTGTTTGGATTCTCGATTATAACATTGAGACATTCGGTTATCTTGGCAATCAGATCACTGTCTGCAATTCCCACGAGAGTGTTACAGTCATTGTTTTCGCAGGTCCAGCGGTCAGCACATTTGATTCTGCTGTCATGCCTTCTGTGCATGATCGAACCGCAGCTTACACATCTGACCTTGTCGGACAGTTTAAAGATGTCCGAATTGAAGTCAGTTTCACGCAGATTGTTTTTCGCAGTTTTCTTTGTTTTCAGCAGTTCAAAGGTTGCGGTATTAATCAGCATCGGGAGACCATCTTCACCGGTGTATCGGTGATCATCGAGGATACGCATAATTCGCGCTTTGTTCCAGCCAATTGTGCCTGGCATATATTCTACGCTGTCGGTATTAAGTGCTTCTGCGATTTTCAGCAGTGACTTTCCATCAAGGTATTCGGTTATGATTCTTTCAAGTGTTTTTTTCTCGGTTGAATCAATTACTGCGATACCGCCATCGAAGCGATATCCGAATGGTATGTTTCGATTCTTCACGCTGTTCCTCTCCTTCCTTTACGGTCTATTTCCTCAGTCAGCTTAATGCCGCCGATGAGTGTGAATGTAATATGGTTGTTATCGACCATTATTGCTGATTCTATTATTTGCTCGAACAGTTCCTCGTTAAATCGGGGACTCTTTTCATATTCAGCAATGATTTCGCTGAGTCCTCGAAGTGAATCGAGAAGCTCATCATTTTCGTCATCCGATAGAGTCTTTTTTCGTTTTGCTCTTAATTCTTTTATCTTGCCGTTCAGTTCTTCGGCTTGTGCGTTGAAGTCAGTTGCACTTAATATTCCTTTGTTATGGAGTTTGGTGAGCACAAGATTCTGAGCTGTGAGATCTGCGATTTCCTTATCGATCATACTGATGATGTCCTGTGTATCGCTTGTTCGGCACAGCATCCGTTCAAAGTCATTGATCAGTGTGCCGAGTAGCTCTTGTCTGTAATCCTTCAGTTTCCACAGCATCGCGGTGAAGGCTTCGCATATTTCATCCTCTCGGACTCGTCTGCTCTGACAGCTTGTTTTGCCTGTGGCATGTCCCGAACACATCCAGTAAGCGATTCCGCTCACGATTTGTCTGCGGAAGGTCTTACCGCACTCCGGACAGCGGATGATTTTTGCGAAGGGGTGATTTGTTCCGGTCTTGCAGTATTCTCGTTTTCTTTCGTTCAAGAGAGCCTCTACCGCTTCGAAGGCGGCTTTTTCTATGATGGCGGGGTTACTGTTCTCCACATAGTATTGCGGCTTCTCACCGCGATTCAGGCGCTTTCTGAAGGGGAGCGTATCGGTTGTATATTTCTTTTGGAGGAGGGCATCTCCGATATATCTCTCATTTGTCAGTATATATCGGACAGCACTGTGACTCCATTCTGTTTTTCCGTCTTTACGGGGGACTTTGTCCTGTATCAATATGTTTGCGATGTTCTGAATGCCGATTCCGTTTAGATACAGTGAGTAGATTCTGCGTACCACTGCTGCTTCTGCTTCGTTGATCTCCATCACTCCGTTTACGAGGTTGAAGCCATATGCAGGAGTACAGCAGTTGAATTCACCGGATTGCATTCGCTTCTGATAACTCCACCGCATATTCTCTGAGATGTTCTCAGATTCTTTTTGAGCTGCCATGCCGGGGAAGGTGACGAGCATTTCCATGTTCATGAGGTCAGTATCGATTCCTTGTTCTTCAAAGTACACACTGACACCGAGCTCTTTTAGGGTTCGCAGTGCTACCAGAAGCTCTTGGGTATTTCTTGCGAATCGTGATACCGATTTTACGATGACACGGTCGATCTTTCCTTTCTGACTATCTCTTATGAGGCGATGAAGTTCATCGCGCTTCTTCATCTCAGTTCCTGTCAGCCCCTCATCGGCGTATATATCGACAAGCTTATACTGTGGATTCTTTTTCTCATAATCCTTATAGTAGCGAATCTGTGCGGCGAAGGAGTGGAGCTGATCTTCTGAGTTGCTTGACACTCGGCAGTATGCCGCAAGTCGTATCGGCGCATCGCTTTTCTTTTTTACCGCAGTGATTTCTGTTACGTTCATCCTTTATCCTTTCCGTAGGTATTACCTACTCGTATTACCGCTTTCTCTGCGGCAACACAAGGATACCACAGAAGTACGAATACATCCAGCGCATTTGGCGAGAAGTATCAGTTTAGACACAATAAAGTTGCACTCCGTAATGCTCGGCACTGATGCGAACGGTTCGCTTATATTCTTCTTCGGTAATCAGCTTCATACGAAGTAAATTCCGAAGCATATTGACTGCGTAATAGAATGCGCTGTTGTTATTTGCCATTTTGTATCCTCCATATCAATATCTGAATTTCTGATTGCCAAGTGCTTTTTCTTCCTTGATTCTCATTAAGAAGTCATAGAACTCATTACCGGTTGCAAGTTGATAAATCCGCTCATTGCCGTATTCATCTTCCTCGTGGTATACAAAGGGATGATGTCTTTCCTGACAGTAAATCCACTCCGCTATCCACATTTCATCATCGCAGAAGTAATCCGCAAGACTCATACTGAATTGTCTTTCATCATCCTCGCATCTCTCACGAAATGCCAAGTACACTTCACGGGATTTTTCAATTTCTCGTATGTAGCCGTTATATTCATCGTCACAATCATCGATGCAGATATATGCATCTCCGAAATATTGGACGAAATCGTCCTTTGTCCATTCTTCTATGTTAATGATCTTTTCCATTTTCATTCCTCACTTTTCGTATTTATTCTTTCTTGGTATTACACCGATGCTGATGAGAAAGGCTTCGTCTATCTGCTCCATAGCTGTATCAGACAGCTTTCCAAGGTACTTTATCAACCGCAGCTTGTCTATCGTCCTGATTTGTTCCAAAAGTACCACAGAGTCCATGACAGGCTCATTTGAGCCGTCAAGGTGTATGTGTGTCGGCATTCCGGAGTGCTTGTCCTTTGTTGTTATAGCTGCTATTGTGGTGGTCGAGAATTTGTTTCCTATATCATTCTGAATGACCACAACAGGACGGACACCACCCTGTTCAGATCCTACAATAGGATCGAGATCAGCTAAATAGACTTCGCCTCTTTTTATTTCCATGTAGATCTCCTTTTAGGGTTAGTTATGTATGGCAGATACGGCTGTTACACCGTATCTGCTCGTTTTACGTTAGTTACTTGTCCTATTCGTCCTCGACTCCCGGACATGAGGAAAATCCTCGGGCAATCAGCAGACGAACGACAGCTAATCGTTCTCATGGGAATCTCACCCCAACTGTGGTTCTCACAGAGCCCTCCCCAGTGCTTGCGACGGCTTGCGGTTCTGATCCGCTTCAACGCTCGAGCGATAGGCTGGAAGGAAGTATCATTGTCCCCGTTGTCTGTCATCGCGCTCCGAGAAGAGCAGCTTCTCGGTCGTATCAAAATACTGTCGCTTGCCGGCTCATCACCCTGCGACAACGGTAATGTATCTGCTGAAGGTATATGCAATTGTAAATGAACTTGAAGAACTCCGTCGTCTGTCAGAAGCAGCCGATTTCATCGCCCTTCACTTAACAGCTTTTTTTTGGCGTTTTGACAGGGTGTTTTTTCGATTTTTTCAAAAAATATTTTTTTATTTGTTTATTTGCGGCTTGTAGGCTCTCCCAAACACTCATTTGTGTGACTCCTTCTTCGATTGCAATTGTTCTTTCGTCTTTCTTTTCAAAATGCTTTTTAAGATATCTTCGCTTTTGCTTTTCCGTCAAACAAGCGTTTAATATTGCCATTGCATTCTCAAAGGTTTCCGCAAGGGGAGTGTTTTCATCTTCTCTCCTTGTTTCTTCCTCAATGTAGTCATCTTCGACAGATTGTACGGTAAGAGCATCATCGGTTACCTCGTCAATGTTAAGCGTATTCTTCAAGAATCGAATATCTTTATTTTCATCCTTGTGATACATCTCTACTAACATTTCCCGTGTCCTATCAAAAAGCTCATCATTCATCTCTGCTACATGAAGGACAGATATTGTCTTTTCACCATCCTCGTTTATCCTAATTTCAGAAAAAATCGAGGTTCCGTTATCGCTGTAAGTTCTCTGAATGATTACCCTCTCGCCATTTGCAAACGGGTATGTAATGGTGTTCTTGTCACCGTTGTGCTTATTGAATGCACAGAAAGAATTCTTGTCATATGTCATTTCCGTAATCTCCTGATATGATTTTTGAATTTTGGTAAGTGAATTCAAAAATCGGAGATCACGGGTACTTAGCGATGTATTCCTGCCACACTCTTTCACCCCTGATGGTTAAGGAGAAAAATGAGCGTGAAAAGTAAATGCTTCTTTCGGTCATCATTCAACCGCTTCCTCACAGTCTTCCTGCCGGGAGCGATTGTTCAGCGG
>JAZRAB010000170.1:0-7455 GCA_045634345.1 Candidatus Flemingiibacterium sp. | reverse complement strand
AGACGAGCGACTACAAGCGCGAGCCGATCATTTCCTACATCGAGCCGTCAGCATCGTCTGCGTGCGAGCTCGTTTCGGAAATGCTTGAGCAGGCATTGCCTATTGGAAGTCTGCACCGTGAGGAGGCAGACCTGCTTTACGCCGGAATGCTGCTTGATACAAAGCAATTCTCGCGTAATACCGGTGTACGTACCTTCAGCGCGGCGCTTTATCTGCGCGGTGAGGGAGCAAATCCGACCGAGGTTCAGTGGTTCTTTAAATCCGGTCTGGATGATTTTATGCGTGAAGCCAAGTTCTCTATGAATGTTATAACATACCGTCAGATATTTGCGATTTCAATGAGCGACAGTGACGGAACGCCGTCTGACCGCATAGCGGCGGCTAAAGCAGCGGACAAGCTGCTAAATGTGAGCGGCGTCATGGCAAGCTTCGCGCTTGTTCAGATTGATAACAGCGTACACATTTCCGCGCGTTCCGCAGGTAATGTCAATGTTCAGCTTATTCTTGAGAAGATCGGCGGCGGCGGATATTATGAGGCGGCAGGAGCACTTCTTAACGATGTGTCGATGACGGCGGCGCTTACAGGTCTAAAGGAAGCTATTGACGATTATATGGAAAAAAACTAACCCAATAAGGCTTATACAAGGAGATAATTAAAATGAAAGTTGTATTAACACAGGATGTAAAGGCACAGGGCAAAAAAGGTCAGCTCATAGATGTGTCCGACGGATACGCACGCAACTTCCTTCTTCCGAAGGGACTTGCAATTATCGCTGACAATAAGGCACTTAATGAGATTAAAGGACGAGAAGCCGCTGAAGCTCACAGAAAAGCGGTCGAGCTCCAGACTGCCAAGGATACCGCAGCAAAGCTCGAGACAGTCATCGTAAAATTCAAGGGTAAGGCAGGAGTTGACGGGAGACTTTACGGTTCTGTCACTTCAAAGGATATCGCCGAGGAGCTTCAGAAACAGGCAGACATCACCGTTGACAAGCGTAAGATCCAGCTTGATGACGCGCTTAAGACCTTTGGCACTCATACGGTTGATGTAAAGCTTCACGCTGAAGTGATCGGTAAGATCAACGTCGTTATCGGCGAAGAAAAATAATTATGGAAGAAAAAGTTTTTTCAAGAAAGCTCCCGTTTTCGCTTGAAGCAGAACAATCGGTGCTCGGTTCGATACTTATTGATCCCGAATGCTTCAACGTAATAGCGGGCATACTCAAAAGCGAGGATTTCTATGTCGAGGAGCATACGCAGATATATCTTGCAATGCAGGATATGTACCTAAAGAACCGCGACATTGATATTGTTACGCTTATTGATACACTTGTTCACCGTGGCGTATATGACGAGGCAAATAGCAAATCCTACATAAAGTTGATTGCGGATGTTGTTCCGTCAGCGGCTAATGTTGCGGATTATGCTCGTATTGTCAAGGATAAGAGTCTGCTGCGCAGTCTTATTTCGGCGTCCGAGGAAATCTCCGAATCGGCGTACAGCGCCGAGGATGAGGTCATGCACATCATCGGAAACGCCGAGCAGAAGATTTTCTCGATTGCCGAGGGCAACGAGCAGAAGGGCTTTACTCATATCCGTGAGGTACTCGTTCAAACCTATGAGCATCTGCACCAGCTGCAGACAAACCGCTCCGAAACAATGGGTACACCAACCGGCTTTGGAGACCTTGATAAGGTGCTTGTCGGTATGGGTAAGAGCGACCTTATAATTGTCGGTGCACGCCCAGGTGTGGGCAAAACCTCGTTTGCGCTCAATATTGCCGGGAACGTAGCACGCGACACTAAAAAAGCAGTCTGCATATTCTCACTTGAAATGTCCTCGGAACAGCTTGTTTCACGTATGTTGTCGAGTGAAGCACTTGTTGACAGCTATAATATCCGCTCGGGTGAGCTTAGTGACGAGGATTGGACGAAGTTGGCGCATGCATCGGCAAATCTGTCGGAGTGTGATATATATATAGACGATACCACGGGTATCTCGGCAACTGCGATGAAAGCAAAGCTGCGCCGTGTAAAGAATCTCGGACTTGTTATAATCGACTATCTGCAGTTAATGCAGTCGGACAGAAAGATTGACAACCGCGTTCAAGAGGTCAGCGATATTTCGCGTAACTTAAAGATACTTGCAAAAGAGCTTATGGTGCCGATAATCTGCTGTGCCCAGCTCTCACGTAGCCCCGAATCGAGAAATGATAAAACGCCTATGCTCTCCGACCTGCGTGACTCCGGTGCGATCGAGCAAGACGCGGACGTTATTATGTTCCTTTCGCGTGACTACTATCAGACCGATCCTGAAAAGCAGAACGTCGCCGATGTTATAGTGGCAAAAAACCGCCACGGTTCAACCGGCAAGGTGCCTATGGGTTGGTTCGGTCAATATACGAAGTTCACCTCTCTTGCTCCCGATGTTGATGCCGCACCGCCGGCGTAAGTTTTATAAATTTGAATTTGTTGAGCGGATTGCTGATTGGCAGCAGGTCACTATGTGACCTGCGTGTAAGTTCAGCTTTGCCGGACTTTATAGCAAGTCGGCGAAGCCGTCTTGCTTGAGAGACAAAGCAGCCCCTGCATATACGGCAGGCGGCGCAAAGCGCCGCTTGGGAGTTACAATGTTCGAAGCGTAAGCCACTCAAAAACAATAATTTGCAAATTACCAAATCGGAGACGATAATGAAAAACAACAGCTTACTCTGTGCGCTTGATGCATATAATATGCTCGAGGCACACCGCGGTGTGCTGGTCGGTTATTCAGGCGGCGCAGATTCATCCGCGCTTCTTCATCTGATGAAGCAAATATGCGATGAGCGCGGACTATATCTTCGCGCACTGCACGTTCACCACGGTATACGCGGAGCAGAGGCTGACCGTGACGCGGAGTTCTGCCGTGCGACGTGTGAGCGCCTGAATGTTGACTTCGCAGTCGAATATGCCGATATTCCTACTCTTGCACGCGAGAGCGGGCGGGGAATCGAGGAAACGGCGCGTGCATGCCGTTACGAGGCGTTTGCAAGGGCAATCAAATCCGACTCGCGCCTTGACTGTATTGCCACGGCGCACAATGCCGACGATAACGCGGAGACGGTGATATTCAATCTTACACGTGGAAGCGGTGTTGACGGACTTTGCGGTATTCCGCCTATTCGTACTTATAATGGAGTGCCGATAATTCGCCCTCTTCTTTATGCTCCAAAACGCGATATTTTGGGATATCTCAAAGAAAACGGCATAGAATATATATTTGACAGCACTAATAACGACACCGCCTATACTCGCAACTATATACGGCATGAGATTATACCAGCACTTGAAAAAATCAACCCGTCACTTCTCACCTCGGTGCGCCGAATGACAGAGATTGTGCGTGCGGATGCGAAGTATTTGGAGAACGCGGCAAAGCGGTTTGTATTTGAAAATTCAACTGATGGCGGCATTGATGCCAAGGTGCTTGAGAACACCGATAAAGCTATCGCTTCGCGTGTTGTATGCGAGCTTTTTTCGAAGATAAGCGATAAAACTCTTGAGCGTGTTCATATTGATGCTGTGCGCTCGCTTGCCGAAACCGGACGAGAGGGATCAAGCATATCACTTGTGGGTGGGATCAGGGCGAAGATCGAGAGCGGACGGCTGTATTTTACCGATGAGGCGGATGGTGAACCATGTGAGTTTGAATATACGCTTCATGATGGGATAAATCGTTTTGAAAATCCGGATTTTGCGGTTTTTGTGTCGAAATGCGGTAAAACCAGCGAGGATTTACAAAAAGATAACGAAACCCTGCAAAATGTTTACAAATTATCAATACACACGATTTTAAGTTCTGATAAAATAAATCATATGCTGTCAGTCAGGTCACGCCGAGACGGCGATTCCTATGTCTTCGGCGGTATGACGCGAAAGCTGAAAAAGCTTTATAATGACCGCGGATACTCTGCGAAAAAAAGACGTGAAACGCCGATATTCTGTGATGCTGAGGGCATCGTTTGGGTGCCCGGATTTCCGGCTGCCGATAGAGTGAAGCCGCAGGGCGATGTAATAGAGATTATATATTATAATAATGGAGATAAAAATGAATAACGACATTCAAAGTGTACTTGTAAGCGAAAAAGAGCTTGATGAGATTGTTACGGACATTGCCAATAAGGTCAGCGAGGATTATAGGGGAAGAAGACTTCTTCTTGTCTGTATTCTCAAGGGCGCAGTTGTATTCATGGGCGATCTCATGAAAAAGATCAGTATTCCTGTGGAAATAGACTTTATGAAGGTCTCCTCTTACGGAAATGCCACTAAAACGAGTGGAGCTGTGAATATTTTGCTTGATCTTCACAGAAAGGATCTTGCGGACACAGATATTCTCATAGTTGAGGATATTATTGACAGCGGAAAGACACTGTCATATCTTGTTGAATATCTGCTTCTTAAGGGAGCACGCAGTGTAAAGACTGCCACAATGCTTGATAAGCCCTCACGACGTGAGGTGGCTTTTGTTCCCGACTATTGCGGCAGGGAAATACCCGATGAATTTGTTGTTGGATATGGGCTTGATTTTGCGGAAAAATACAGAGCACTGCCTTACATAGGCATTCTGAAACCCGAAGTCTACGAAAAATAAGCTAAAGCGATATTATATCAAGGAGAGCCTCAGATTGAGGGAGATTTAGTATGAAATCAAACTACAAAATTTTAATTTTCTATGTGGTGCTTATCGGACTCATTCTTGTTTCGACTGCTGCGCTGTTTGGATCTCATCCGGGTGAGGATGTTATATACAGTGATATTGATAAGCTTTTTTACGAGCAGCAGGTAAAGGCGTTCGAGATAGATAAGAACAACAAGCTTACTATCCAAAAGCAGGATGATGAGATAGTCACCTTCGGACTTCGTGACCTTGACCTTTTCTGGCGTCAGTTCGGCGATACTATTGACGAGCAGCTCCATGAGGGTATTATTGAGTCATACAATATATCCGAACCGCAGATAGTCCCGTGGTGGGTCGGCATGCTCCCGTATATTATACTTGCGGTGTTGTTTATTGTGTTCTGGATCTTTGTTATGAACCAGACAGCCGGCGGCAAGGGCGGTAAGGTCGGTGGATTCGGCAAGGCTCGTGCAAAGCTTGGTTCGGATGAAAAGAAAAAGGTATATTTCAAAGATGTTGCCGGTGGGGATGAAGAAAAGGCAGAGCTTCAGGAGATTGTAGAATTTTTAAAGGACCCTGCGAAGTTCTCAAAGCTTGGCGCTCACATTCCTCACGGTGTATTGCTTATGGGCCCTCCCGGTACCGGTAAGACACTGCTTGCAAAGGCGGTTGCCGGTGAGGCGGGTGTGCCGTTCTATTCGATCTCCGGCTCGGATTTCGTTGAAATGTACGTCGGTGTCGGTGCATCGCGTGTACGCGACCTTTTCGACACCGCGAAGAAAAATCCTGCGAGCATCGTGTTTATTGATGAAATAGACGCAGTCGGACGTCACCGCGGCGCAGGTCTCGGCGGCGGTCACGATGAGCGTGAACAGACACTTAACCAGCTTCTTGTTGAGATGGACGGCTTCGGCGGAAATGACGGCGTTATTGTAATGGCGGCGACCAACCGTCCCGATATACTCGACCCCGCGCTTTTGCGTCCGGGACGCTTTGACCGTCAGATTACAGTCAACTATCCCGATATGACGGGACGTGAGGAGATACTCAATGTGCATGCCAAGGGCAAGCCCTTTGAGGAGGATGTGGATCTTTCTTCACTCGCAAAAACAACAGTCGGATTTACCGGCGCAGACCTTGAAAATCTTCTTAACGAAGCGGCGCTTCTTGCAGCTCGCAAGAATAAGAGCCTTATCGGTATGGAGGAGCTTGAGGAGGCAACCATTAAGGTCATTGTTGGCCCCAATAAGAAATCCAAGGTTGTCCACAAGGATGACAAGCGTATTACCGCTTACCATGAGGCGGGTCACGCAATCGTTATGAAGCTGCTTCAGCCGAACACATCGGTGCATCAGATATCCATTATCCCCGCAGGCCGTGCGGCAGGCTATACGCTTCCTCTCCCGATCGAGGACAGAGCGCATATGTCAAAGAGCGATATGGAAAACGAGATTGCATCTCTGCTTGGCGGACGTGTGGCGGAGAAACTGATAATCGGCGATATCTGCACAGGTGCATCTAATGATATTCAGCGCGCCACTAACATCGCACGCAATATGGTTACACGCTACGGTATGAGCGACACGCTTGGTCCGATAGTATACGGCTCGGAGCACGGAAGCGATGAAGTGTTCCTTGGCAGAGATTTCAATACCTCGCGCAATTATTCCGAAGACACGGCAACGCTTATTGATAACGAAATCAAGAATATTATCAATGCCGCGTACAATACTTCGATGAAGATACTCTCCGAAAACGTGAACAAGCTTCATTTTGTCGCCGAGTTCCTTCAGAAGAATGAGGTTATGGACGAGGATCAGTTCAAGGCGGCTATGGAAGGCGAGCCCACAATAGAGGAGCTTGAAGAAATGGCGGCTGCAAAGAAGCGTAAGAGCGCCAAAGAAAACAGCGACAAGGCAAAGGCCGAGGAGGATGAGCGCATTATCCGTGAAGCCGAGGCTGCCGCAAGAGCCGCAAATGGAAACAACCGTGACAACAATGATATTCCCCCGCGGATGAAAGAATAAGTAAATGTATCGGCGAGGCGAAGCAACGTCTCGCCGATTTTATATGAAATAACACTTTGAAAGGGAAAAAGACTATGAACAGCGAAATCAAAACAGCCCGTGCAAGTGCTGTCTGCTCAACAATGGGCGGTGAGCTTATCTCCTACAAGCTTGACGGCAAGGAATATGTTTGGGAGGGTATTCCAGAATATTGGGCAAGCCATACTCCGGTACTTTTCCCGACAGTCGGCTCGACTATCGACAGTAGCGTAAAGTTTGAGGGAGTTGCTTATCCGCTTGCAAAGCATGGATTTGCGAGAAAGAGAGAATTTACACTTATTGACAGCTCGGCTGACACACTCGTTTACGAGCTTCGTGACGACGAGGAGACAAAGAAGCTTTACCCCTACAGCTTCAGTCTTAAAGTGATTCACAAGATTACGGATGAGGGATTTACCACTGAATTTAAGGTGACAAACACCGACAACAAGCCGATCTGGTTCTGTATTGGCGGCCATCCGGGCTTCCGTTGCCCTATGAACGAGGGAGAGAAGTTCTCCGATTACAAGCTCGTATTTGAGAAGGTTGAAAACGAGGATGTTATTTATACCACAAACTACGGCGGAGGTTATATAGATGCATCGCTTCCCGTGGTGGATAAGCTTAAGAATACAAATGAATGGTCGCTTGACCATGCCGACTATGATGTCGACGTGCTTCTCACAAAGAAGCTCCAAAGCCGCAAGGTGAAGCTTGTACATAAGGGTGCCGGCAAGGAAGTCGGAGGCCAAGC
>JAZRAB010000169.1:0-5404 GCA_045634345.1 Candidatus Flemingiibacterium sp. | reverse complement strand
TGTACTCACGCTGGAAGAAGCCGCCGGTGAAATTTGTGCCGGATGACGTTCTGATTGAGAAAGATCTTGCGTATTATGAACATGCGGGATTTAAAAAAATTTCGTCATTTTCCTGCTTCCTCGGCGAAGATTACGAGGAATTGTATGGCGAAGCGGATATTCGCGCGTTTTCGCTGCATTGAAAATTGTCAGGCGGCGCCTGAACATTTCGGAATTGCTCGGGCGCTGCTGAAATTTTTTTGAAAAAAATCAAAAAAAATTCGAAAAACCTATTGACAAACGGATTCAAATGTGATATAATATTATCCGTCGCAGGGAGTTAGGCAAACCTCCCGAAGACAAGATGGAAGCTTAGCTCAGCTGGGAGAGCATCTGCCTTACAAGCAGAGGGTCACAGGTTCGAGCCCTGTAGCTTCCACCAAATATACAGCCACCCATTTTATTGGGTGGCTGTTTTTTGCTTTTACAGACAACAAAAGAGGCTGTTATAGAACAGCCCCTTTTTTTTACAGATTTGCAAGCTCCCTTGTAACCTGCAAGAACTTATCAATATCTCCGAGCGAATTGCAATGAAGCGGTGAAACTCTCACAGCACCGTCCATATCAAAGGATGCAAGCATACGCTTTGAGTAAATACTGCTCGAAAGGCGGTCATAAACAATTACACCGCGTTTTTCATATTCACGAACGGCCTCAGTGTATCCAAGATTATCGAATCCCATGGCAAGAATTAAGTCTCTTGTTGTCAAATCCTCGTAGTCCAAAAATACCTTTACATTCTTAATATGTCTTAGTCCGGGAATTTCAGGAGTTCCCTCAAGCATTCTGTGAAGAAGTGCTCTCTCCTGAAGCTTGATTCTTGTCATACCCTCTACAAACAATTCTCTTCTGTCTGCAGATTCGATGTACTTTCCGCCTAACCAGCACACATAATCAACAATTGTCGTAATTGCGGCGTACTGTGCAGGAGCAGGACTTCCAAGCTCCCATACATTAGCTGCATTTCCCGCGAGCTTGTGATGAGGAAGCTTCGCAACTCTTTCAGAAACCCAGCCAATACCCGAACCGCGATAGCCGAAGAATTTATACGGCGCAAAGTTAATGCCGTCCACAGGGGTTTCCTCAAGGTCAATTACGCCATGAGGAGCATGCTGAACGCTGTCTACAACTATGTATAAGTCCGGTTTCTTTTTTCTTGCCTGACGGATAATCTCTTTCATGTCATAAATAGCACCGGTAATATTTGAAGCATACATAACGCTGAGAAGGACTGTGTTTTCATCAACTAGTGCAGCGACTGTTTCAGGGTCCACGCCGCCTGTAACCTTGTTGCTCTGTGCAACTCTCAGCTCTCGACCTGTTTTTTCTGCATAATATGAAACAGCATCAAATGCAGACGGATGCTCAAGCACAGATGTAACAATGTTTGTACCCTCCACATTTTCTGCAATTGCTCCAACCATTTGGAACATAAGCTGTGAGGCTGTCAAAGATGTGAGAATACTGCCTGATTTAGGTGCATTAAGGATTACACGAATGTCATCTTCACCCTTTTTCTGTACGTCCTGAAGATAAAGCGCCATTTTATGAATTCTTTCAGGGCAGTCAGGGATTGCGTCCAATTCCGTGAAAACTTCTTCTACTTTTTTGAGTCTGAACGAGCCGCCTGCATTGTCAAAAAAGAGTCGTTCTCCAATAAACTTATCTTCGTTCAAGTACAAAAACTTATCTTGTACTTCTCTCATGATTTCTTCGTTAAATGCTAAACCGTTAGGATATTTCATTTTTATTTCTCCTTTTAAATACATAAATTTCCGTCTTTTAAAATACATTCATTGTCAATATAGGCACTTGGTACGCGGAATACCATATCAATGTGATACGGGCTGCTTACTGTTCCGCCAAAGCCCACATTGTCACCGCAGGCAAGATGAATTGTACCGCCACAGCCCTCGTCCTCGAGCATTCTGCCGCTCAAGCTGCACATAGGATTTAAACCAAAACCAATCTCGCCGATGTAATATACATTCGGATCATTAAAGCCCTCAAGCAACTTTGCAAATATCTCTGCCTGTTTTCCGCCCTCGATGTTTACAATTTTACTATCTTTAATTGTAAGCTTTATGTCGTCTGTAATAAGCCCAAGCAGGGGATGAGGTATACTGCCATCTATATACACCACACCGTTTCCGGTACCTTCGACGGCGCATGTGGCACATTCAATATCTGGGGGAGAGGAAGAAACACCGCCGCTGAGGCTGCGTCCGAATTGCGGAAATGGATTGCGTCCGTTTATCGAACAGGTAAAGTCCGTTCCTTTGGCTGTTGTAATCCTGCAGATATTTTTATCCCGCAGTTTATCTGCCACCCTTGCGCATATTTTTCCTGCTTCTTCAAAATCACAGAAAAGAGCGCCTTTTTCCATCATTTCAGTTGAGTAGTCTACCATATTCACAAAGCGCGCACCATTTGCGACTGCGTCCTTTCTCGCCTGCGAATGGAAAAGAGAAAACTTCGTGCATCCAAAAATGACATCTGCAGAAAGCATAGCTGCAGCGATACATTCCGGTGGTTGTTCGCCGTGCATGTTTCGTTCACTCATCATAACCATGGAACGATGTGGATAACTTTCAAGAGCATCCCACATAATCCTTGCCACATCATAGCTTGACGGGTCCGTTACAACCAGAATTTTTTCATTCTTTTTAGAATTTGAACAGGTTGTAAGAAGTATCTCCGCTGCTGATATATTATTCATGAAATTCACATCCTTTGCTATAAAATGCAACTTGCATACAAGTTGCATTTTATATTATACAACATTTAAAAAAATTTGTCAAGAATAAATTTTGCTTGCATACAAGAAAAATTTATGATATAATTAAAGTTAAGTTAAATATATTTTGAATTTATGGGAGAAATTATGGTACAAGATAAATATGACAGCCTTAGCACAAAGGCTTATGATAAGATAAAACGAATGATTTTGAACGGAGAGCTAAAGCAAGGACAGGCTATGAGCATAAATTCCATGGCTGCAACACTAGGGTTAAGCCGTACACCTGTAACCAACGCATGCCAAAGACTTGAATTTGAAAAGCTTTTGACTGTTTTGCCAAAGCAAGGGGTACTGATAACTACAATCTCATTAGAAACGGCATGTGGTATATATGAGCTCCGTGCCGCTATTGAGTCCTATAACGCAAAGCGTGTTTTGGATAAGCTTACCGAAAATGACATTGAGATATTAGAAGAATCCCTGGAAAAACAAAGAAAGTATCATAAAGAGTCAAGCAGCCTTTTATTCATGGACGAGGATATGTTCTTTCATAGATATATTCTTGAGAAAAGTGTTAATTACGAATTACTGTCTGTCATAAATCAGCTCTACGACAGAGCTTATATTCTTGGTGCAAAAAACAGTAATGCAACCCGAATGGAGCAATCCATAATTGAACATGAAAAAATTTTAAACGCCATAAAACATAAAAATAAACAGGCATTTGCCGATGCGATAGAAGAAAATATTCTTAACGGTTTCAGAAGCCTTGCAGACGGATATTTGGGATAATAAAAACTGCATTTTAGTTTGGTGTTATATAAAACAAATATTTTAGGCATGACTTGACGCGAGCCTAAAATATGCTTAAATAAAAACGAGAGGGAGACATCAGTGTTCCCTCTCGTTTTTTATATAGCAATATTTTATTGTAGCTTGATTTATTTAATATTATTGGCGAGCTTGAATTTATCAAATATAAATCCGAGGATGATAAATATCACAGCGCTTACGACCGCCTGCGCGATGTTGAAATAGACAGACGCGAGCGGAGCGGCAAAGCTTTTTGTGATTATCGCCTCGTAAAGATAATACCCTACAACGCATACCACACCTGCCGGAACGGTGGCGGTGAGATTTCGTGCACAGATTATTTTAGGGCGCTTTGACGAGAAGAAGATCGCCATTATAGCTTTAATAATAATCGTTCCGGGAGCATAAATGATGAATCCCGTCAGCGCATCAGCGAGTCCTGCGCCTATCGCACCTACCGCACACGCATACGGTGTCGGCACGAGAACTGCGGCAAGGTAGATGAATGCGTCACCGATATGTACATATCCCCCGTTTGGAATCGGAATACGCGGCAGATACGCGGTCGCTACGAAAACGAGTGCGCACAGCACTGCAGACAGCGTCAAAAGACGCAGATGCTTTTGCTTCGATGAAGACATTGTATTCACTCCTTTTTCATTTTTTGAACAAGCGGTAAAGGTTTTTTTCAAGTCTTAATCCGTCACGCCTTGGAGTGTCGTATTTTGCGGTATCGGTAATCATATCCGCAACGATCTTGCACGAAAATTCAACGGCACTGTGGAAATTTTCTCCATCAAGCACGCATCCGAGAAGAACAGAAGCAAAAAGGTCGCCTGTGCCGGGATATCCGTTCTTTATGCGGTGGATTATGTGTATACTTTCATGCTCGGGACATTCGCAGTCATATGAAAGTGTTGCGATATTGTCATCGGACAGTTCAATACCGGTAAGCGCAAGCTGACGGACGCCGTAAATATCGGTAAGCTTTTTTTGGAGGCGTTCAGCTTCGGCAAGTGCATCTGCGTGCGGCATTGAGGAGGTATCACGGTATGGCTCGTCGCAGAGCAGATACGCCTCGGTAAGATTTGGCGTAAGTATGTCAGCCTTATGGCAAAGCTCTCGCATGCGGCGGCACATCTCAGGTGTATATGTCTGGTAGACCTTGCCGTCGTCTCCCATCACGGGGTCAACAAGCACAGGTGCATCTGCACCAAACATATCTATCACCCTTGTCACGGTATCTATTTGTCCCGCACTTCCGAGAAAACCGGTATAGATAGCGTTGAAATCAAGCTCAAGCGATTTATAGTGTTCAAGCGCCGGCATCATGGTATCGGAAAGGTCGAGGAAGGTCATATTTTCAAACCCACCGGTATGAGTCGAAAGAAGTGCAGTCGGGAGAGGCACCACCTGCGCGCCCATTGCAGAGAGGGTGGGTATTATTACAGTCAGTGCGCACCGTCCGAAAGCGGACAGGTCGTGTACCGCAAGTATTCTTTTTGTATCGTCCTTTTTCACAGCGCACCTCCGTAGGTTTATTTATAAATATATTATACTACATCTTTACGGATAAAACAATATACATTTCTAATAAAAAAACAAATTTTTTGAGTAGGGTTTTCTATTTTGTGAAACGACGTGTAAATTTGAGCTTGACGGGGAGTTGGCGCTCCGAGCGTTGGTGCTCCCACGCGGTGCTCCGTACCGCCTGCCGGATTGCTCGCGGCGGTGTGCCGCCGCTCGGGAAGGGGGAGGAGCCATCTCCCGCGCCGCAGGTTCCTGCCCCCTGCCTCCCCCACCCCCCCGGCT
>JAZRAB010000168.1:0-18893 GCA_045634345.1 Candidatus Flemingiibacterium sp. | reverse complement strand
ATAAGACCCGTCCTTTGATTTTATATTTTTCAAGACAACTCCGCCTGACATATAAATATTATCGCTAATTTATATGTCGGGGGGAGCATCTTTATGTCAGCAGTCCTCTGCTTTTACGTCAATAGACTTGATAGCGTTGCGAAGAATGCGTATCTTTGTACCGTCGCGTCCGGTTTCGATCATAACGGTCTCTTCCTTAATGCTGACTACCTTGCCGATGATACCGCCGATCGTGGTGATCTCATCGCCGACCTGCAGTGAATTGCGCATATCGTTAGTTGCCTTTTCCTGCTTTTTCTGCGGTCTGTACATGAAGAAGTAGAATACAGCCACCATAGCGACAAGCATGATGATAGTAGTAATTCCCTGTCCTGCCGCAGGTGCAGCTGCCGCATCTGTTGCGGCTTCGCCGGTAAGAAATAAATTAAGCATAATAACCTCCGAAAAAATTCATTTATAATATTATACCGCATAAGCGCATCAATTGCAAGAGTAATTTGCAAAATTGTGTATATTTTCCGGCAAAAGCCTTATTCAAGCGGAGCATCCGCTTTTTTCATGGTAAACTCTATTCTATATTTTGATGTGTGCTGCATATATACAAAACCGCCTATCGAAACAAGGATGCACAGTGCAAGTATCGGAAATGGGATTCTCTCAAGCCCACCGATTAAAAGTCCGCATGAATTAAAGCCGATGTGGAAAAGTATGGGAGCGAGCAGTGAACCGCTTTTTTCAAACACCCACGAGAGTATCAGTCCAAGCAGAGCGGCATAGCAAATTTGTATCATAACCCCATGTATCATGCCGAATATCCACGAGGAAATCAACATCGCCGCGAACATAGGCATTATCCGCTTAAGACGGGAATGAACGAGTCCGCGCATCACGATCTCCTCGCATATGGGCGCGAGAATTGCCGTGAAGATAACAGATATATAAATATCCGTGTCAACTATAGCGGAGATCGCCTCGTTGTACTCGTTTACCCATGACTGCGGAAACGGGATCGCCGATACAAGGCAGGTCATCACAACATTGAGCGCTACGCCAAGAACAAGTGAAGCACCGCAGGCTGTCAGTGAAAGGCGTTTTAGCGATATCTCTGAAAAGAAGCGCTTCTTGCGCACTTTGAACATCACAAAATAGGTTATTATCGTGAAAACCGCAGATACCGCCGTCAAATGGACCGCATATCTGAGCACGGTATCAAGCACACGCTGGGTAAACTCAGCCTGCATCATCTGCATGGCAGAGCCGCCCGACATCGCAGTTTCAAGTCCATAATAGAACGACACGCCAAAGGTTGCGGCAAAGACGAGTATGACCTGCCAAAGAAGATAGATGCCAAGATACAAGAGAGCCGCACCAAGTGCCGAGGCTGCTTTTTTGAATGTCACTGCCGATTCCTCCGCTATCAAATTCTTTTTCTAAATTATATCGCATGCCAAGAAAAAAATAAAGCGAATTTTGTGAACATTGAGAAATGATGAAAATTTACAATAAAAGAATGTACAAAGAGGCAAATTTGTGGTACAATATAAGCAACTACAAACAAGCGAGGTGACATTAATGTCTGCCGATAAAATATCCGAGCTTTTTTCCGAGGTGCTGACGCGCCGCATACTGAAAAAAGCGGTTTTCTCAAAACCCGAAAACAAAACGGTACTCCGCGAGGTTGCCGCACTTGCAAAAAAAGCTGACGGCACAGCAGCTCTCGCCGTCGAGCGCTTCACACGCGACAATAAGACCTACCGACGCAATCTGAGTGTCGATGACTCGCGCGAGCTTTGCCGTATGGTACTCGAGGATTACCGTCAGGTCAACATAATAACCACCGCCGGAGATATTGAGATCAAACGATCAAAATCGGGGGGCGTGCACATTTCGGGAAAGCTGTCGCAGGACGGCGCTGAAGTTAAGGTAAGCGATGACGGCAAAAACTACATACTAAGCAGTACACGCGACATCGGTTTTCTGCGCGAGCTTGGCATCTCCGATGCAAACGGTCGTATTCACGACAAGAAGCAGGCAAAATTTCGCCAGATCAACCGTTTTCTTGAAATCGTCCGCGATGTTGAGTCTGCGCTTCCCGGTGACCGTCCGACGGTCATATACGATCTCTGCTGCGGTAAAAGCTATCTGACATTTGCTGTTTACTACTATTTCACCGTCCTTCGCAGACGCCCGGTGCGCATGTACGGCGTTGATTTAAAGGCGGATGTTATCGAATACTGCAATGCCGCCGCAAAGCGTCAGAATTTCACGGAGCTGAAATTCGTCAGCGGTAATATAAACGAGTATCAGCCGCCCGAAGCACCTGATATGGTAATATCGCTTCACGCCTGCGACATCGCAACTGATATTGTACTTGCCAACGCCGTAAAATGGGGCGCAGGGATAATACTTTCAACCCCTTGCTGTCACCACGAGATGTCAAAGCAGCTTTCGCTTCCTACGGAAAATGCATCTCTGCGCGGCGAGCTTGCGTTCATCCTTGACCACCCGATATTAAAGCAAAAGCTGTGTGATGCCGCAACCGATGCACTCAGAGTAAAGCGCCTTGAATCGGTGGGATATAACGTGACAACGCTTGAGCTTATTGACCCCGACGATACGCCGAAAAATCTCATGATACGCGCGGTAAAGAATAAACGCCCATCGTCTGCACGCTGTAATTCGGCGGCAGAGGAATACGCACGAATATGTGAAACGCTCGGCGTTTCGCCGTATCTCGACAAATTGATAAACGAAAATGAAAACTAAAGCTTACAGAATACTTTCGGCGATAACGGTCCTCTCATCAGCGCTCGTTTGTCTGTATTATTTCGTCTATCTCCTGCTTTGCCTTGCGGGAATTGATGCGAGAGCCATGTCGCTCTTTGCGCTGTTTATAATGGCATGCGCTGCACTGCCGGTCATTTTTCGTGACAAGCTTCGACGTCTTCTCGGAAAAGCGTATACTGTGGTGCATATTATTTTTACCGTCCTGCTCTGCGTTTATATAATATCAGTGGCAGTCTTTTGGGCATATATCGGGCTTTATTCTGCAAATTCGCCCTACAATCATACTGCGGTATACGCATCGCAAAATGATACCGGCGATAATACGGCTATAATGGTATTCGGCTGTCGTATATACGGCACAAAGCCGAGTCTTACACTACGGCTCCGGCTTGATGCGGCGTATTCTCTGCTTGACGCTCTCCCTAATGCGATTTGCGTCGTAAGCGGCGGACAAGGCTCTGACGAACCGATCCCCGAAGCGCAGGCAATGCGCGATTATCTGGTGTCCCGTGGAATCCGTGAGGAGCGTATCATTATGGAAAGTCGCGCACATTCTACGAGCGAAAACATTCGTCTCACGAAAGAATTGCTGGGTGAGCTTGGGCTTTCGGACAAAAAGGTTATTGGTGTTTCAACGGCGTTCCATCTTCCACGGATCAAACTGCTTTCCGAGCGGTACGGTCTTTCAATGGACCTCTGCTCATCGCCCTCTCCAAGCTTTGCACACCATTATGTAAGCATGGTGCGCGAATACTTATCATACATCAAAATGGCGCTCTTTGATAGAGCTGTAATAATTACAAAGGTGACTTGATTGAGAGGGTAGACAATAATTCATACAAAAAGCGATGCCGTATGTTTTACGGCATCGCTTTTGTTTATTCGTTATTAAGCCGCGAATCGTTATCGGGCGGTGGATTCGGAGCATATGGCTGTTGGTATACGCCTCTGCTCTGCTGAATCTGCTGACGGCGAAGTGCCTCACGGCGGCGGCGCTGTGCCTCCTCGCGGCGCTTTTTGCGTATATAGCTTGCACGCAGATAGAGTACGCCATAAGCTGCCACGGCAAGGAGCACGATTATCAGAAGCACCGTGAATATCCAGCCTATAACGCCCATACCGTTTTTGGCATGAACAACTATATTCTCAAGCCAGATAGCGTATTCCCCATCTGCCGGCGCACTGTCAGACGTGCGTATCCAAAGCTTCAAAAGGTCGATGCTTCCATCCGTTTTATCGGTCAGATCCTTTATCTTGAAGCTTACTTCCTGCCACTCATTCGGACGGATCGTAGTCTCGCCCTCGTAGACCACGGTATTCGCTTCGGTGTCCCCGTTTGATTGAAGCCTAAGCATAAGATTAAGCGAATTTGCCGTACTCGGAGCCACCGCCATCACACGGAGCGTGATATAATGTGCATCATCAAAATCAGATTTACCGATCGACACATTGCCGATTCCCTTGTATTCCGTGGGAATATCGGTTATCTTCGCATAAAGCATCGTTTCGGAATCTCCGTCATACGGGCGAAGCTCCACATAATCAACGCTATCGGTAGGATAGAATCCGCAAAGCCGTCCTCTTGTAAGATCAAAGATGGTGCGCGAGGAATATCCCTTTGCAAAATCCCCATTCTGTGCGCTGACCGATTCCACTAAAGTACGCTCACTAAATATCTTATACTTTACATCATCATCCATGAACATACCGAACGCACCGCTTCCGACGGTTTGCTTAACAAAAGCGGTCACAGCCTCGCTCTGCTCGGTATCAATAAGCGAGAATACGTTGTATATGGGTTTTTTAGCTGACGGCTCGACCATACTTCCCTGCATATTGGTCCAGAGTCCGTAGTAGTGGTCTTCGTTTGAATGATCAACGTGACGGTGATAGATAAATGCGTCGATATCCTCATTCTGTGCTGCGGTATAGTATGCAAGCGCGTATGCCGCCGCCTGCATTGTCATTGAACTGTCATCGCTCGGGGCTCCCGATATGCCGAACTCACCGATAATTATACTGCGCGGCTCGGAATCGTAGAGGAATGCATCCTGATTCATGTAGCGAGTCAGCGTATTTATGTTCTTCATGGTGACATACGGGGTTTCAAAATTATCCTCAGCCATGCTGTCATTCCAATAATCGGCAAGGCTCGCATCGGACGGGTAGGGGTTTATTGAAAGTCCCCACGGAATATCGCCGGATGCTTTTATAACGGATGCGAAACGGTCAAGAAAATCCTTTGCCGGATAAATCGGCGCAGCCCCTGCGCCCGATGATGTGAAATTATTGCCGAGCGAAATATACACGCGCGCCTCGGAATAGTGCGAGGTCATTGCGGTATAGGCTACGCGGAATGCCGTGCAATACGAATATACGTAATTTGCCGTATCCGCCGAGCCTGCGTTGTTCCAGATTCGGTTAGAATTTACCTCAAAACCGAGGATGAGTGCAGGAACAAATCCGTATGCGTGGTCTTGGCGGGTGTAGCGCGCTGACAGGTAATCAATGAACGCCTGGAAGGATTTCATCGCATTCTCGTTCTGCGTATTAAGAGCATACAGAGAGGCGTCAGGAGAAATGTTATCGTAGTAAAAGCTTTGTATGTTGACATGCGCGTTTTTGTCGGGAGCGGTCAGAATCAAGTTGAAATAGACGTTGATTCCTGCCTCGGTGTAGGTCTTTACTCGGTGGTCGAGCATAGCAAGCTTTACTCTGTCAACGTAAAATGTACGTCCGTTATATACAAAGGACTGCGCAGCATCGGAGTTTTCGCCGAGCATGTACTCGTTTATGGCAACATTGACCACGGTATGCGCGGCACCGAGCCGCTGTGCATCGGAGAACATCTGCACCTGCAAGCCTTTTTTCGTGCTCTTTGTTGGGTATTCCTCTGTATTCTCGGCAAGAACACCGATATTTTCGATATATTTTGCATTTGTCAGGATATTGTATGTGCCGTCACCGTTCTGCTCGGCGACAACGAATTTAGAATAAAGTCTGGTCAGATTTCCGTTATAGTAAGCGAGCTTTGTCGATATTTTTTCGCTTGTTTTAAAGGATTTGACCGGCTCCATTGAATTTATATTGGAGGTAGACTGATGCGGAAGAAGCTCAAAGAGATAGAGCGTCGAGGATTTGTTTTCCTTAACATAATCCTTCGTCAGTCTGATTTCAAATGTAAGGTCACTCCTCGATTTATTTAATGTGACCGAGGCAATTTCATTTGTCTCGGATGCGGCAGCAGCTCCCACGGCAAACAATGCGCACAAAATCGCCGCTAGGATAAGCGTAATCGCCGCAGGTAATATATTTTTCACACTGATTTTTTTTGTTTCCATATTTACATTCTCCGATACCAAGTAATACCCGATAATCGAGCAATTTTCAACTATATATAATTATATTACCACAAATCGACATAAAAATCAATCATTATTTTTTAATATTTATGATTTTATAACTATATAAATATTGATTTTTCACCTATTTTGCTTTTTGCGTAGATAAATTATTGCTTGTAGGGAGCTTGTTGCTTCGATTATCGCAACTCCCAAGCAGCGCTTTGCGCCGCCTACCGTATTACTCGCGGCGGCATCGCCACCGCTCGGGAGGGGGAGCCAACTCCCCTATAAACTCAAATTTATAATATCATTTAAGCAAAAACAAAAAGGATGCCATAGGCATCCCATTTTGTTTTAGTATGAAATTACGATTAAAGCTGTTCCTTAACCTTGGAGCTCTTGCCGACTCTGTCGCGCAGATAGTACAGCTTTGCACGTCTAACCTTACCGCGTCTGATGATCTCAACTTTTTCAACGTTCGGGGAATGTACCGGGAAGGTCTTCTCCACGCCAACGCCGTAGGATACACGTCTTACGGTAAAGGTCTCGGAAATTCCGCCGCCGTTCTTTGCAATGATGGTACCTTCGAACATCTGAATTCTTTCTCTGTTACCCTCTTTGATCTTGTTGTGGATCTTAACGGTGTCGCCAACGTTAAGCACGGGAGCGTGTTCCTTAAGCTGCTCATTTGTAAAAGCCTTGATTAAATCCATTGTGGCTTCCTCCTTAAAAATATTAAGTGATTGAGGGCGTTCGTGCAGAGCGTCGCAGAGGACCGACCTCATTACCTGCCCCGGAGAGCACATAACGTATATATTATAGCACAAAATCCTAGCGATTGCAAGTGTTTTTTAAAAGTTTTAAGGGTTATTTTGCCGATATTTTAAGAAAACACCTATGATTTTTCCGTCAGTATGAAAAAAATTCTTCACTTCGCTTTACTTTTGGGGAATATTATGTTAAAATATAGTTATGGAGTCAATAATGACTTTGACATCACTCAAAACGGAGGAAAATGCGTATGCCGGATATCCCAACACGTGAGCATGCCGAGCTTCAAAGAAATCAGCCGCCGCGGCAAAATATACCGCCGCGAGTTGTATACGATCCGCGCAGAGCTCCGCAGGGCGGTATACGCTATGAGCAGCTGCGCCGTCCCCAGGCGCGTGGGCAGAACGAGCGGCTGTCTCCGATAAAGCCGGCGAAAAAATCTGTCCTGCCGGTTCCCGTGCCGCTTCATAAATCAAAGCCGCGGAAAAAGAAAAAGAAGAAAGAAAAGGAGCGCACGCAGGCACACGAATTTCTACTCGGCTTTGTTGTCGGACTTATCATTTTCGGAACGGCGGCAATATTCATATGCAGTGCGCTTATAGGGCTGTTCACATGAGACTTGACAAGCTTCTTTCCGAAATGGGCATATGCAGCCGTACCGAATGTAAAAAAGCGGCAAAGGCAGGAAAGATCACAGTTGACGGCACAGTCATCAAAGCCGCCGATACGCATGTTGATCCCGACAAAAGCACGGTCACCTTTTTTGACCGTGAAATAAAATATAAAAAATTCACCTATATAATGCTAAATAAGCCCGAGGGGTATATCTCTGCCACCGACGATCCGCGTGAGCGGACGGTACTTGAGCTACTCGGTGAGCGAGAGCGTCGTCTCGGACTTTTTCCGTGCGGCAGACTTGACAAAAATACCCTCGGTCTGCTTATATTAACAAACGACGGTGAGCTGTGTCACCGACTGCTCTCGCCAAAGCATCACGTGTCGAAGATCTACTATTTTAAAGCCGAACGACATATCACCGAGGATGACCGTAAACGTCTTGAATCCGGCGTTACACTCGACGGCGAGCTTACAAAGCCGGCATCTCTCACGCTATGCGAGGATAACATGTCGGGATACCTCACGCTCATTGAGGGAAAATTCCATCAGGTAAAGCGCATGCTTGAAGCCGTCTGCAATAAGGTAATATATCTTGAGCGCGTCGAATTTGCCGGTATACCGCTCGATACATCGCTTGCGCGCGGAGAATGGCGTGAGTTGACGCAGAATGAAGAAGAACATATAAGATCATTTTTAAAATAAGGAGAAACCAATGGACATCACAAAACAGCTCGCCGCAGAGCTTTCATTAACCAAGGAGCAGGTAAAAAACACCGTCGCACTTATTGATGACGGCAACACCATCCCATTTATCGCACGTTACCGCAAGGAGGTCACCGGCTCACTCGATGACGAGAGCCTGCGTAATCTTTCCGAGCGTCTTACATATCTTCGCAACCTCGAAGCGCGCAAGGCAGAGGTTCATGCGCTCATCACCGAGCAGGAGAAGATGACTCCCGAAATAGAAAAGGCGCTCGAGCTTGCCACAATCCTTGCCGAGGTCGAGGACATTTACCGTCCGTTCCGCCCGAAGCGCAAGACCCGCGCGTCCGTTGCGCGTGAGAGAGGTCTTGAACCGCTCGCAGAAGCAATTATGGCACAGGAGGAAACTTACGAACCGTCGCTTGACGATATGGCGGCATCGCTCATAAACCCCGAAATGTCAGTCGAAACCGCCGAGGATGCGTTTGCCGGCGCATGCGACATCATCGCCGAGGACATTTCCGACAACGCCGATTTTCGCAAGGCTATCCGCGCGCTCACGCTCGATTGGGGTGAGATGGTGTCCTCTGCCACAAAGGATGAGGACTCGGTGTATTCGCAGTATTATGAATACAAGGAGCGCTTAAAAAAGCTCCCCGGTCACCGCATTCTTGCTCTTAACCGCGGTGAAAAAGAAGAATTTCTTAAGGTGTCTGTCAATATGCAGAGCGACATCGTGCTTAACTTCCTTTATTCAAGAATTTTGAAGAAAAACGGAAGTCCGGCAAAACAGTACGTAGAACGCGCCATCGTTGACAGCTATGACCGCCTTATCGCTCCTTCCATCGAACGCGAGATACGCTCGTCCATGTTTGACGATGCCTGCGAGGGTGCGCTTAAGGTGTTCGAAGTCAATTTAAAAAATCTCCTCATGCAGCCGCCGCTCAAAGGCAAGACTGCGCTCGGATACGATCCCGGGTACCGTAACGGCTGCAAGCTTGCCGTTGTTGATAAGACCGGCAAGGTGCTTGATACTGCGGTCATTTATCCGATGAAGCCGCAGGAAAGAATCGAAGAATCAAAGCGTACCGTAAAACGTCTTATTGACGCGCACAACGTCGGCGTTATCGCTATCGGAAACGGTACCGCATCAAAGGAAAGCGAAATTTTCATCGCAGGTCTCCTGAAAGAGATCGACGCGGACGTGAAATATGCGGTCATCAGCGAAGCGGGCGCATCCGTTTATTCTGCCTCGAAGCAGGCAACCGAAGAATTTCCGGACTACGATGTTATGCAGAGAAGCGCGATATCCATTGCACGCCGTCTGCAGGATCCCCTCGCCGAGCTTGTAAAGATTGATCCGAAGGCTATCGGAGTCGGTCAGTATCAGCATGACATGAAGCCTGCGCGCCTTGATGAAGCACTCGGCGGCGTGGTCGAGGACTGCGTAAACTCGGTCGGAGTTGATGTTAATACCGCATCCTACTCGCTTCTGTCCTATGTCGCCGGAATAAATGCGACATCGGCGAAGAATATTGTTAAATACCGCGAGGAAAACGGCGAATTTAAGTCGCGTGCAGAGATAAAGAAGGTGCCGCGTATCGGAGATAAAGCGTTCGAGCAGTGTGCCGGATTCCTTCGTGTATCTGGTTCATCCGAGATACTTGACTGCACGGGAGTTCACCCCGAGAGCTACGGCATTGCAAGACAGCTCCTCGAAAAATATGATTATACAACCGACGATGTGCGTCTTTCACGTCTTGCCGGACTTCGTGAAAAGGTCAAGAAGGATGGCTTCAAGCAGGTCTGTGAGGAGCTTTCTGTCGGCGAACCCACGCTTGTGGATATCATAGGCGAGCTTGAGAAGCCGGGACGCGACGTGCGTGACGATCTTCCGCAGACTGTACTGCGCGATGACATTCTCGACATAAACGACTTAAAGCCTGATATGATAGTCACGGGTACTGTGCGCAACGTCATCGACTTCGGCGCATTTGTCGATATTGGCGTACACCATGACGGGCTTGTGCATATTTCCGAGATAAGCGAAAAGTATATCAAGCATCCGAGTGAGGTGCTTGCCGTTGGCGACGTGGTACAGGTCAAGATAAAGTCTGTTGACCTCAAAAAGCACCGCATCGCGTTGACGATGAAATTCTGATATGCGCAGAAAGCCGCGTAAATTTAAGAATCTGTTTCTCTCCGTGTTAATTGTTGCGGCGGCAGTCGCATATATCATCTACGGTGAGCGCATAGCCGAGCTGCTCGGTAATTTCGCCGAGGGACTCGAATATCCGTCACTTCCGAAGACATTCATATCCGGGCTGTCAGAGGACGAGATTCAGATACACGTTATTGACGTCGGTCAGGCGGAGAGTATACTCGTGCGCAGTAACTACGGCAACATTTTAATTGATGCCGGCACAAATGATTCCGAGGCGGATATAAGGGCGCATCTTGATGCCTGCGGTGTTGATACGATAGATTATCTTATCTGCTCGCATCCGCATGATGACCATATCGGCGGTGCTGATATGGTCATTGACTGCTTTGCGGTTGGGACGGTGTTTATGTCAAGCGCAAGCGAAGAATCATTTCCGCGAGAGGCGCTCGAAGGCAGAATCGAGAAGTATAACATCGACGCCGTTTACCCATCGCCCGGAGATGAATACACCCTTGGTGACATTAAAATAAAATTTCTCGCGCCGCTTGAATATACAGACGACACGAACAATATGAGTCTCGTTTTCAAGCTTACATACGGAGAAATGGATTTTCTCTTTACCGGTGATATCACCTCTAAATCGGAAAAGCTGATGCTTGATGCGTATTCCGCTGCCGAGCTTGACTGTGAATTTTTGAAGCTCGCGCATCACGGTGCTAATACCGCATCGTCTGCCGAATTTCTCACGGCGGTTTCACCGCAGATTGCAGTATCGTCCAGCGGCAAGGATAACGACTACAGTCATCCTCGCGGCGAGGTTCTGGCACGGCTTGCGGCTGTCGGCTGTGAAACAATCCTTCGTACCGACAAAATGGGAACTGTGATTATAAGCTCGGACGGACATTCACTCGCCGTAATTGAGCAATGACCGCTTTAAGGCGTGATTTTTTCTCACAGCTATTGACACAACCGAAAAATCAATGTATAATATTGTTATTATGTTTAACTTTTGAAAGGAAAAAGTTTGAAAATTAATTTTCAAGCTGCCTTTTGTGGCTTTACTTTAGTCTTCGACTAAAGTTTGGCTGCGCAAACCACGCCCAAGAAGGCGAGAAAGGAAGCTTTTGCTAACGCAAAAGCAATGATTATAATAATGGCAAACGACAAAAAACTCGTCGAAGCGATCACGTCAATGGACACCGACTTCGCAAAGTGGTATACAGATATTTGTAAAAAAGCCGATCTTATCGACTATTCAAGCGTAAAGGGCTGCATGATAATCCGCCCGTACGGTTACGCCATCTGGGAGCTTATTCAGAAGAATCTTGACACCCGCTTCAAGGAGCTGGGACACGAGAATGTATATATGCCTATGTTCATCCCCGAATCGCTCCTCGAAAAGGAAAAGGATCACGTTGCGGGCTTTGCGCCCGAGGTAGCATGGGTAACTCACGGCGGAAGCGAGAAGCTGACCGAGCGTCTGTGCGTCCGTCCGACCTCTGAAACACTTTTCTGCGAGCATTACGCCAACATAATCCGCTCTTACCGCGATCTGCCCAAGCTCTACAATCAGTGGTGCTCGGTAGTACGCTGGGAAAAGACTACACGTCCGTTCCTGCGCTCACGTGAGTTTCTCTGGCAGGAGGGACACACCATGCACGCAACCGCAGATGAGGCACGTGCGGAGACTGTTCAGATGCTCAACGTGTACGCCGACTTCCACGAAAAGGATCTCGCAATCCCGGTAATAAAGGGTGCGAAGACTCCGAGCGACAAATTCGCAGGTGCGGAGGATACTTACGCTATCGAGGCGCTCATGCATGACGGTAAAGCGCTTCAGGCGGCAACCTCGCACTATTTCGGCGACGGCTTTGCAAAGGCATTTGACATCACATACACAGACAAAGAAAACAAGCTCGTTCATCCGTTCCAGACCTCGTGGGGATGCACAACACGTATGATTGGCGGCATCATCATGACTCACGGCGACGATAACGGTCTCGTCCTGCCGCCTGCGGTAGCACCGATTCAGGTCGTTATCATTCCCGTTGCGGCGCACAAGGAAGGCGTCATTGACGCGGCGAAGGGACTCGCTGACAGATTGAAGGGCGACTTCCGCGTAAAGCTCGACGATTCCGACAACTCGCCCGGATGGAAGTATGCCGAATACGAAATGAAGGGCGTACCGGTACGTATCGAGATCGGTCCGCGCGATATTGAGGCAGGTCAGTGCGTGCTCGTTACCCGTCATGACCGCGAAAAGACGGTTGTCAGCCTTGAAAATCTCGAGGCTGCTGTCAAAGAAAAGCTTCAGGCAGTCCGCGACGGTCTTTTTGCTAAGGCTCTCGCAAACCGTGAAGCTCGCACATTCAACTGCGAAACGATGGATGAGATCATCAAGAAGCGCGAGGAGAACGGTGACGGCTTCGTTCGTGCTATGTGGTGCGGCGATCCCGAGTGCGAGGACAAGGTTAAGGAAGTGACCGGTGTCGGCTCTCGCTGTGTACCGCTCGATCAGGAGACTATCTCCGACAAGTGCGTATGCTGCGGCAAGCCTGCAAAGCAGCTCGTTTACTGGGGTATCGCGTATTAAGCATGATATGGAAGCGCTTCCATGCCATATATTGTGCGTTGAAAAACTCCCTCTTTTATGATAAAATATACGTGTACGGCAGAGAATGCCGTACACGTTTTTTCTATTGTGAAAAGGAGGTTTTTAATGAAGAGATTACGAATAATTTTTGTTTTTTTCATCTGTCTTTCAATGCTCGTATCGGGCATCGCGGCGCACGAGGAGATCGACATCCGTCTGAACGGAAATGATACCGAAATCGGCGCATTACTCATCGGTACTACTACATACGTCCCCTTTGACACCGCGAATGATGTGCTGTCCGGCGGAACTGCCGAAATAAGCGGTACTGACAAAGAAATGCGTGCCCTCACGCCGTTTGCAACAATAAGCGCACGGGACGGTTCGTGCTATCTTGAAGCCGAGGGACGGTATCTCGGCGGCGCAAATGTTATATCCGTCAGCGGCATGCTGTACGTGCCGATACGCTCGCTTGCCAAAGCGTACAATGCGGATGTTGAATGGCGCGAGGAGACTCGCTCGGTCGATCTTTACGCGACCGTGGGTGACAAAATCGTGTCGGGAGATGAATTCTACGATTCGGACGAGCTGTATTGGCTGTCGCGCATTATACATGCGGAATCGTTAGGTGAGCCGATGGAGGGCAAGGTGCTTGTCGGAAATGTTATCATGAACAGAGTCGCAAGCAGTGAGTTTCCGAACACCATATACGGTGTAATTTTTGACCGCAACCACGGTGTGCAGTTCACCCCTACCGCGAACGGAAGTATATATAATACTCCTTCGGAGGAAAGCATCATCGCCGCGAAGCTCTGCCTTGATTCTTACTACATCTCCCGTTCGGCTATGTATTTTCTCAATCCGACAATAGCTACAAACTTCTGGGTGCCGGCAAACCGTCCGTATCTTACCACGGTCGGAAGCCATGACTTCTATTCTTAAAATTTAAATTGCTTTTTGGTAGTTTTGCCGCTTCCAGTATACTTTCACGCCGCAACAAATTAAGCTGTCTCAATTTGCGAGCAGCTTAATTTTTTTATTTTTGCGGTTATTTTCTTTCTTGCTTGTCCGTATATATTTAGTAATAACAAAAAAGGACGATGAACGATGCGTGACAACAAACTCCTGCCATCTGTCATTGAGCGGTGTCTGCCTCAAAGCCTTAACATGGAGCTTGCTTCGCTTATTGGAAGCGGACGTGTGCGAGCGGAGGATATATCCGAGATACGTCTGCGAGCAGGCAGACCGTCGAGCATAACACATATGGGGCAGAATATTCCATTAAACGAACGACTTACGCCGCAGGAGCTTTCGGAATGTGTGGTAAAGCTCTGCCGCGGCTCGGTGTATGCCCATGCAGGTACGATACGTGCAGGATATATACGCACAGACGGCGGTGTGCGAATCGGTGTATGCGGTACACTTGCGGCGGATGGACGCGCTGTGGCAGAGATAAGCTCGCTCAATATCCGCATACCGCATATTATACGCGGTGTAAGCGACCGGCTAATGAAATTTTGCTGGGAGCCTCCGTATATACGCTCACTTCTTATCTATTCCCCACCCGGCGTCGGCAAGACCACCGTTCTACGCGACATTGCCGCAAGACTCGGAGGTGAGCTTGCA
This sequence comes from Candidatus Flemingiibacterium sp., assembly GCA_045634345.1. GTDB lineage: Bacteria > Bacillota > Clostridia > Oscillospirales > CAG-272 > Flemingiibacterium. The sequence continues at coordinate 4,288 of JAZRAB010000168.1, read as the reverse complement.
CGCAGAGTTGCGCTGATTGACACCCGAGGGGAGCTTTATATGGAAAAAATGTTCTCGGACACCCTCTGCGATGTATTAATAGGCTATCCCCGCGCACTCGGCATCGAGATTGCCACGCGAACACTTTGCCCCGAAGTCCTCATTTGCGACGAGCTTGGGGATGCCGATGAAGCGCGTCAGCTCCTCACGGCACAAAATACGGGTGTTCCGATAATAGCAAGCGCACATGCGGCAAACATTGCGGAGCTTCTTGCACGTCCGAGTATACATATGCTGCACGATGCCGGCGTTTTTTCGGGTTATGTCGGACTATCGCGCGAGACGGTCAACGGGCGCATGGCTCGCTCTTTTGTCTGTAATTACACCCCGCGCGAGGAAGCTTGCAGGTACCCGACATGATAAAATTAATTGGTGCTCTGCTTATATTCGCCGCATCTGTCTCGGTAGGATTTTCAGCAGCGGCGATGTACCGCGTGCGTGCAGAACAGCTTGAAGCCTTCAGCGCGCTTATTACACATATCGGCGCACAGATAGGCGGATTTTTGGCACCGCTTGACCGCATTTATTCTGATTTCAAGGATTCAAGACTTGAAAAATGCGGCTTTTTGCCAATCCTGCGAACGAGCGGTGCCGCCGCAGCGCTCAGCGAATGCCGCAAAAGTCTGCTTTTAAACGACGTAGAACTCGGTGAGCTTGATAAGTTTTTCAGCTCTCTCGGACGAGGTGATGTAAATGAAGAAGAACGGCACTGCGCTTATTTTGCAAAGCGATTTAGTGAGCTTTGCGAATCCGCGCGAGGTGAGTCAGCCTCAAAAGGCCGTCTTTTCCGCACCTTCGGATTCCTCGCAGGACTCATGCTCGCGGTAATTTTAGTATAACGGAGAACAAACATGGATGTAAGCTTGATTTTAAAGGTAGCCGGAATCGGACTCACTGTAAGCATCGCTTATCAGCTTCTCGCAAAGTACGGTCGTGATGAGCAGGCAGTGCTCGTCTCCCTCGCCGGAATAATAATTGTAATGCTTATGCTCGTTGATAAGCTCGGCACACTGTTTTCGAGTATTCGTTCGGTATTCGGATTTTAGGCTATGATAAAATATTGCGGCGCGGCGCTATGTGCGCTTGCGGCTATTCTCACACTTCGCTCACAAAAAAGCGAGTTTGCGGGACTTATCAGTCTCGCGGCGGCAGTGATACTTCTCGGCGCGGCGGTGGTGACCTTTTTACCGGTGTTCGATTTTATTTCCGACACAATAGCGGACACCGTTTTTTCGGGCTACATGGCAACCCTCGCCAAAGCGCTCGGCATCACGCTCACAGTGCAGCTCTCGGCAGAGGTCTGCCGAGATGCCGGAGAAACGGCGCTCGCCTCAAAGCTCGAGCTTATCGGCAAGGCTGAAATACTTCTGCTTTGTCTGCCCCTCATCAGCGAGCTGATGAGGCTTGCGGCACAGATAATGCAGATATGAAATTTTTACGTATACTCACTGTAATTGCTCTCGCAGTGTGCTTTATTTTACCGATAAAGGCAGAAGAAACCACGGAGCTTTCCTCGGAATTATACAGTATAAATGAATTTGACACCGACTCTGTGCTCGATGCATTGCCCGATGAGGCAAGAGCGCGGCTTCCGGACGGAAATCCCTTCTCGCCCGAAGGTTTTTTTGGTACCTTCAGTGCAAAATATTTTTTCGACCTTATAAAAAATTCGCTGTCTGACGCACTTTATCCGGCGATTAAGAATCTTTCAATGACTCTCGGACTGATACTAATCGCATCGGCACTGTCCGCACTCAAAGGAATGCTTCGCTCGGATTCGCTTGTATCTCTTTTTGAATTTATCTCCGGACTTTGCATAATACTCACGCTCTACACTACGGCTATAAGTCTTGCCGAGACAGTACACGAATACCTTCAAAGACTGTCATCGGTTGTGGGCGCTATGGTCCCCGTGATGATTGCTATAAGTACGGCAGGGGGGAATATAGGTGCGGCAAGCGTTTCGGCAAACGGAATGATGCTTGCTCTTGCATTTGTGGAAATACTCGCGTCGCAGGTCCTTTTTCCGATACTTCAGCTTTGCTTCGGTCTCGCGGTCGCTTCGGGGGTCGGCGGCACATTGAAGCTTGGCGGCATTTCAAAGCTGGTACGCGGTGTGCTCGTTTGGGTGATTGCGCTTATCTCGGCAATCATTTCGGCGGTCATGACCTTTCAAACCGCAATCGCCGCACGCGCGGACAGTTTATCCATGCGTGCCATCAAATTTGCCGCTTCAAACACCGTCCCCGTTGTCGGCGGAATTGCAAGCGATGCGGTGGGCGCGGTGGCAAGCAGTTTATCGCTTATAAAAGGGACTTTCGGCTGGGTAGGAGTTATCATCATCGCAGTCATGACGCTTCCGGTGATAGTAAATATCCTTATGACACGGCTCGGTGTGAGTATATCGGAGACGGCGGCGGACGTAATCGGGCTTGATAAAGAAAAGGGACTTCTCTCGGAAATGTGTGGACTGCTCGGATTTTTAGCGGCAATCTGCGTTATTGCCGCGCTCATGTTTGTATACGCTCTCGCACTGTTTGCCAAGAGCGTTCCCGCGCTTGTCTAACGGAGGTATAGCGTGAAAAATAAATTTTTCACGCTACGATATTTTTGTCTTTGTCGGCTTCGCCGCCAATTTCGCATGCGAAACCGACAAAAATATCGACAAATAAGGAAGTCTTTGCCTTGCAAAGACTTGGTAAATAAGATGTCAGAACTCAAGGGATTCATTATGTCGATAATAGCCGCAGCGGCGGCATCGGCGCTTATTGAAGGGTTTGTGCCGGACGGTGCCATGAAGAAATATGTTAAATATTTAATCTCGCTCTTTATACTTCTCGTGCTTCTATCCCCGATTAAAAGCCTGATTGGCATGATACCCGCACTTGCATCGGGAGCTGAATTTTCATACGAGAGTATTGAGGCGCTTTCGCGTGCAAATTCGGTGGTCGCCATGCATATAGAGGCGGCGCTTTGCGAAAAATTTTCACTCGACGACGAAAATATTTCCGTGAAATACAATGGGGAGATAATATCCGTGGAAGTGAAAAAAAGGATCGGACTTATAGAGAGTGATTTCAAAGCATATATTGCCAACAATTTCGGCGTGGAAGCGGAGGTGATCTTTTATGAGTGACGGTGAGGTGGGCATTGGCATGCTCATCGGATTTCTTAAAAAAAGCAAGAGCCTCAGTATCATAGCGACGGCACTGATACTTGGGATCCTGCTTATGCTCATCGGAGGCAGCGGCGGTACATCCTTTGCCGGTAACGACACGGACTCGCTTGAAAAGCAGGTTGAAGAGCTGTGTGCGCGTATATCCGGTGTATCTGATGTTCATGTGATGATAAATGCCGATACGGATACAGGCACGGTGCGCGGCGTAGCGCTTGTCTGCTCAGGCGGTGAGATGCCTGAGATAAAGCTCAAGCTTACGAATCTTTTGTGTGCTCTTTTTGAAATACCGTCGAGTGCGATAGGCGTTGTTGGAGGAAAATGAGCGCGGCTTGCATAAAATTAAAGCATGCAGCATATTTATGTAACACAAAACCGAGAAAGGGGATTATTATGGACGAACATATTATAAACCAAACCACAGAAGATTCAGGTGCGGAGCTTGTCTCTACCGAAAAAGAAAGCCGATTTTCAAAAGGCATCGGCAAGGCGCGTGAGATCGCAGGAAAAATCGGTACTCGCAACATTGTAGTTGTCTGCTCGCTTGTCCTGATCGGCGCGGCGGTAATACTTAATTTTGTGATGTTCGGCAATTCGCAGCCGATCGTCGGAGACGGCGACATGCTTGGAACGGGAATCACTGACGGCGAGGGAGATGGCGCATCAAGTTATGTTGACGACACATACTTTGCATCCGCACAGCTCACCCGCAAGCAGGCGCGCGATCAGGCACTCGCGGTACTTCAGACCGTAGTTGACAGCTCCAGCGCAGATGCGGCGGCAAAGGAGCAGGCATCAAGCGATATCAGCCGCATCGCATCCGAGATGCAGACTGAGGCGAACATTGAAACGCTTATTAAGTCAAAGGGATTTGAAAAATGCGTAGCGGTCATCGGCGAAGGCAGTGCGAGCATCATTGTCCGCTCGGACGGCTTACTTCCGAACGAGCTTTCGCAGATCAAGGAGATCGTATACGAGCAAGCGGGCATTGATCCCGTCGGCATCAAGATTATTGAACAGTCCACTTGATGCTTATGTAAATTTGAATTTGTCGGGGAGTTTGCGCTCCGAGCG
>JAZRAB010000167.1:0-7302 GCA_045634345.1 Candidatus Flemingiibacterium sp. | reverse complement strand
TACGGTGAGGACGAGCTTTCAGCCGCCGACATTGCGCCGTACTTATCTACCAAAGCAGAGGTAGACGTTAACCGACGTGCGCTCGAATGGCTCTACGGCTTTGTTGCGGAGAACTCGAACGCGTTCCTTCGTACAGGCAGTTATTTCGACGGCGGACCGCGTGGAGCACTCTACGGGCGCATTACGGAGAAGGGTATTGCTATTATCAAGACGGTATTTGAACGTGCGATGTCCGATGCCGGGTACAATCCCGCGGCATTTCTTTCGTGGGCAAAGCGCAATAACGTGCTTGCGGCTACCAATGGCGAACACTTATCGGCAACGGTACGCATTGGTGACACTCCGACGAGGTGTGTCGTTATGCGCCTGCTTGCGGATAAGGAGAGTGTGCCGAGCTACGATGAAATTGACACGGATTTACCAATATAAGGAAAAGTGTAACCAGTGTAACCAGTGTAACACGCAAAATTAAACAACTTTATAAAAGTGGATATATAAAAATGTGTGTGAGTCTTACGCGTATGCGCGAGAAAAATGGCGGTTACGGTGGTTACACTGGTTACAAAGATTAAAAAAGGTTAGGATTTATGCAGGTTTTTAACGTAACCAGTATTTTAATATACACTGGTTACAAGTGGTTACATAAGGAGGTATTATGGAGAGAAGTGAGTATTTACGACGTTTGCAGACAGCGCTATATAACCTAGCGAACGGAGGACTCAAGCCGGAGGATTACGTCATACACGACGGAGCGCGGTATTATCCCGTCAAGTATAGTTTGACCTACGATGCAAACAAGCTTGAGTGGGTACACACTGCGGTGCTGCACGACGAATACGCGAGAAGCGTGAAGGAAGTTAGGCTCAACGAGGTAAAGGAGGCGGCTATATGACTCTACACGAATTATCACAGTTATATAATCTTAACCGCGAGATTGAAATGAATCAGGATCAACTTGCAGATCTGGATGCAGAAATAAAAAAGGACGAGGAGCAACTTGCCGATATTAAAAGAACCGCATCAACCCCTTCCTCGCCCAATTATGACGGTATGCCAAAAAGTTCTGGTTACGGCAACAAGATTGAAAACAGTATTGCAAGAATATGGAATGCGGAAGAGAATATCAAGCGTAAAAAAGTTTTGCGAGCACATATTGTAGAAACCATACAGAAAAAGCAAGTTTTATGTCTTACCGTGCGTAACAAACTGGAAAGTTACATTGCAGAGCTACCGGATAGTTTGCTACGCATGATATTTACATACCGTTTTATAAACGGTTTAACGTGGAGTGAAGTATCAATCAGCATAGGCGTACATACTACCGAAGATAGCGTGAAAAAGATGTGTTACCGATACCTTCAGAAAGAAAATATAGATAAATAGCATGTTTGTCCCCATTGTCCTTGCATTTTATGCTAGCCTCTGATACAATAGTATCATCGAGAGATATGTAAGTGATGTATCTCTCGATTTTGTTTTAACATATGGGTTGACTCCTCCCATATGCGAGGGTAAAGGGAAAGTAACGCCGTATTATTGCAGTTGGTGGGGGCAGCGGCGATTAATGTAAAGGAAGGTGGTGAGCCGTATGGCAGAAGGTAAATACAAAAAGTGGCTTGAGCCGGACGGCTTACTGCTACTTGAGGCTTGGGCAAGGGATGGCTTGACGGATGAGCAAATATCTGATAAAATAGATATTTCTCGCAGCACGTTGAGCGATTGGAAAGCCAAGTATTCGGACATTTCGGACGCCCTAAAAAGGGGCAAGGAAGTCGTCGACGTAGAAGTTGAGAACGCTTTATTAAAAAAAGCTCTTGGCATCAAGGAAACCGTCTTGAAACCAATAAAGGTTAAAGAGGTTTTATACGAAGATGGTAAGCGGCTAAAAGAGACAGAGCGCATCGAATATGCGGAGGAGCAGATATATGTTCCGCCTGAAACAGCTGCTATAATCTTTTGGCTTAAGAACCGACGTCCCGATCTGTGGCGTGACAAACAAAGTATGGAGCTTTCCGGAGAGGTTAAAAATAACCCCTTTGCCGGGTTAACCACCGATCAGCTTATTAAATTGGCAGATGCCGGTGATAGTGATTGAGTGCGACGATTAAGTTAGGTGCTAAAATAGAGCTTGCAAAACGCGACTTTTGGCGATATTGCAATCTTAAAGCTCCAAACTTCTATAAAAAGGACCGGCAATTCTTAATTGATTTTTGCCATGAGATGCAAGATTTTTACCAAAGCGACGACGAGGTGCTTATTGTAAATATGCCGCCTCGGCACGGTAAGAGCCGTACAGCTCAATGCTTTGTTGAATGGATCCTCGGGCAGAATCAAACGGAAAAGATAATGACCGGCTCGTACAACGAAACACTTTCTACCAGTTTTGCCAAAGGCGTACGTAACACCATAGCTGAAGAAAAGGCAGACGAGGATCGTATTGTATATTCCGATGTATTCCCGGGCGTTAAAATCAAGCAAGGCGACGGTGCAATGAATTTGTGGAGCCTCGAGGGCGGATATAACAACTATCTCGCCACGTCTCCAACTGGTACCGCCACCGGCTTCGGTGCATCAATCCTTATCATCGACGACCTTATAAAATCAGCGCTTGAGGCTAATAATGCTGACACCCTTGAGAAGCACTGGGAGTGGTTCACCAATACAATGCTCTCCAGACTCGAGGAGGGCGGCAAAATTATAATAATAATGACACGCTGGCACAGTTTAGACCTCGCCGGGCGTGCATTAGATTTTTATACGCAAGTAGGAGCCAAGGTACGACACATATCGTACAAGGCTCTTCAGGACGACGGCACGATGCTGTGCCCGCAGATATTGTCCCTACGCTCCTATAAATCAAAAATACGAGCTATGGGCGATGATATTGCATCTGCCAACTACCAGCAGGAGCCCATTGACATTAAGGGCCGTTTGTACAGCAGCTTTAAGACCTATGACAAACTGCCCACTGATGCAAGTGGGCACTCACTATTCACAGCAATTAAAAACTACACAGATACAGCTGATACCGGTGATGATTACCTTTGCAGCATAAGCTACGGCGTTTACAACAAAGAAGCATACGTATTCGATGTGCTTTACACCAAAGCGCCTATGGAGGTAACAGAGCCGCAAACCGCGAAAATGCTTAAAGAGGGCAATGTTGGCTGGGCTGACATTGAGAGCAATAACGGCGGCAGAGGCTTTGCACGTTCTGTGACACGGCATCTTGATGCGCTGGGATCTAATCGCTGTCACATAGAATCTTTTTACCAAGGCAAAAACAAAGAAGCTCGCATACTTTCAAATGCCACATGGGTTATGGACCACATATATTACCCAGTCAATTGGAAAGACCGATGGCCGGAATATTACGAGGCGATGAGCCGATACCAGCGCGAGGGCAAAAATGCACACGATGATGCGCCCGATGCCACTACCGGTATTGCTGAAAGTATAAATAACGGCTCACACTACAGTTTCGATTAAAGCAAGGAGGCGTAAGCCGTGAAAACTTTGAATTTTTATGATAAGCCCACGAGCTTGCTGCTTGTTGGCAAGATTGCCGCGTATATAACCCCGGGAATGACCGATAAGGAATTCCTCGAGCACGAGATCAAAGCTTGGTTCGGATCTTCTGAACGCCAAAGCCAGATCGCGGGTGACGAGTACTACGACGGCAAGCACGATATATTAAAACGCAAACGTTCCGTCATAGGCGAGGGCGGTGAGTTGAAGGAGGTTAAAAACCTCCCCAACAACCGCATCGTCGATAATCAATACGCTAAAATGGTCGATCAGAAGGCTAACTACCTTTGCGGACGGCCGTTTATATTCGATACGGAGGATAAGGCATACGCTGAGGCGCTTGATAAGATATTCACCAGAAAAGTACGTCGCAAGATCCGCATAGCCGCTGAACGTGCACTCACGGGCGGTAAAGTGTGGGTGTTCCCGTACTACAAAACTAAGGACACGCTCTCGTTTGCGCTTTTTCCCGCACACGAGGTACTGCCGTTCTGGGCAGACACCGAACACGATGAGCTCGACTGTGCTGTGCACGTCTTCCCCGTATACGTATACGACAGCAAAGGCGACGAGAATATCGTCTACAAGGTTGAAGTACTGCATGGCGGCGGAGTGGACCGCTTTGTGTGGGACAACGGAACGCTTGTGTATGACAACGATGCTCCATCCGGCTCGTACGTTACCTTTACGGACGACGAAACGGGTAAGCAGATCGGGTATAACTGGGAGCGCTTACCGCTTGTGTGCTTCAAAGCGAATCACCGTGAGCAGCCGCTTCTGCGCCGCGTTAAGTGCTTACAGGACGCACTCAACCTTATGCTTTCAAACGGTGTGAATGCTATGGAGGAAGATGTCCGAAACACCGTACTTGTTATCCATAATTACGACGGCGAGGATCTCGGAGAGTTCCGTCGCAACCTCGCTACCTACGGCGCGGTCAAGGTTCGCAGCTTCGAGGGCTCCGACGGTGCAGTTGACAAGCTTGAGATTGAGCTTAACGTCGACAACTACAAAACCGTTATCGAGCTGCTCAAGAAGGCGATCATCGAGAACGCGCGCGGATACGACGCGAAGGACGAGCGAATGAACGGCACGCCCAACCAGATGAACATCAGATCTATGTATTCCGATATTGATCTCGATGCGAACGGAATGGAAACCGAGTTCCAAGCCGCTTTCGAGGAGCTTCTGTGGTTTGTAAACGTACATCTGGCAAACACCGGCGTAGGCAAATTTGAAAATGCAGAGGTAAAAGTTATATTCGACCGCGATATACTCGTGAATGAGTCCGAGGCTATCGAGAACTGCGGAAAATCTGCGGGCATACTCAGCGACGAGACCATAGTTAAACAGCATCCTTGGGTGGATGATCCCGAGGCAGAGCTTGAACGCATCAAGTCCGAAAAGGAAAAGGCGGCAGCTGAAGCGGACGCTTACCGTGCGGCGTTTGATAATAACGGCAGCGCACAGAGCGGCATACAGAATAACGGCGGCGGTAACGTAGATGAATAACGCAGACTATTGGGCACGTCGGCTTAAGATAGTCGAGGAGACTATTCTTAACGATGCCTATAAAAGCGCACAAGAGGTTGAGCGCGTATGTGAGGCGGCTATTGCTGACTGCGACACACTGATCCGCGCGTGGTATCAACGCCTTGCCGCAAATAACAACGTATCATACGCAGGCGCGAGAAAGCTTCTTGCCGCCGATGAGCTTGAGGAGTTCAAATGGACCGTCCGCGAATACATAAAGAAGGGCGAAGAGAATGCCATTTCGGGTGAGTGGGCAAAGCAGCTTGAAAACGCTTCTGCCAGACACCACATCAGCAAGTATGAAGCACTCAAGCTTCAACTGCAGCACCGTGCGGAGCTTATTTCTCAAGCACGTGCGACAGCCACGGCTAATGCGGCAAAGCACGCCTATACGGACAGCTACTACCACACAGCCTTCGAGATACAGCGCGGATTTGGCGCGGGATATTCTTTTCAAGCTGTCGACGAGGCTATGCTTGACAAAATGCTTGCAAAACCGTGGACGGCTGACGGTCAGACCTTCTCAGCTCGAATATGGGGTGACAGAAACAAGCTCGTTGACACTATCCAGCAGGAGCTTACACGCTTACTCGTGACAGGCAGTGCAACACCTGACAAGGCTATTGCCGCTATTGCCTCGAAGTTCAGGACCGCGAAGGAGAATGCCGGGCGGCTCGTTATGACGGAAAGCTCGTATTTTGCGAGTATCGGTCAGAGAGATTGCTACAAGGAGCTCGACGTAGAACAGTATCAGGTAGTCGGAACGCTTGATAACGGCACTTGTGACAAATGCTCGGAGCTTGATGGCAAAGTCTTCCCGATGAGTGCATACCAGCCGGGGCTTACAGCAAATCCGTTTCACCCGTGGTGCCGATGCTGTACTGCACCGTATTTTGCGGATATGGAAGGCGTTGGGGAGAGGTACGCTCGTGACATCGAAACAGGGAAGGCTTATGCAGTGCCGAGGGACATGACCTACGAGCAGTGGAAGGCTTCTCAAAATGAAAAATATGGTGCCGGAACTGTTGACAAAAGCCGTAAAATACGGTATAATAGAAGTACTGACGAAGCGCAGTATCAGCGGTACAAAGACGTGCTTAAGGAATTGGCTCCGAAATCGATTGAGGAGTTCCAAGAGATTAAGTATTCAGATTCGGCTAAGTGGAATACATTAAAGTATCAGTATCGCACAGTCAATCGTTACGAGATTGACGGGGATGTGTCTGTGCAGACGGTTCTTGATCTTGATAAGGCAGCATGGTACACAAAGCAAGAAGGCTTTGATTACTCTAGTTTTAACAGTAAACAAAGGAAAGACCTGCGAAAAGAAATTTCAAACGGTGGAAACGCCGCATCTATGTTGTTTGATGGTAAAATATATTTTTCTCACAGCAAATTCGGCTTATCGGGTTCGTTTGAGCACAGTCTTTATACAGGCAAATATCCGACAGTGACTCTAGCTTCCAATAGGCAGTTCTCTGTCAAAGACTTGGGTGACAACATCCCACGCCAATATGATACAGAGGCAAAGTTTCTTGAATTCATAGCTGTTCAAAAAGCTCCCGACGAGGTGTTCCAAGTAACAATATTGTCCGAAAAACATATCTGCGATAGTTGTCAAGGTGTGGTAGAACAGTTCAAGCAAAAGTTTCCAAATTCAACGGTCAATATTATCTCGGGACGCAGAGGATACAACGGGGATGAAAAAGGACTCAAAACATGGCGGCGTAGAAAGAAGGTAAAGTAGTGCATGAGCAAATTTGATAAACTCCAAAAAATTAAAATGTTCGATTACCCCAACTGCGAGTACTCGGATAAAAAAGAGTTGCGATTTGCCAGTTTCAATCGATTCCTGAACGAGGGGTGCACTATTATACAGTGCATTTGCGGAACATACCATTACGGTATTGACCATTATATGATGCAAAACGGTATGGACAAATTCGTAGCATTGTTGTTCGGTACGCTCTTTATGATAGAGCACAATACTTCTGACGAAGATCAATTGTACGAGACATATTACGACATACTCGATTTTGAAACGGGCGAGTACGACGATTTGTTTACCGCCAAAGACTTAAACCTGATCAAAAGCGATATTAAGATCATCAAGGATTATATTTCCAAGTTCCCCGAACTTATGAAAGAAGTCGAAAACGACCGAAAAATCGCCCAGAGCAAATAAAATTCAATAACCCAAGCTCGACACACGAAAGTGTGCCGGGCTTTTGTTATACCTTC
>JAZRAB010000166.1:0-5016 GCA_045634345.1 Candidatus Flemingiibacterium sp. | reverse complement strand
GCATGCTCACGCACAGCGCAGGTGTTGACGAGTATCAGATCCGCTTCCTCCGGCGTGTCACAGTGCACATATCCCATTTCCGACGCCATTCCGCGAAGCTGTTCTGAATCAGCCTCGTTTTGCTGGCATCCGAATGTTCTGATGAAGCAGCGCGGTGGTTTTGGAGATGCAGAGTTACGAGCACGTATTTTGTGCATTATTTGGTACTGTTCGGCGATTTGTTCGTTGGTTACTTTTATCATTTTCTACCTTTGGAAAGATTATTTTTCTTTGTTATTCTATTGTTGATTATAATACCCACGATACCGATAACACCGGTAATCGCAAAAATCAATACGGTTTTGAGGATGCTTCCCTCGGAAAGGGTTGCCCCTGCCCAGGTTGAAGAAATGACAGAGGGAATCCGAGCGAGCGTTGCTATGATTATAAAGCGCAGGAATGTAATCCCCGTAAAAGGTGTGAAATATGTTAGGATATCCTTGGGTGTTCCGGGGATAAAAAAGAGTATAAAAATCAGGCTGTCACGCCGCTCCGTTTTTTTTAAAAACGAAAGCTCCTCGAATTTCTTTACGTCAACGAATTTGGAAGCAAATTTAATGCCAAGCTTCTTGACAGCGAAAAAAACGAGAGTCTGTCCCATTGCTATTCCAACAAGCGCAAGTGCAAGTCCGCCCACGGTGCCGTACATGAGTCCCATGAGTATCTCAATAGGCTCGCCCGGGACGATTGCAATCACTATTTGCAGTATTTGAAGAGCAAGCATGACAAGCACGCCGAGCGCGCCGAGTGATTCAATAAATTCACGGAATTTCTCCTGCGTATCCGGCTCACGAAGAGATGATACTATGGGTATAAGCCATATGCAAAGAGCAATCACAGCCGCGATAATTACAAGTGCGGCAAGAATTTTCAAAGCAAATGCAAGCTTATTCTTCATACGAGGTGTACCTCTTTGCAAGACCGTCTGTTACAGTCACGGTGCCGTCGTTTTTTATAAGAACTGCTTCAAAATCGCTGTAAGGCTTATAAAACTCAAGCGCGGCATCGTGCCCCATAACAAAAAGTGCTGTGGAGAGGGCATCGGCGAATGCGCCGTTATGCGAATCCGCTTCAGGTACCCATACCGCAACCGAGGCGAGGTCGCTGTCGGCAGGATAACCGGTTGACGGGTCGATTATATGGTGATACCGCACGCCGTCATATTCGGTATAGCGTTCATATGCTCCGCTTACTGCAACAATCCCCGAATCAAGAGCAAGCACGCCTATAAGCGTGTCGGGAGCGAATGGATTCTTGATACCGACATTCCATGGCTCACCGCCGCGTTTACTGCCGATGAGCGCGATATTTCCACCGAAGCTTAACGTACCTACGGCTTTTTTTGAAATAAGATATTCTGCGCACTTTCCGAGGGTATATCCCTTTGCGATGCCGCCGAGGTCGATTTCGGTATTACTTTCATACGGAACTCTCGTTAGTAAATGACTGTCGTACATAAGCATGTCCATACCGACATCCGGTATCAGTGCTTGTATCTCATCATCAGACGGTGGTGTCCAACCGTCTTCGGAATGCGTGATATTCCAAAGCTTGACAAGAGGGAATACCGTTATATCAAAAGCACCGTCTGATATTTCGTACACCTCGGACGCTATGTTAAGAGTATCATACAGTTCGGGAATATCGTCAATTATGAGCTTACGTGAGTTGTTAAATTCCGAAACAGCGCTTGCGTCGTAATATGCCGAAAACAATTCCTCCGCCGATGCGGTTATGTTATTACATTCATCAATAAGCGCATACGCATCGGAGTGTGTTATATCATAGCTTATGATTGTATCCATCATAAATTCAGACTCGGTAACATGAGTGCTCGCACAGCCGCAAACCGAAAAGGAAACTATTAAAACAAATATAAGCAGACGCCTCATATTTTACCTCCAATACGTTTTATTATGATTTGCGCGCAGAAACCGGTCATCAGGCCTGCCGGAATTGCGGCGAGAAGCATCCACCACATCATTGAAAGCGGCGACACCGAATAAAAAACAATACACGCGGCAATTATCTGTCCTATATTATGAGCTGCGGCAGACAGTACCGATACGCCGACAAGGGTGATTTTTCCAAGAACGAAAGGTTTTACAAGAATTGAAGCAATGCACCACGACAAAACACCGCCAAACAAAGAAAAGAGAAATGTGGTTACTGAACCGAAAAGCAGGGAAGTTATAATAACACGGCAGAGCATTACAGTAAATCCGCATTTTCGTGAGCGTATATAGATCCCTAGTGTAACCGCGATATTTGCAAGTCCGAGTTTAAATATTCCAAGCGGCGGCAGGAGGGCTTCGATATATGACAGTATCAGTGCCGCAGAGAGGAGCAGTGAATATACGGCGACGGCACGTGTACGATTATCCCGCAATTCCATCGAGCACCTCGCCAGCGCCGGTCACGCGGATAATCGCCTTAGCCGGCAGACATACTATCGTTTGACCTGAATTAGATATTTCTCCCATTGCCGCACAAAGCCCGTCGGGACATGTGTGGGCAGTAATTTTAGCGGCACCATTGTTTATCTCAAGGGTGAGTGTGTGTGAATTTGAAGTAAATGTATGGACGGTGTTATCGGAAAGCGGAAGCGTATATGTTTCGCTGTCGGTGACGATTTTGACGAGTGCACCGGAATCTTTTGCAAGCATAGGCAACGCAGAAAGAACAGCGAGTAATATAACAACGAGCACAGACGCAATGTCAAAAGGCTTCAGCTTCAAGATGTCACCTCCCGAATGGTATAATTATTTCATTATAACTTAATTATTATATCACATTCGCGCGATTTTTGCAATACGATTAATGTAAAAAATCTTTAATATCCATATCTTTTGGCGCACTGAATATGTAATAGATAAAAGAGCAGAGTCAGGATAATGAACAAATTGTAAATATACAATATTTCATTGCCAAACCTATTGAAAAAATTCCAAAAATAGTGTAAAATATATATACCCATGTAAATGTCCGGGTACAAGCCCCGACATAAATTCATTAATTTTTGGAGGATATACAACAATGGTAGTAGCCGGAGATTTTAAGAACGGTATAACTTTTGAAATGGACGGACAAGTCCTGCAGGTCGTTGAATTCCAGCACGTTAAGCCCGGTAAGGGTGCGGCGTTCGTAAGAACCAAGATGAAGAATGTCATCACAGGTGCTGTAACTGAGCGTACCTTTAACCCTACCGATAAGTTTGAAAATGCGATTGTCGAAAGAAAGGAAATGCAGTATTCCTACAATGACGGCGATCTTTACTACTTCATGGACATGGAGTCCTTTGGTATGGTTCCCGTTGAAGCAGCAAAGCTTGGCGACAACTTCCGTTTCGTAAAGGAAGAGATGATGTGCAAGATCGTTTCCTACAAGGGCAACATCTTTGCTATCGAGCCTCCTATGTTCGTTGAACTTGAAGTATCTGACACCGAACCCGGTTTTAAGGGCGATACAGCGCAGGGCGCAACAAAGCCCGCTACTCTCGAGACCGGTGCAACAATCAAGGTTCCGCTGTTTGTCAACATTGGCGATAAGCTGAGAATCGACACCAGAACCGGCGAGTATCTCGAAAGAGCATAACCTGAAATTCCACAACAGAAAGGAATATTATCATGACACTTACCGAAAAGGCTGCATACCTTAAGGGTCTTGCAGAGGGAACAAATGTAAATGACAAGCTCACATTAAAGCTTCTTGAACTCGTGGCTGATATGGCTGACAAGATCGACGCTCTTGAAGAAGAGCTTGAGACACATTACGCATATCTCGACGAGCTTGATCATGACCTCGGAGAGCTCGAGGAAGAGGTTTATGACCTCGAGGACGAGTTTGACGACTATGACGAGTGCGACTGTGATTGCGATGATGACGACTGCGATTGCTGTGACTGTGAGGATGACGAGGACGAAGTCTTTTATGAGGTAACTTGCCCTGCGTGCGGCGAAAAGGTTTACTTCGATGAGACCGTTGATCCTTCCGAGATCACATGTCCTGCTTGCAACGAGCAGTTCGACTGCGTTTGTGACGAGTGTGACTGCGACGACGATGACTGCGACTGCTGTCATTGTGACGAAGAATAATCTTTGAAATCTGACCGTGAGAAATTTTCTCACGGTCATTTTTTGTTTTTGGGAACTTTTTAATTATCTGTACGTCATATGAGTAGAAAACCAAGGAGGTAATGCCAATGAACGGTAAAGATAAATGCAGGATTCTCAAAAATATTCGCCGCGATATTGCCAAAGCTAACAATATCCCTCTCGATATTCCGGAGTGTACGCATAAGGGGGATTGTCTCGGCACTTGCCCACGTTGTGAGTCAGAAGTGCGCTATCTCGAACACAGTCTCGCAGAGCGCCGTGCGCGTGGATTTAAAATAGCACTTGCAGGAATTTCCGCCGGTCTGATCGCAGTTAATACCACCTCATGCGATGTTATAAACGATTTGGGGAATTTTATTTATGGTCAGCAGCTTGCCGGCGACATGATTGCAGAAACAGAGATGTCGGACGGAATTATTGAACCTCCAGGTACCAATGAGTCGGTGGATACCGAAATTTCTTATCCGGGAGAAGTAACCGAGATTGCAACACTTGAAGGCGACATAGCGGAAGAAGAATATGTTCTTGGCGGCGATATAGCTGTTTTTCCACAAGAGGATATAGGTTTAATAAAGGGAATACTTTTAGCTCCAGAGGATGAAACCACCTTTGCGCAAACGCAGGAAAGCTGTCCTGACGGTGTACACGAGCCGGGGATAATTCCAAAGAGCGGTGACGCATCAGACGGTACGGAGGAATAACAGTGACCTTTGAGGCTATCGGCATATCACGCCATAGAATCGGTACAGATGGTATTGGTGTTACAACGCTTGTTGGCGGTCACGGATGTCCGCTTGACTGCAAGTACTGCCTAAATCCGCAGTGCAAGTCAAAGCATATACCGTATGAGTTTACCGTATCC
>JAZRAB010000165.1:0-1511 GCA_045634345.1 Candidatus Flemingiibacterium sp. | reverse complement strand
CTTTGCGATGATCAAAGCGTCACAGGGACACTCGCTCTATTCAAAAGGAGTATATTTATTCAAAGACTCGAAATTCGCACGAAATGCAGAGGGATTTCACAAAGCCGGTATTCCGATAGGAGCGTATCATTTTTTCACCGCCTCAACACTGGACGATACATACCGTGAAGCAGACTTTTTCATAGAAACAGTTGAGCCTTACCGTGATAAGATATCGCTTTATCTTGCATGTGATGCGGAAAATTACGGCAACAAATGGCTTGCCGGACTTTCACGCGATGAGCTTTCCTCGTTAGTTGCCGCGTTTTGTCATCGCATGGAGGAGGCGGGATTCAAAGCGTGCCATTACACGAACACGGATCATATCAAATATCACATAAATATTGATAAGATCCCCTATCCCGTCTGGCAGGCGCATTATCCTAAGGGCGGATCTATTGGAAAGCCGACAGAATCCGGTAAAAAGCTTGCAATACATCAGTACACGAGTACAGGACAGCTCGCCGGGGTAGTCGGAGATTTTGACCTTAATTTCGGTTATGCTCCCATCGCAAGACTCATAATAAAAGAGAAAATATCGCTTGCCGAGCAGACTCTTGATTACATAGAAAAGTATCCTACCGGCGGTGATATTCTGACGCGGCTTGCCGACAAGCTTGTTATGCGCAGTCTCAACCCAATAAAGAATCCGGTATACGAAAAGCTGGTACCGTTGATACGTTATCACTGTGCACTAACCAATGAAGAAACCGAATATCTTGCCGCATATCGCTGGGGAGTAGATTTGTTTAACAAGCTGTATGCCGGTATGATTAAATAAATCCATACCGGAATATGACCTTCAACAGACTCACATTTTGCCTTTATTCGACATATGTTTATATGGGAGGTGATAAAGGCTATGTTTAATTCAAGCTGTAGATCAAGTTGTCCGACATTAGCGCTAATTGTAAGCGCGATCATCGGTATAGTAACTGCATTTTTACAGATATCCGGTATTATTACAGTAGGGACCGCGTTCCTTTGGGTATGTCTAGGAGTTGCTGTTGTCTATCTCGGCGGACTCACTGTCGCGTCTCTGTTATTAAGACGCAATGAACAGAATACCTGCACGGCTTCTTCATTGAAAACACTTCTTGCTGGACTGCTTGGTGCGATACTCTTTTCTGTAGTTCTCTTGGCTGTCGGGATAATCGCTACTAGTATTTTAAACGCTGTTCTTGTCGGATTGCTTCTCTTTTTCTCATCGCTTACTGTTACAAGTGCAGCGTGCTTTGTAAAATGCGCTTATTAATATAATATCTATCATGAAGGATGGCTCAATAAAAATTGGGTCATCTTCTTTATTAGCTGAACTTGTGCGCCCCTACGGGATGCGCACGGGCTTCCGAATCCACTCCGCTCCCACCTAATTAAAAAATCCGATGCATTTGCATCGGTGCTGCTCGCTCGAACTTTAGTGCGAACATACGGTAAGTCCACGCCCTAAAAACATGCCACCGGCATGTTTT
>JAZRAB010000164.1:0-2544 GCA_045634345.1 Candidatus Flemingiibacterium sp. | reverse complement strand
CACGGCTTATCTTACCCGCGCTTCCGGTGTGTACAACAACGGTATCCGCACCAAGACATTCCGCCGCCCATAGGCTTTTTTTGATATATCCGATGCTGTTAAGACGTTTTTCAAGCTCGACGCTCGAAAGCGAGATAAAATAAGGCGCATGAAGGGACATTAGTATCCCATGCTTTTGAGCTTCCTCGGCTACCTTGCGAAGTGATGCTTCGCCTGCTGTAATACCGTGTCCACACTGATATTCATATGCGTCGATACCGCGTGCGGCAAGCCATGCGGGAGCCTCATGCGTATGCTTTTTGCCGTCCTCGAAAAAGCTGTCTGAACTTCCGGCAACACCGAATTTTGCATTTGACATAATCTTCACCTCATTTTATAATATCGAACGCTCTTTGACATGCATCCTCATTGGGAAGTACCCCCGACCATTTTTCAAAAGCGACTGCGCCCTGATATACAAGCATCCACAGACCGCTCATCGCCACAAGTCCACGCTCAAGCGCCCTTTTGAGAAGTGCTGTTTCAAGCGGGTTATACACCGCATCTATCACCATCGCGCCGCGACTCATTCCATCAACAAACGCAAGAGACTCAAATTCCGGTTTTTCGCTCATTCCAAGAGCGGTACAATTTATTAAAATATCGCACTCACTTGCCGCCTTACAGAGTGCCGTGTTGTCTCCAAGCTCAAAACACTCACAGCCATCGTTAAGCATATTGCGGAGTGCATAAGCAGAATCAAGCGTTCGGTTAAATATTGTAAGCACAGCGCCTGCTTTTTTAAGAGAAAGTGCAGCAGAGCGTGCCGCTCCGCCCGCGCCGAGCAGTACCGCTCGCTTCCCTTTCACGCAATTCTCGTATGGTTTGTCCGTCTCGTTATATCCGCGCCGTATAGTGAGGAGAATACCGACACCGTCGGTGGTGTCTGCATACAGTTTTCCATCTTTTATCGACACAGTGTTCGCAGAACAAAGCGCTCGCCCCTCATCGCTGACATAATCGGCGAGCCGTGCCATATCGGTTTTCAGCGGCATTGTGCAATTGAATCCGTCATATCCGTTTGCCATAAGCATGCGGACTGTGGAATATAGCGTATCACAAGTCGTCTCAATGCGCTCGTAGGAAAAGTCTGCTATATCGCAATCTCGTGCAAACGATTCCTGAAGCTGCGGCGAACGGCTGTGCGCTATAGGCGAGCCGAGCACCGCAAGTTTAAGTTTGTTTTTCATTGTTTTATATCCTTTGGAGCCTCAGAATCCTTTTTTGCAATTATCTTAATTTTATAAAACTTCATCATATCGGCAAGTCCTTCGCCTATCTCTTCAACCGAAAAATCTGCCGCCTCAAGCTCCGCCTCATCGAGCATCGACAGTCGCGCATAGAAATCAAGCGCAATTGCCGCATAGATAGGTTTTTGCCTATTCAGCGAATCGAAAAGCAAATTTTCTGCCGTATTTATCCGTCTCTCGGCAACAAGTGTGCGCAGCCGCGATAGGACTATTCCCTCCGCGCTCATAGTCGGCACAGCTCCGTCCGGAATTATGGGCGAATCCTTGCGAAACATCATTGAAGCAAGCATTTTCGTAAGGTTGTAATATTTGGTCATTGAGGATTTCCCCGCTTATAATATAGACTCAAAAACGGTTTTTCAAGCAACCTCTTTGCGCGGAAAAAGAGTGTTCTTTTATCTTTTATCGGCGGCACCAAAAATGCACGCATCCCTACACGCTTCCCTGCCCACACGTCTGTAAAAAGCTGGTCTCCCACGCATACGGTGTTTTCAGGTGAAGTCCCCATATGTGCCATTGCCTCACGCAGATATCGGCGCGACGGCTTTTTAGCATCAGCATGAAAGTAGCACCCGAGTCCCTCACAAAAGCTCTCCACACGCGGCGCATGGTTGTTTGACACAAAAGCGGTTTGTATTCCGGATTTATGCATGGAATCAAGCCATGCGGCAACTTTGTCAGTAGGCTTGGGATCATCGTATGTAACAAGTGTATTGTCTATATCAAGTATAAGCGCGGCAATGCCGACTTCTTTGAGAGCATCAGGCGTTATCTCGTAAATATCTTTATATATATGAGTTGGGAGCAATTTATCAAACAATCGTCTGTCCTCCGTGTATATTGCATATACAATTATTTTATCACATTTGCTCTGATATGACAAGTGGGTTTTAGTAAATATTTTTGGTATGTCGCAAATGTTTGTATTTAAAATAAATTTGAGTTTGTAGGGGAGTTTGCGCTTCGAGCGTTGATGCTACTTGCGGTGCGTTGCACCGCCTGCCGGTATGCAGAGGGGAACCAATTGCTCTCAAACGCCGAACCATAGGTTCCCCTCTGCACTCCCCTCCTTGGCTCGGCTCAGCCGAGGCGAGCGGGGGGCGGGGGCGGACTTCATCGGCGTTTGAGAGCAAGGCAGCCCCCGACCGAGCGGTGGCGATGCCGCCGCGAGCAATACAGCAGGCGGTGAAAACGCCGCATGGGAGTTACGATAATCGAAGCATAAAACTCCCCGATAAACAATAACTTGCAATAA
>JAZRAB010000163.1:0-2086 GCA_045634345.1 Candidatus Flemingiibacterium sp. | reverse complement strand
TGAAACATATTATGACATACTCGATTTTGAAACGGGTGAGTATGACGATTTGTTTACTACAAAAGATTTAAATTTGATTAAAAGCGATATTAAGATTATCAAGGATTACATTTCCAAGTTCCCCGAACTCATACAAGAAGTCGAAAACGACCGCAAAATTGCACAGAGCAAGTAAAATTCAATAACCCAAGCTCGACACACGAAAGTGTGCCGGGCTTTTGTTATACCTTCCCTTAGCCGCAGGGTTACGCGGCAAATCCTTCAACCGCAGGCGAAGCGGTATAAAAATCACGCAGAAAGGATAGCACGATGAAAAACATACACGAAATCCTGAAAGAGCTCGGCATCGAGATACCAGCCGATAAGAAGGCTGACTTCGATACGGCTGTAAACGAAAATTACAAGACCGTTGCCGAGGTTGACAAGATCCGCACGGCGCGTGATACCTACAAGCAGTCGCTTGAGGATGCGCAGAAGGCACTTAAATCCTTCGAGGGTGTCAATGTGGACGAGCTGAAGGGCGAGATAGTCAAGCTCACCAACGATCTTGCCGCCAAGGATGCGGAGCATCAGCAGAAGCTTGACGATATGGATTTCAACTCTACCGTTGATTCCGCAATCAAAGCCAAGGGCGCAAAGAACGTCAAAGCGGTGCGCGCGCTGCTTGATCTGGAAACGCTCAAGGCTTCCAAGAACAGAGAGGGCGACATCAATGCGGCTTTAGACAAGGTCGCGGCAGATGAAGCGTACCTCTTTGATGCTGCGGATCCAAAGGGTGGTGGAACGCCCAATTTTACGGGCATGCAACCCGGTAATCCCGGCGGCAACACACCGCCTGCAAACGTAGATACATTCGCAACGCGCCTTGCCGAGGCGAGAAAAAACGGCGACACAGCAGCGGCGGTCGCTATTAAGCGAGAAGCCGCAGAAAACAACGTATTTTTAATGTGAAAGGATAGGTAAAAAATATGCCAACTGTAAATGGAACGGGCAACACTTGGAATCTGCCCAACTATGCGGGCGAGCTTTTCACTTGCTCCCCCACCAAAACCCCTCTTCTCTCTATGATCGGCGGTCTTACCGGCGGTATGAAGACAGAGAACGACGAGTTCGCCACCGGCGTACTCTATGAATTCCCCACAGCATCGCAGCCTGATATTTCGGAAACAGCTTCCGAGAAGGCCCCTGCCGCAAGTGCGATTTCGCGCAATCAGGAAACTAACGTTACACAGATCTTCCACGAAACCGTGTCGATCACTTATGCAAAGCAGGCTAACCGCGGCAAGCTTCAGGGCCTCAACACCGCAGGTGCACAGCCCAATCCCGCAAACGAACTTGACTGGCAGGTAGCACGCAGACTCGAGAAGATCGCCCAGGACGTCGAATACACGTTCATCAACGGCGTTTATCAGAAGTCTACCGGCGCGAACGTTGCGAATAAGACTCGCGGTATGCTTGAGCTTTGCTCTAACGGCACCACCATTGCTGCGTCAGATGCGGCGCTTTCTCTTGACCTGCTCAAGGCACTCTACAAGGAGATGGCAGACGGTGGCGCGGCATTCGGCAATATGGTGCTTCTTTGCGGCTCTTACCAGAAGCAGGCTATCACCGCGCTTTATGAGAAGCAGCTCGGCTACAATAAGGCGGCTTCCCGCAATGTGGGCGGTATGAACATTACCGAGCTCGAAAACGATTTCTTCAAGATGGGCGTAGCTTACGATCCCTTTATGCCTGCGGACAAAATCCTCATCGCGGACGTTGCGGCGCTCGCTCCCGTGTTCCAGGACGTTCCCGGCAAGGGCGTTCTCTTCCTCGAGGATCTCGCAAAGGAAGGTGCTTCCGAGCGTAAGCAGATCTATGGTCAGATCGGTCTTGCACATGGTCCCGCGTTCCTCCACGGTTCTATCACCGGTCTTAAGGCGGACTAATCGGAGGTGCAGTATGTTTAAGATTACCACCAAGGCAAAGAACGGCAATATCTGGGACGGCAAGCGCCTCGTGAAGGTTCTTGAAACAGAGGACGCCGCCGTCGCTGAACGCTTTAAGACACAGGGCTGCACGGTCGAGGAGATCGAGGAAGATGTCG
>JAZRAB010000162.1:0-4498 GCA_045634345.1 Candidatus Flemingiibacterium sp. | reverse complement strand
CGGCAGGGGCACATTGCTCAAGGTCGATACGACAAAGGCGATCTATGTTGACTGGCTGTCGGCGGCTTCGGGGCTTGACAAGCTGGTTGCATCGGGAGTGCTCTGTGTAAACGACGGACGTGCGCTTTTGGGGCTGCCGATCATCGACGAGAAATGGGCGTACAGGCACTACCTCACCAAAAACTACGGGGATATCGAGAATCCCGGAGAGGAGGTGACAGTAAACAATGAATAGATATTACTCGCTTTATACCGGCGATGAGGGGTCTGAACTGCATATCTACGGCGACATCACCTCTTACGAATATCTCGAAAGCGATGTTTCAAGCAATTCGATAGCCAAAGAGCTTGCCGAGCTTGACAGCACAAAACCGCTGACGGTGTACATCAACTCTTACGGCGGCGAAGTTGCGGAAGGGCTTGCTATCTACAACCAGCTTAAACGCTTCGGTCAGTGCAAGACTGTGGTGGACGGATTTGCGGCATCCATCGCTTCGGTTATCTTCATGGCGGGCAGAGAGCGCATTATGTCTCCGTCGTCCCTGCTGTTTATCCATAACGCATGGACTATGGCGGTAGGTAACTCCGAAGAACTGCGCAAGACAGCCGATGACCTTGAAAAGATGACCTCGGCAAGTATCGGCGCATACATGGAGCACGTGAACATCGGCGAAGACAAGCTCAAAGAAATGCTCGATGCCGAAACATGGCTCAGCGCCGACGAAGCCGTTGAAATGGGCTTTGCTACCGAAAAGGCGGCATCACAGACAAGCGGCAGACCGTCGCAGTCGGCAAGGGACAAATTCGCCGAACTGTGGCAGAAAGCAAGAACACCCGAAGAACCCACACCGGCCGAAGAAAACGAAATGCAGAAGTTTTTCGGCACATTATCAAGAAAGGATGATTAACAATGACCAATCTCGACGCAATCAAGCAGAAGAAGACAGACATTCTTCAGCGCATGGCAGACTCCATTAAGGAGAACAACACCGAAGCGTTTCAGGCTGCTTTCAACGACCTCTCCGACACTATCGGCGAAGGCCTCCGCGCAGAATTTGAGCAGTACCGCGAAGATGCGGATGCGGCTATCCTCGCACAGCGCGGAGTAAGACAGCTCACCTCCAAGGAGCGCACATTCTATGAAGCACTTATCGGTGCTATGAAGTCGGCTGACCCGAAGCAGGCGCTCACCAACATTGACGTTACATACCCCGAAACCGTTATCGATGCGGTATTCGATGATCTCGAAGCAAATCACCCGCTGCTTTCCAAGATCAATTTCCAGAGAGCAGGTATGCTTACCAAGATGATCATGTCCACCACCGGCGGCAAGGCATCGTGGCAGGAACTCGGCTCCGAAGTAGTTGATGAGCTCAATGCGGAATTTATCGAAATCGACCTCGGTATGGCACAGGTTACCGCTTACATTCCCGTTAAGCGTTATATGCTCGATATGGGTCCGGCATGGCTTGACCGCTATGTAAGACAGATGCTCGCAGAAGCTGTTGCTACCGAAGTTGAAGTCGGCATCGTTACCGGCGACGGCAAGAACAAGCCTATCGGTATGACCAAGGCACTTACCGGCGCAGTTGACGGTGTATACAAGGATAAGGCGGTCGGCGCAACTATTACCGCATTTGATGCAGCATCTTACGGCACTGTACTCGATACCCTTACCAAGACCCGCAACGGCAACAGACGTGCAGTAAACCGCGTTATCATGCTCGTAAACCCGGCTGATTACTTCACCAAGGTTTATCCGGCTACCACCGCAAGAGCTACCGACGGCTCGTTCAACAACAATGTACTTCCGTTCCCGACCGACACAATTCAGTCTGTCGCTGTACCGCAGGGCAAGGCTATCATCGGTATCGGCGACAAGTACTTTATGGCTCTCGGCACTGCAGGCAAGGCAGGTACTATCGAGTATTCCGATCAGTACCGCTTCCTCAAGCTCGAAAGAGTATACATGACCTACTTCTACGGCAACGGTATGCCGATGGATGAAAACGCTTTCGTGGTCGTTGACATCTCCGGTGTTAAGCCGTATGCGCTTGAAGTCAAGGTCGTAGAGCGCACCGAGGGTTAAGGAGTAACACATGGCAGTTACCGTGAGCGATGCGCTGTTAATTGATGCGCTGAACTATCTTGATATCACATGGGATGATATCGACACCAACCGCAAAGTCTCCGGCATTCTCGCTCGCGGTATGGCCTTCATTGACAAGGCGGCGGGACGACCGCAGGACTACACCGCCGAGGACTTGCCGAGGGCACTGCTCTTTGACTATGCCCGGTATGCACGCGAAAACGCTACTCAGGACTTTGTGAACAACTACCTTACCGAGCTTAATTCGCTTCGTATGTACTGCGAGGGCGAAGCGGCTATGTACGAAAGCGACGGTGCAGGCGATGCGTGAGAGCTTTCCCGACGGCGTGGTTGTGATCTACGACAACGAAAACAAGAACGGTATAGGCAATATACCCCGTGATAAGCTGAAAGAACGCTGTAAGCTGAGATTCCGTGAAAAAACGGTCGGCATACAGAGATTCTACCAGGCACTGCAGGACAATGCACGAATCGAAAGAATACTGCGCTGTCCCCGCAGAAACGACGTATCCGTGCTCGATGTGGTGAATATCGCTTCATCGGGTACGGGCAACCATTACCGCATACAGCAGATACAGTACCCCGACAATGTATCTCCGCCGGTGATGGATATTTCACTTGAAAGGGTGGATGTACAGTGAGTTTATTACAGCTCAGGGATGCGCTTGTGGCTACGGGCATACCTACATACCACTTTACGGCATCCGAAGAAGAACCAAAGTACATAGTCTGGCTCGAAGAAGGCGAACGGTCGTACTTTCGAACGGCTGACACACATTCGATGTGGGCGGACAATCAGCTTGCGGAACAGGCGATAAGCGGCATGATCAATTACGTCACGGACGAGGAATACGACAGCAATGTCGACCTCATTCAGCACGTGTTCAAGGATATCGGTTTATCGTACTCCTTAATCTCGATTGAGTACAACAAGCAGCTTCAGAGGATTCATTACAAGTGGACGTTTGAAATGGCGATAGGTGAGAACATCTATGGCGAAGATAACGCTTGACGGTATTGACGATGTTATTCGGACGGTGACAAAGCTCGGTGCGGCGGCTGACGGCATGGTGGACAAGATGCTCAATGCCGGCGGTCTTGCCGCAAAGGAGAAGCTGCAGGATGTGCTCGAAGGTTCTCACAGGCACATTCTCACCGGCTCGATGCACGACAAGACCGGCTACACAAACCCAAAAAGCTACGGCAGTGCCCGGCAAGTCACGGTATATCCCCGAGGCAAGGACAAAAAAGGCACATCAAACGCACTTAAAGGTTTCGTGCTCAACTATGGCTCACCGGCACGGGGTATAGTCGGTGACGGATGGTTTGATTACGGCAGTTACGCCGCTGAACCTCGGATAGAGAGCGAAATGCGGCGAGTGTTCGATGAAGAAATCGACGAAGTTTTAAACGATTAACGGAGGAATTACAAATGGCAAAATACGGAGCATCCGACCCCTATTTCGCACTTATCAAGACAGAGCCCGAAAACGGTCTGCCTACATATGAAAGCGGCGTAAAGCTGGCAAGACTTATTTCCAGCTCTGACAATCCTACATACTCCAAGGCTGAGCTTTATGCAGACAACCGCCTTGCAGAAGAAGTTGAAGAATTTGTATCGGCATCCATCGAAGTTTCGCTCGATGACGTTGAACTTGAAAACAAGGCGCTGATCTACGGTGCAACCATGACCGATGAGCAGGAGCTTGAATACAAGGGCAGCGATACATCTCCTTACGGCGGCTATGCTTTCTATGCGGCCAAGATGAAAAGCGGCGTAAAGAAGTACGTCGGCGTATTTTATCCCAAGGTAAAGGCTACCATGGGCGGCGTAAGCCACAACACCAAGGGCGAATCCATTACCTTTGCACCCGACTCGGTCACCTTCTCGGCATCCGAAACCGAAGCGTATACATGGAAGATCGAAAAGGAATTCGCTACCGAAGAAGAAGCAAAGACCTGGATCAAATCCAAGCTCGGTATCACTGCGGCGTAAGGTAATACACTATGCAGAGATGCGTTAAATACAAATTCTGCTCCCGTGAACTGTGGCTGATGTACAACGGTGCGGCAATGTTCGATATCTACGACAAATATCCTACGCTTGAAGAACTCTTCGAAACGGTGCTCAAAAACACCCGTGAATCGACAGATAAGCTCTTTGATGTGTTTCTGATACTTGCCGAGAACGGAGAAGCCGCACGCGGTTATATCGGCTATGAAACGGCAAAGCTCCCCGAAAAGGCTGAACTTGCGGCACTGTCTGCGGCTGATGACCTCGGTCGTATGCGTGATGCCGTGGTAAATGCAATATCGGCAGGGCTGGGCAGAGAAGTGACACACGAGGATGAGGAAATCGACCTCGGACTCGAGGAGCTTGAAGCTAAA
>JAZRAB010000161.1:0-4004 GCA_045634345.1 Candidatus Flemingiibacterium sp. | reverse complement strand
AACTGCGTGGACGTGTCGTAGGACTCCTCGAAGAGTACAGTCGCTTTGCGAAGCTCGAAGCGGACGGATTTGAAAAATTCGCCGCGTCGGCTAAAAAAATAAAGTTTCCTCATCACGACTACCGTCTCGGTCAGCAGGATATTATTCTTGACACATTTGCCGCAGTACGAAAAGGCAAACGCCTTCTTGTGCAGGCGCCTACCGGAATCGGAAAAACACTTTCGGTCTGCTACGGTGCCGTCAAAGCGATAGGCGAGGGAGTTGGGCGCAGAATTTTTTACCTCACCCCTAAATCCACAGTCGGCGAGGCTCCCAGCGCGACGTTTGATATCATGCGCGAGCACGGACTTAAAGCGCGCCGGATAACCTTATATGCTAAGGAAAAATGCTGTTTCTGCCGTGATTCCGTGCACGATTGTTCCAGCATGGTGTGCCCGTATTCCAACGGGCACTATACGCGCGCTAATGATGCTTTATATGCACTTCTCTCACGTGAGGGAGATATCACCAAGGAAGCCGTGGACGAGGTCGCGCGTGCGCACTGCGTATGCCCATATGAGCTTATGCTTGATGCGGCGATGTACTGTGATATAATCATCTGCGACTGCAACTATCTTTTTGATCCGCGAGTTTTTCTTCGCCGTTTCTTCGATGATGACTGTGATCCGTCGCAGAATATTGCGCTCATCGATGAGGCGCATGACCTTGTTGAGCGCGCCAGAGAAATGTACTCCTCTGAACTTTCTTCGAGCGTGTACGGCGAAATATTAAAGCTTATTCCGGAAAATGATTTTATTTTGTATTTACCGCTTAAGCATATGTATGAGAGTCTGTATTCACTTCGCAAAAAATGTGTCGAAAACCGATATTTTGACGGAACTGACGAATGCGCCACATATTTGTCCCGCGAGCCTTTTTCGGATGTGGCAGATGCCGCGCGCGAGTTTTTTGCTGCCGCAATGCAGTGGCTTCGTGTAAACGGAGATAACGCTACAGAGGTGCCGTTCGGTGCACGGACTCTGGCGACGGCAGTGAGAGAGTCCGCGTTTGATGCGAAGCGTTTCGCGGATGCAGTAAAGCGTTCGGATTCACACTTCCGGCATCTTGCAGAGATGCACGGCGAGCGTGTACGGGTACGTGTAATATGCATTGATCCGTCACGCCTTATAGATGCGCGGCTTAAGCGCGTACATTCCGCAGTGCTTTTTTCGGCTACACTAAAGCCGATGGAATATTTCTCCGATTTGCTTGGGTGCAAAAAGGCAGGGGTGCTTAGTTTGCCATCTCCGTTTGATCGGGA
The DNA here is from genome assembly GCA_045634345.1 of Candidatus Flemingiibacterium sp. Classification (GTDB taxonomy): domain Bacteria; phylum Bacillota; class Clostridia; order Oscillospirales; family CAG-272; genus Flemingiibacterium. Next base: position 2,704 of record JAZRAB010000161.1, on the reverse strand, counting down.
TCAGATGTTTTGCGCGATAATGAACAAGATATCTCTCCGGTATGCCGACAGGGAACGTACACTCTCGGCAGTTGTTGAAATAATTGAGACCGTTGTCAATTCGCGCTATGGAAACTATCTTGTGTTTCTCCCCTCTTATGAGATGCTTCGCCGGGTAGCCTTTGCATACAGTAAATACGATCCCTCGGCACGAATACGTGTGCAGAAGCCTGATATGACCGCCGAACAGCGTCAGAAATTTCTTGACAGCTTCAGAGAGGACGATGCTGTTATCGGATTTGCAGTCCTTGGCGGAATGTTTTCTGAGAGTATCGACCTTGCCGGTGAAAAGCTTATCGGTACGGTCATTGTCGGCACCGGACTTGCAAGACTCAATCTTGAAACCAATATAATTGCCGATTATTTTAACGAAACGCGCGAGGCAGGATTTGAGTATGCATATCTCTATCCTGCGATGAACAAAGTGCTGCAGGCGATTGGACGAGTTATACGCTCGGAAGAAGACCGTGGCGTGTGTGTGCTTATTGATGACCGATATGCCACACCGCAGTATTCACGCCTGCTTACTGACCATATAAAGGGCATAAGACTTGCTCCTACGGCAGAGGCGCTTGAAGGCGCGCTTGCTGAGTTTTGGGAAGAGACTGAGTAATGACTCATAAAGGAGATATTTCAATGTACATCGACAAATACGGGAAGTGCTGGTACCGCGGTAATCTTCATACGCATACAACTGTTACGGACGGTGCAAAAACACCCGAAGATACCAAAAGCATCTATCGGGCGTTAGGTTATGACTTCATTGCGCTTACAGACCATTGGGAATTTGGCGAGAGCTGTGATAACGATCCGTCGGGGCTTGTTGTCCTCTCGGGTATTGAATATGATTTTGGTGGGCGAGATGCTCTTTCCGGCGTTTTTCATATCGTCGGTATCGGCATGAACAAGGTGCCGAGCATTGAGCGCTCCGATAATGTGCAGACCGCTATAGATAAAATAAACGAATGCGGCGGTCTGGCGATACTTGCGCATCCCGCGTGGTCGATGAATACATATGACAAGATAATGCCACTTCACGGCATATTTGCGACGGAGATATACAATTCAGTATCGGATGTACCGTTCAACTGCCGCCCATATTCGGGCGTTGTCATCGACGACCTTGCACTAAGAGGCTATACATTACCGCTCGTTGCTGCCGATGATACACATTTCCACAAGGGCGAGGTGGGACGTGCGTATATCATGGTTAATCTTGAAAACAAGCCGCTTAGTGCGGATAATATCATGTCAGCACTGCGAGAGGGAAAATTCATCGCAACGCAGGGACCGTTTTTCACATGCAGACGTGAGGGAGAGGAATTTGTGGTTGATTGCGAGACCGGAGCCGAACGCATCACATTTTTCACCGCTCTTCCTTATGAACCATGCCGTTCGACTGTGTCAGACGGTGAGCCGATATATGAAGCGCGTTTCAAGATAAATAAGGGCGCGAAATTCGTCCGTGCGGAGATTTGCGATTGTGACGGAAAATACGGATATACAAACGTAATTTTAGAATAACCGATTACGTCTGTAGCCAAAGCTGTGGGAACCACCGCATTATCTGCCATATGCCGATACCGCCGAGTCCACGGCTTCGTGCAAGCTCAAGCTTTGCGAGGACAGAGCGTGCATCCTCAAACCATACAACACGCTGTGAGCCGTCCTCGGCTGTGTAGTTGAAATACGGAGTCTCGGCTGTTTCGTCGTACATTATCATCACGCCGCGCTCGATTGCAAGCTCCTGCGCGGCTATATTTCCAATGGCACGGGCAGGTGTACCCTCAACCCACGGAAGCTGCCAGTCGTAGCCGTAATTCGGTATACCAAGGTCGATTTTTTCACGCGGAATGACAGTCAGCGCATAGTCAACGACCGCAGACACATTGTTTATAGGTGCGACTGCACGCGGCTCGGAATAGGTGTATCCCCATTCATACGTCATGAGAAGCACGCGGTCTGCTGCTGCACCGAGTGCGGCATAATCTATGGCTTCATAGAGCAGACCTGCTTGTTCATCCGAGGTCTTCGGAGCGAGCGAGACTGCAAGCTCAATGTCGACTGCATGAAGTGCACTGGCGAGATTTCTGATAAAGGTGCTATATTCCTCGCGGTCTTCCGGCGGTATATATTCAAGGTCTGAATTTACGGAAGCGTACCCCTTGCGAGAAGCGGTTTCGACTATATTGTTTATAAGCGTTTCCTGAACTGCGGGTAATGTCAGCATCTCCGATACTGCTTCGGATGAGAATGTACCGTCATCACCGAGCGAGGTAAGAACGAACATTGGCTTGACTCCATATTCGGCGGCAAGTGATAAAAGCTCATTGTCATCTGCCGGAACCAGACTGCCGTCCGCGCGAAAACCGTAGCTGAATATGGCGAGATAATCAAGGTAGGGAAGCGTGGTGCGCAGTATAGCGGTGTTTATAAACGGATATGCATATCCTGTGGCAACAAGAGGGGGATTGTCGGTTGGCGGAAGATATATTACGAGGGCTTGACCGGGATAAATCGTGCTTCCGCCGGAGAGAGAGGGGTTCATACGCCAAAGCATATTTGCGCTTATGCCGAAGCGCGCGGCTATTGTGTAGATGGAATCCCCGGACTGAACTGTGTAGGTGCGCGCTCCGTTCAGAATCAGAAGCGCTTGCCCGGGGGT
>JAZRAB010000160.1:0-9861 GCA_045634345.1 Candidatus Flemingiibacterium sp. | reverse complement strand
CTTATCATGACAGCAGGACTGCAGAGTCAGTTCCCGACTGATAAATTACCGCAGATAGCACTGTCCGGACGTTCCAACGTCGGAAAAAGCTCGCTGCTCAATAGGCTCGTTGGCAGAAAAAGTCTTGCACGAGTTTCGGGTTCGCCGGGTAAAACGATAACTATTAACTTTTACCGTGTCGATAAAAAATTCTATATAGTCGATTTGCCCGGATACGGATTTGCGAAGCGCGCTCCTGCAGATAAGGCGAAGTGGTCAAAGCTTACCGATTCCTATTTCACATCAGGGACGATGACCGCAGTTGCACAGCTCGTTGACCTCAAGGTCGGTCCCACTGCGGATGATGAAATGATGCTTGATTTTATGAATCAGTCGGATATTCCGTACATTATCATCGCCACGAAAGCGGACAAGCTGAACGTGACCAATCGCAAGGCGGCACTTGAATCGCTTCGTGAAAATCCGCTTGTGAGAGAGGGATGCGAAATAATTCCGTTCTCTGCGCTTGACGGCATGGGCAAGGATGAGGCAATGCGTGCTATTTTAGCTCTTATGGAGGACGCGAAATGATAGACTCGCTTATTCATGCAGATAATATCGGTATCGCAATAATGGAGCTTCTGCAGAGGCTTGTTATCGTACTGATTGCGCTTACTGTCCACGAGGTGGCTCATGGATGGGCAGCGAATAAGCTTGGCGACGATACCGCCGCAAAGTTTGGGCGGCTTTCGCTCAATCCTCTTAAGCATCTTAATCCGTGGGGATTTGTGAGTATGCTCTTGTTCGGCTTCGGTTGGGCGAATCCGGTGCCGATACGTGTCGGTAACTTCAAGCATCCGAGACGTGGAATGGCGATTTCAGCATTGGCAGGTCCGATGTCGAATCTTCTGCTTGCCCTTGTCGGAATTGCGTTGTTTGAGTTGCTCGCTTTTCTTGGAATGGAGGGTATTCTTCCGATAAGCGAGGGGTTTTCTCTTAACCTTTATGCTGTGGCTATAGGATTTCTGCGCATGTTTATCACGATGAACATTTCGCTTACTGTGTTCAATTTTCTACCGGTGCCGCCGCTTGACGGCTCGCGCGTTTTGTACGCATTTTTACCCGACAAGCTTTATTTTGGAGTTATGAAGTACGAGCAGACTATATCTATAGTGCTTATTGCACTTCTGTTTATCGGACTTTTAGATGCTCCGCTCATTATGGCGGTGAACGGCATCTATCGCGGATTGTCATGGCTTATTCCCATAATCTGATCTAATAAAGGAAAATGAGACGCTATGGAAAACCTTATGTACAAGCTTGAAGCGTTCGAGGGACCGCTCGATCTGCTTTTAAAGCTTATTGACAAGAATAAAGTTCAAATAACCGATATTCCCATTGCGCTCATTTTCGAGCAGTATATGGAATATATCGACCTCATGCAGAAAATGGATATGGAGGTCGCCGGGGAATTTATAGTTATGGCGAGCGAGCTGATGCTTATAAAGAGCAAGATGCTCCTGCCGAAGCCCGAGGATGAGGAAGAGGATCCGCGTGCCAAGCTTGCCGCGATGCTTCTCGAATATCAGCGCATGAAACAGGCGGCAGGGTATCTTACCGAGCAGTTCGGACAGTATTCGGGACGCATGATAAAGGATACCGATGAGGTCAAGCCCGATTCTGGCAAGATTGAGCCGCAGGAGGCGGAAGCGCTCAGACGAGTGATGCTGTCTATGCTTCGGGCAATGGATAAGAGCGCGATTGATGCGGTCAACCGCGAGAGCGCGGAGCGTCCGTTTGAACGAATACTGCGCACTCCTATAGTTCCCGTGAGCGGCAAAATATACGGCGTTATACGGTATCTCGTCAAAAACGGAGAGGCGCTTTACACGTCTATACTTCTTACCGCAAAAACAAGAAGCGAGCTTATCGCAACCTTCCTTGCGGTACTCGAGCTTATAAAGAAAAACAGAGTTACACTCCGACCGGTTGAAGAAACGGATTTCGGAGAGGTGACTGATTTCAGAGTTAATCTCAATCATGAAAGAATGACGGGAGGGGACCGAAATGTCAGCGAAGCCTATACTTGAGGCAGTGCTTTTTGCGGCGGGGCATCCGCTTACATACGAGGTGCTTGCCGAAGCCGCCGAGTGTATGACCAGCGAGGTCAAAGAGATACTTACCGAAATGGCAAACGATTATTCCGATCATGCAAATGAGCGCGGAATACAGCTTGTTATGTATAAAGATTCCTGTCAGCTTTGCACGAAGGAAGAACATATAGATAAGATACGAACGGCGCTCGGTGTGCGTTCCGGTGGCAATCTGTCGCGCAGTTCTATGGAGACACTTGCCATTGTTGCTTACCATCAGCCGGTCACACGTTCTTATATCGATTCCGTGCGCGGCATAGACTCAAGCTACTCGGTCAATAATCTTACGGATAAGGGGCTTATTGAGGTTTGCGGAAGACTTGATGCTCCCGGAAGACCGTCACTTTACCGGACCACCGATAATTTCCTGCGAATATTTGGTATTACATCGCTTGACGAGCTTCCGCCGATAGAGCTGTTTGCTATTCCGGATTTGAAGACCGATGTGCTCGGAACAGCTGAAGGTGTGGAGGTTGATACCGAAGCTAAGGCGGAAGCTGATACAGAGCATGAAGAAACGGAGCCTACTGAGGAGTAAAATAAAAAACGACAGAAGGGAGTGATACGGTGGGATGGATAATCGCCGCGGCAATAATTGCGCTGATACTGCTTCTTAAAATTAGTATTAAGGTAAAAATTGTCGGGGACACAAAATTGACACTCGGCATCGGTATTTTTCGTATCCCGCTGTTTCCAGCAAAAGAGAAAACTCTTAGGCTGTCGGATTATAAAATCAAAAAATTCCGAAAGCGACTTGCAAAAAGTGAGGCTAAGGATAAGAAAAAATCAAATAAGAAGAAAACAAAAGCTCAAACAAAGCACAAAAAAATCGGTACATCTCAAGCTAAGAGCAGCGGGACGGAAGATTCGGAGCGCGATATCATGGGACTATTATCAAAGCTCCTCGAGGTTGTACGTGTATTTACCTCACGCTTTGGACATCACCTGCATATAAAAGTAAAACGCTTGGTCATAATAATCGCAACACCGGATGCGGCGCAGACCGCTGTGCTTTACGGTACGGTATGCGGTGCAGTTCAGTGTTTAATGGAGCTTCTTTACAATACAATGCATGTAAAGCTTCCGAAAAGCGATGACATACGGGTTGAGCCGGATTTTCTTTCAGAGAAGATTACGGCGGAGGCAGATATTACATTTTCATTCAGGCTGTATCAGGCGCTTGATATTCTGATACGCTCGGCAGCCGCATATTTAAAGAAATCGTAAATTTATGAAAAGGGGAATATAAAAATGGCAGACAACAAAATTTCGGGTATCATTGAAACATCTCTTGAAAAAATCAGAAACGTAGTCGATGCAAACACTATTATCGGCACACCGATCAATACTCCAAACGGGACGACTATTATTCCTATATCTAAGGTTATGGTCGGTTTTGCATCCGGTGGTGTTGACTATCTTGGCAAAAACATGAAAAATGTGGCAGAGAAGGCTTCTCAGCGTCCGTCTGCGCTTACCACCAATTTCGGCGGTGGCGGCGGGACCGGTGTTACCGTACAGCCGGTCGGATTTCTTGTAATTTCCCCCGACGGAAGCGTACAGATCCTCAATGTCGGCACCACTACTGCCGGCTCTGCGGACAAGATAGACCAAGTTGCAAACCTTATAGAACGCTCGCCAGAGCTTATTTCCAGAATTAAAGCAGTATTCAAAAAGGAAAAAGCGGACGACAATTCGGATGCATCCGATGATGCAGCCGACGCAGGCGAAGTGGGATAACTTACAGCGCATAAATTCTCCGAGGCGGCAAATGCTTTTTACGAAGTCTCATTTAAGGGGAATTAATATGCGAAGATTAAAAATCATGGCACTTTTTCTTGTGCCTATACTGTTTATGACTGCATTGCCGGTGCGCGGACTCGATGTGTCGGCAAGGTCGGCTATTGTCATTGAAGCTTCAACGGGCAAAGTAATCTATGAAAAGGATGCCGATACCCATCGTCCTATGGCAAGCACGACCAAGATTATGACTGCTCTTGTTGCAATTGAGTCGGGCGAGCTTTCACGTGAGATAACCGTTGCTCCGGCTGCGGTTGGAGTTGAAGGCTCATCGATATATCTTAAAGAGGGAGATAAGATATCCCTTGAATCGCTTGTTTGGGCACTTATGCTAGAAAGTGCAAACGATGCCGCCGCGGCAATTGCAATCGGTGTTGCCGGGTCTATCGAAGCTTTTGCCGAGAAGATGAATGCGAAGGCTGCGGAGCTTGGTCTTTCCGATACGCATTTCACAAATCCGCACGGACTAAGTGATGATGCTCACTATACGACAGCAAGAGACCTTGCAAAACTTACTGCCGCAGCGATGAGAAACGACATCTTCAGAAAAATCGTATCGACTGACACCTATAAGATTTCTTACGGTGAAGGGGTGAGACATCTTCACAATCATAATAAGATGCTCCATTTGTATGACGGAGCTGTAGGTGTTAAGACAGGCTTTACCAAGGTTAGCGGACGGTGCCTCGTTTCAGCGGCGGAGCGCGACGGAATGACGTTTATTGCAGTTACACTCAATGCGCCCGACGATTGGTCGGACCATTCTGATATGCTTGATTTAGGTTTTTCCACCCTCGAGAAGCTTACACTTGCTGAGGCAGGAGACTCGGTTTTTATCTCTCCCTGCATCGGCACAGAATCAGGGGAGATCACTATAAAAAACCGGGAAGGACTTACGGTAATTCTACCGAGGGGTGAGCATAACATCACGCGAAAAGTCATACTGCCGAAATACTTTTGGGCACCTGTGACTGCCGACAGTGTCGTTGGAAAAATCGAGATATACGACGGGGATACTTTTATCGGTGAGGTTGCACTTTATGCAGAGGAAAATGCCGATAGGGTAGAATATAAGAAAAATTTATTTGAGAAAATATTTGATTAAAATGACAGAATTACGTTTGCAAAAATATCTTGCAGATGCGGGACTTATGAGCCGCCGTGCCGCCGAGCATGAAATCTCGCGCGGCGCGGTGCTTGTAAACGGTATACCCGCCGAAATCGGACAGAAGGTATGTCCCGAGGTTGATACAATCGAATATAATGGGCAGATAGTCAAGAATGGCTTCAAGCACTACATTTACATAATGCTAAATAAGCCGCGCGGTTATGTGACTACTGCATCCGACGAGCGCGGACGGCCGACGGTTGTTGATTTGTGCCGTGAAGTCGGAGCGCGGGTTTATCCGGTGGGACGGCTTGATATGGATTCGGACGGACTGCTTCTCTTAACGAACGATGGCGAGCTTGCAAACAAGCTGACACATCCGCGGCACTCAATACCAAAGCTGTACCACGTAGAGGTACCGGGAAAGGTTGACCGCGAAACAATAAAGAAGCTGTCGAGTCCGCTTATTATTGACGGATATCAGATAATGCCGGTTAAGACAGAGATACATTCGATGAGAAGCGACACGCGCCGAGAAGTCACGGTACTTCGCATGGAATTGTATGAAGGACGAAACCGACAGATACGCAAGATGTGTGAGCAGTGCGGTCTTAAGGTTAATCGTTTGACTCGTGTTGCTATAGGCGATATTAAGCTTCAAAGTCTGAAACCCGGCGCGTGGAAACACCTTACAAAAGCGCAAGTGGACTACCTTAAGCGAAATGCTTCCAAAAAATAGGAGAGACAAATGTTAATAATCAGACCAATTCAGGACAAAGCATTACAGGAACAGCTGTGCGGGCTCTGTAATGTCACATATGACCCCGATCTGCTTGCGTACGGTGCATGGGTGCGCGATGAGCTTGAGGGGGACAGCGTGGGCGATTTTGTCGGAATCTGCCAATTCCGCATGGGGCAGACTGCAACGATAACCGATCTTGCCAAAGCGGTTGGAACGGATGACACCGAGGCGATGTTTATAATGGGACGCCAAACGATGAATTTCATCGATCTTCACGGTGTACACTATGCATATTTTGAGGGCGACTGCGATGAGAAATTCATTAAGTGGCTTGGATTCACGAAGGACGAAAACGGAAAATGGGGAGCAGATCTCGAAGCGTTTTTTACTCACCCGTGTTCCGCTGAAAAATAATATAAAGGATAATTAAAGTGAAATATATAACTAAAATTACTGCCGCAGTTTTGATGCTTCTATTTATAAGTGGATGCGGCTCCAATACGGATACAAATCCAGGGCTTGTGACGACAGAGGATACGGCTGACCCAAATGCCACGAGGGTTACAGCCCCCCCAGCTGACGATACGAGTGATGTTAATGTGCGCGACGACGATACTACTACAATGCACGAGGAGACAACACACACTCCGACGGTCAGCATTCCCGGAGAAACGCGCATCAGCTTTCTTGCGGCAGGGGACAACATTATACATGAGAAAATCTTCACGGATGCCAGAAACCGCGCCAAGGACGGAGAGAAATATAATTTCATAGACATGTACGACGGAATTTCCGACATGGTGAAAAATGCTGATATAGCACTTATTAATCAGGAGTCGCCTATTTGCGGCGATGAGCTTACTATTTCCGGATATCCCAACTTCAACTCTCCCGAGGCGGTCGGTGACACGCTTATTGAGCTTGGCTTTGATATCGTAAATGTGGCTAACAATCACACGCTTGACAAGCTTGAGAGAGGTTACAAGGGAACTCTCGATTATTGGCATGAGCGTGATGACGACATTCTTATGATAGGCGGCTACTATAACCGTGAGGATTATGAGAATATTCGCATCATCGAAGAACAGGGAATATCAATTGCTCTTATATCATATACATACGCTACGAACACACCGTCACTCCCCGCAGGCAGCGAGATGGTTATTCCGTATATAAATGAGACGGAAATTGTTCGTATGACCAAAGAGGCGAAAAAGCTTGCCGATCTTGTGTTTGTCGTGATGCACTGGGGCGGTGAGGACGAAAATTCCTTTACTCCCTCAAAGAGCGAGTATTCTTTAGCCGAGTCCATTACCGAAGCCGGCGCTGACGTTATAATCGGTATGCATCCTCACGTTATACAGGGAATGGATTGGAAAAGGGCTTCTGACGGTAGTGACACACTTGTTATATATTCACTCGGCAATTTGATTTCAACCCAATATAATAACCGCAACCTCGTGGGCGGTATTGTGACGTTCGATATTGTCAAGGACAAAAACGGTGATATTACAATAGAGAATCCCATATATAATCCGACAGTTACACATTATAACAAAGAGCGTCTCGGATTGCAGGTCTATTTAATGGAAAACTATACCGAGGAGCTTGCGGCGCTTCACGGCAACCCGAATTACGGTCAGAGTGCCGCCACTCGGATTTGGACTCTTGAAAAAATAAGAAGCTTTGCAACCAATAATATTAAAAACGAGTTTTTACCTGATTTCTTGAAATAAAAAGGAAGGCGATTACGGTGCTTGAAAGCATACTTTACAGCATAAATAATATAATGCCGATGTTCATTATCGTCATTTTTGGCGCGGTACTTGGGAAAATAGGATTTGTCAATGACGGGTTCCTTTCCGTATGCGACAAGCTTGTATTTAAGATAACTCTGCCGTGTATGCTGTTTGTGGAAATAGTCAGTGCGGAGTCCGTGGGATTTAACCCCACGCTTATCGGGTACTGTATTGCTGCTGTTCTGGTATGCCTCATTTTGCCTTGCCTTATTGTCCCGATTTTTTTAAAGGATAACGCAAAGCGCGGCGCGTTCATTCAGGGCGTTTATCGCTCCAACGCGGCGATAATCGGACTTACTATGGCACAGAACATGTTTCCCGAAAACGGTACTGCCACGATGTCGACGGTTATGCCTTTTGTAGTAGTTCTTTTTAACGGATTCGCGGTTGTTATACTCTCAATATACGCACCGGCAGACGTGAAGCTTAAGCCGAGGCAGCTCCTTGTACGCATTTCAAAAACTGTTGCAACCAACCCGCTTATTATTTCGATAGTTCTTGCGCTTTTGTGGGAGCTTACGGGCATCTCACTGCCTGTTGTGGCAGATAAAAGCCTTAACTATCTTGCAGATATGTCCATGCCACTTGCGCTCATAAGTCTCGGTGCTAGCTTTAAAGCAGAGTCACTGCGTGGGAGATTCAAGCTGGCGCTTATGTCGAGTGCACTTAAAACCATAGCCGTGCCGGCTGCGGCGGTGCTGTGTGCCATACCTCTTGGATTTCGCGGAGTCCAGCTTGGAACGATATTTATTCTTTTCGGCGGCCCTGCATCCGTCTCAAGCTACATAATGGCAAAGCAGATGAAAAGTGACCATGAGCTTGCCGGACAGATACTCCTCGTGTCAACCTTAATGAGCGTTGTTACCCTATTTGCAGGCACGCTGATACTTAAACAAACGGGGCTTATATGAAACTGATTATTGCAGAAAAACCGAGCCTTGCAAGGTCTATAGTTACCGCGCTCGGCGGGAATCCCAGGGGAAGCGGATTTTACACCGCAGGCGAGTATATCGTCACATGGGCGTTTGGGCATCTTTTTTCACTTGCTGACCTTGAATATTATACGGGCGGTGAGCCGAGCTCAAAATGGACGCTCGAAGGGCTTCCTTGCTTTCCCGATGAATTTTGCTATGAGCTTCGTCGGAGCAGTAAAGGCGACGACGGAACTGCGCGGCAGTTTGACATTATAAAACAACTCTGCCGCCGTCCCGATGTTGATACGATAATCAATGCCGGGGACTCGGACAGAGAGGGTGAAATAATTGTACGGCTGTGTATAATGAAGGCGTTTGATCTTAAACCGTCACAGCCGTTTTTTGTTGAAGGGAAACGCCTTGCACGGCTTTGGCTGCCTGACCAGACCGCAGAAACCATACAAGCCGCTGCAGCACTTCCGCCCGATGAGAGGGAATATGACCGTCTTGCAGACGAGGGGTTTGCACGCACATACATTGATTGGCTGTACGGCATCAATCTAACACGCTACGCGACTCTTAAATCGGGTACGCTCCTTCGAGTCGGACGTGTTATCGTGCCGATTGTGCGCGCTATATGTGAGCGTGACCGTGCGATACGGAATTTTACGCCCGAAAAATATTATCAGCCGCGCTCATCCGCTATGACAAATGATGCGGAGGTCGAGCTTTTATCGAAGCTTAAATTCGATAAAAACAGTATCGTCGAATGTGAAAAAAAGTGTGCCGAGTATAATGCTCTCGGTGCGACTGTAACGGCGGTTAAACGTAAGAAGGACAAGCTTTCGCCGGGGAAATTATGGTCGCTTTCAAAATTACAGAGTTTTCTCGGAAAAAAATACAAGATGTCTATGCCGCGCTCGCTTGAAGTGCTTCAAAAGCTGTACGAGGAGGGGTACGTGACCTATCCGCGTACCAATTCCGAATATCTTGCAACTGCCGAGAAGGATAAGGTGAAGCGTATTATCGGGGCGGTTTCAAAGCTTGGGTATCCGATTGAGTTTAAGGACACAAAGCAGGTGTTCGACGATTCCAAAATTGAGGCGCACTCGGCGCTCACTCCCACAACCAAAATCCCTGATAAAAAGAGACTCTCGGAGGATGAAGCTATTGTATACGGCGCAATAATGCGCAGATTTGCGGCGGTGTTCTGCTCGCTTGACTGTATAATTGACAAGACCGAGATAAAGATAGCTGTTGGGACTCCACCGAAAACGGGCGAGGAGTTTACGCTGAAGGGAACAGTTATGCTCGAACCGGGATGGACGAAGTTTGATGACTATACAACCAAGGACAAGCTTTTGCC
>JAZRAB010000159.1:0-3954 GCA_045634345.1 Candidatus Flemingiibacterium sp. | reverse complement strand
ACGATCCGACTTATCGCTGCTGACTACGCTAACTACTACTATACAATGGGGTATGCTGCATTCAGCCCCGATCCTCTTGCTCTCTACCTCGGCGATGCTGACATCGTTGTTGCAGAGGACAAGTCCTGCGGCCTTTCCGATGCATTCTATGCAAAGGAAACCAAGGACGGTACTGAGGTTTACAAGCAGGCAGCTGTTATCACCGCTAACATGGCTTGGGATTCCGGACTTCCTTATTCCGGTCCTTACTATGTAAGCAACTATGACGCTTCTTCGCTTACTGCAACCCTTACTCTTAACCCCAACTATCCCGGTGACGATGCTCGTGGAACTGCTTCCATCGAGACCATCACTTATGTTAAGACTGTTACCGAGACTCAGATGGACCAGTTCACTTCCGGTCAGGTTGACGTTATCGCAGGTATCACCGGCGCGACTGAGACCAAGGCTGCTCTTGACGTTGTAGCTCAGAATCCCGACAAGTATGCCGAGACTCACTACGACAGAGCAGGTTACGGTAAGCTTGGCTTCCGTTCTGACTTCGGTCCTACAGCATTTACCGCTGTAAGACAGGCTATCATGTACACCATCAACCGTCCTGAGTTCGCACAGACCTTCACCGGCGGTTACGGTGCAGTTGTACACGGTCCTTACTACACCGGTTACTCTGCATACAAGGCAGTTGAAGATGAGATCGTTCTCAACGAATACGCTTACAGCAAGGACAGCGCTATTGCAGTTCTTGAAGAGGGCGGCTGGATCTACAATGTAGACGGTACTGCTTATGATGCAGCAGTTGGCGGTATCCGTTACAAGAAGCTCGAAGGTTATGAGCTTACCAAGGATAACCTCAACTTTGCTACCACCGATAACAAGTACAAGACTGTTAAGGTTAACGGTGAATACTACATGCCTCTCGCAATCAACTGGTACGGCACACAGCCTAACGAGGTTACCGACCAGCTTCTGACTGCATGGCAGTCCAACGAAAACGCTACCACCGCTATCGGTATGTACATCGTATATACCTCGACCGATTTCAATACCGGTCTCTACGGTGAGCTTTATCGTATGGAAGGTTACGGCTACAACGGCACTCCGAAGCTCAACGCAGTTAACTTTGCTACCGGCTTCACCAGCGCTGTTTATGACTACTCCTTCAACTGGACTATCAATCCCGATATGTACAATGACTATCAGATGTGCTTCATCATGGATGAGGCTGACTTCTGGGCTAACTACCAGGACTAATTGCTGATAGCACCATTTCCACACCGGATACCGCAATCGGTTGGACTCATTTGAAGTAAATACGGGGGGCGCTGTGCACAAAATGTGCGGCGTCCCCTCAAATGATGAAAAGGGATAATTTGTATTATCTCATAATTCTTTGTAATTTCTGTAATATACTGTATTTTAACATAATTCCGGACAGAGAATTGTCCGCTGTTTTTGGAGGTCGCCTATGGGCAAATATGTGATCAAGAGAATATTGTATATCTTCGTTGTATTCCTGATCCTCTCCTTACTTATATACTTGATATACAATATGCTGCCCGTTGATAAGGCGGCAGAGGCCGCACGCAATGAAGTGACGGCAAATAAGCTTCTTAATTTTGATGAACGATACGAATATTGGAAAGCCAAATACGGTCTTGACGGTAATATTCTTGAGCGTTACGGACGTTGGCTTGGCGTATATCCGTATTCCGACGGTACCTTTAACGGAATCCTTCAGGGAAATCTCGGTACCTCAACACAGTACGGTAAACCCGTAGCAGAGGTTCTTGTCGAACCGATGAAAAACACAATATTTATCAATATTTTTGCAACAATTCTTGCCCTTGGAATAACGCTTCCTTTGGGTATATTCTGTGCAGTCCGCCGCGGTAGCAGGCGCGACGTTGCCGTTCAGGTAGGCACGATTGTCGGTTACAGCTTGCCTACATTTATAATTGCTATCGTATTCATTTGGCTATTCGCTGTTGTCCTCGGTTGGTTCCCCGTATCCGGTATGAACACTGCCGGAAGCGGAGCGTGGACTCCGATGGCACAGTTTTGGGATAGAATGTATCACTTTGCTCTGCCGTTGATAGTTATGACATTCTGTTCACTCGGCGGTATGACACGTTACGTGCGTGCTTCGATGATCGAGGCTCTTTCTATGGACTGTATCCGCACCGCGCGTGCGAAAGGTCTTAAGGAAAAGACCGTTATCTACTCTCACGCATGGCGTAATGCACTTATTCCGATTGTAACTCTTGTTATCGGATGGTTCCTCGGAATTTTCTCCGGTTCGCTGATGATAGAGAACATCTTCGCGCTTAACGGTATCGGACGAGTTTATTTTAACTCACTTACCGTAAGCGACAACGAGGTCGTACTTGCGCTTCAGATGTTCTACATAATAATTTCGCTTCTTGGCAACCTCATCACGGATATTGCTTACGGATTTGTTGATCCTCGCGTCCGTGTAAATAAATAAGGGGGAGAGAAAATGGCTAACAAAGAAAATAAGAAAAACGGCTTCTTCTCAACCCTTGGTTGTTGGTTCTCGCGCATGTTCTTCGGAGCAAGCAAGGAACTTGACGTAATGGAGGTTGAAAAGCTTGAGAGCCCGTCGAAGCTCGCAGTTAAGGCGTTCTTCAGACGCAAGCTCGCAGTAGCGGCGCTTATAGTGCTTATTTCGCTGTTCCTCTTTGTCTTCATCGGTCCGTATTTCTTCCCGATGCAATTAAGCTACACTGACCCGCTTCAGGCGAACATCGCTCCTAATTTTGCGATGCTTCGTGTGCCTGCGGAACTTAAAAACAACATCCGCAACATCAACGGATACGCTAACTTCACAGTCGGTGTAAGTAATGCTGATACCCTCTATATGTGGGGTTACACCAAGGATGCACTTACCAAGAGGGATTATTCGATATTCCCGGATGTAATTGAAGAGGGTAAGGTACATATGGCAGCTGCAGGCTCCGACCATGTTATTGCCATCACCACTGACGGTCGTATCGTTGGTTGGGGTAATAAAAACAACGGTCAGTACGGTGCCGCAAATGAGGCAGACGGCTATATCTCGATGGATCGCGTGCTTTCCGAGGCAGGATTTGAGAAGGACGGGGAATATTTTGTGATTCCCGATGTTTCAAAGATTGAGCAGCTCATATGCGGCTATCAGGTTACGGCGCTCGTTATCGAAGGTCAGCTTTATATGTGGGGTAACACTCGTGCATGTCTTAACATGCTTGAGGTTTCCACCAAGCATAACACAAATGTTGAAAAGGTTGCGCTTACAAACTACAATGTAGCTGTGCTTTTTAGGGACGGTACAATGTCGGGCGGCAAGAATCTCTTCTTCCGTCAATCGGCTGTATCCTCGGAGCAGGGAGCTGTAAAGAACTTCTCGAGCTATCTTGAAGATTGTAAGATAGTAGACATCACTGCAACTAACAACTGCTTTGCTTTTCTTCTTGATAACGGCGAGGTGTTTGTTTCCGGTGCAGCAGAGTACGGCGAGGATAAAATTGCTGTTCCCGAAGACGGGAAATTTGTAAAGCTTGCGTCAGGTACTCGTCATTTTATTGCACTTACCGATACCGGCAAGGCATATGCATGGGGACATAATTCGGACGGTCAGTCGAATCTTTCAGGAGCCGATGCAGATGATATTTTTGCAGGCGCGAAGCAGTCATATACTGTAAACGAAAATGACGAGCTTACCGCAAAATGCGGTCTTCGCGGTTACCTTTTCGGTACCGACAGCATGGGCCGCGACACCTTTACACGTATTGTACACGGCGGTAAGATGACCATGACGATCGGTGCTGTAGCGGTTATCGTTTCTTCGATTATTGCAATAATTATCGGATGCTTGTCCGGTTATTTCGGCGGATGGGTCGATCTTCTGCTCATGAGAATTACCGAGATATTCAAGTCGGAGGCCAAGCGGTCTTA
>JAZRAB010000158.1:0-3741 GCA_045634345.1 Candidatus Flemingiibacterium sp. | reverse complement strand
GCGCCTCCTGCCGTATAGCAGAGGGGACCCAGCTGCCCCCAAACGCCGATCCGCAGGTTCCCCCCTGCACTCCCCTGCTCGGCTCGGCTGAGCCGGCTCTTTTTATTGATATTATTGTGATTCAAGAGCCGAGTTTGCCGAGCCGAGCAGGGGGGTGCAGGGGGGCGGATTGGAGCGGCGTCTGAGCGCAAAGCAGCCTCCCTGCATACCGGCAGGCGGGGCTGTGCACCGCAAGGGGCACCAACGCTCGGAGCGCAAACTCCCCGATAAACTCAAATTTGCAGAGTAATACAAAAAAGCGGTGTGACACACCGCTTTTTGTTACTCTGCCATACGGTAGAATTTTTCTATCTCCTCGGCATTGCCGAACTTACGCGATTTAAGCGTTTCGGAAAGCTTGTCGCAAAGCGCCTCGTCCGAGAGAAGCTTCTTGATGCCCTCATATATCGAGTCGGAATCGATCTCGCAAATAACACCAAGCTCACCGCCCTCAAGCTGTTCGGGCGCGGAGAGGTAATGCGACGCAAGTATCGGCTTGTACATTATCTTCGCCTCCTCCACCGCGATCGGCTTGCCCTCGTGACGTGACGGCTGTGCGTAGATGTCGCAGTCACGCATATACGTATAAGGATTTTGCGTCGTACCAAGGAAGATCATCATATCGGCAACGCCGTTGTCGAGCAGGAGCTGTGACATATACTGCTTGTATTCCGGCTCACCGTCACCGAGCACGTACCAGCGCAGATCGAAGCCGTCCTCGCGCAGACGCTTCAGTACGGGAACTACGAGGTCGAGTCCCTTTTGATCGCTGATGCGCCCCACGGTGAGGATGCGCTTGCCGGTGTAATGCGTGTCGGGGAAGGTCTCGCCGACGAGCGCGAGATCCCAGATCTGCTTGGGACTTGTGATGTTTTCCATCATGATCGTTCTTTCGGCAATCTCGGGGAGTGTATTCTTCAGCGAATCGTCAACCAATTTTGAAACTGTGACGATGTTATCGCACTGCTTGAAGTACGGCAGATAGACCGAGTCGTCGCGTGGGGGATTGGCGTAGTCGAAGTGGAGCCACGCAATCTTCTTTTTCGCCTTGACCTTGTCGCACATATAGAACATTGTACGGTCGCCCCAATATGCTACGGCGATGTCGTATTCTTCCTTTATCTCGGGCATCTTCTGCAGAAAATGCACCCACATTTTCGTAGCAATGGACGCACGCTTCTCACCCTTTGTAAAAAGCGTTCTGACAAAGTAAGGGAATATCTCAAAAAGCGAAAGAGGGTTATCCTTTACAAATGTGTCGAACATGTTTTTCATGGCGTTCTTTGCGGAGAGAAGGAAGAACTCGCCGTATTTCTCCATGAGCTGTATCTTTACATTCGACGGCACCTGGTCGAGAAGAAGTCCCTCGCGCTTCGCAAGAAGCAGTGTGACGTCATAGCGCTCGAAATCGAGCGCGGACAAAAATGACAGAAACGATTTTTCGGTGCCGGCACAGTTCATAGTTATGCCGACCACAAGCATTTTAGTTTTCAAAGCTTTCGGCCTCCTCATATAATTCCATAAGTTTTTCTTCAGCCTCCTGCTGACGTGTGTAAAGCTCATTTACCTTGACGTAATCTGTTTGTATCGACTCGTCGGCAAGCTTTTTTGCAAGCTCTTCCAGCTCCGCTTCAAGCTTCGCCGTCTCCTCGGCGTTCTTTTTCATGCGCGTCTTCAACTTCCTCTGCTCGGATGCCTGTTCCTTGGCACGAAGGTACTGCTCCTTTGCCTCGGTTACGACCTCCACCGCACTTGATGCGGCAGCAGGGACACTGCGCACACGGTGTGCCTTGTAATCCTCGTAGCTGCCCATGAAATCAAGCGCCGGCTTGGTTCCGAGATCAAGCACGCGCGTGGCGAGCTTTGAGGTGAAGTATCGGTCATGCGACACGGCGATTACTGTGCCGTCAAACTCGGCGAGGGCATTTTCGAGTGCCTCGCGTGAGCCGATATCAAGATGGTTTGTCGGTTCGTCGAGGATGAGTAAATTCATCTTTGACAGTATCAGCTTGCAGAGAGTGAGTCTCGCCTTTTCACCGCCCGACAGGACGGAGACCTTTTTCTCGATGTCGTCGCCCTTGAATAAAAAGAGCGCGAGTGCCGAGCGTATTTCGGTTTGAGTGAGTCCTTCGTAACAGTTCCACAGCTCGTCAAGCACGGTGTTGTCGGGGTCAAGATTTTGGTTCTCTTGGTCGTAGTAGCCTACACTGACGTTGTAGCCGTACTCGAAATCACCGGCATCAGCGGCGAGCTTGTCCGCGATTATCTTGATAAGCGTCGATTTTCCGCATCCGTTCGGACCTGCGATAAAGAGGCGGTCACGCTTCTTTACGAGGAACGAAACCCCGTCGAAAAGCGGTTTGTTCGGGAACGATTTTGCGAGATTTTTAACCGTCAGCACGTCATTTCCGCTCTCACCCGATTTTGTGAAGGTCAGCCTTATTTTCTCGGGCAGGTTCTCGGGGCGTTCTATCTTGACCATGCGGTCAAGCACTTTCTGTCGGCTCTCCGCGGCGATTATGTTGCGCTCACGGTTCCAACGCCTTTGCTGTTCGATATATGCCTCGATTCGTTCAATCTCCTTTTGCTGATTCTTGTACTGACGCTCGCGTATCTCTCGGTTTTGGCGCTTAAGCTCAACGAAGCGCGAATAATTGCCGTTGTATAGCTCGGCGTGCGTATTTTCGATTTCAAGTGTGCGGTTTGTGACCTTGTCGAGAAACCAACGGTCGTGGGAGATGACCAGAAGCGTTCCGCGATAGGTCGAGAGAAAATCTTCGAGCCATGCGAGAGTTTCAATGTCGAGGTGGTTGGTCGGCTCGTCGAGCATCAGTATATCGGGGGACGTTATAAGCAGTCTTGCCAGCGCTAGGCGCGTTTTTTGACCGCCCGAAAGCCCCGAGATTTTGAGGCTGTGGAAGCGCTCGTCGAAACCGAGATTTTTGAGTATGCCCTTGCAGCGCGAACGGAACTCGTATCCGCCTGCACGCTTGAAGCGGTCTGCGAGGGAGGTGTATGATGCGATAAGGTCCGCATCCGATGGGGTAATTTCAAGCTGTTCTTGAAGATATTCAAGTCGTTTTTCATCCTCAATAAGCCTCGAAAAGGATGCGAGCATCTCGTCGAGCACGGTGTTCTCGCCCTCAAGCCCCGTGTTCTGTTCAAGCATGCCGACGGTTTTATCCTTTGAAATAAACACCGAGCCGTCGGTGGGGATGTATTCACCGCGTATTATTTTAAAAAGCGTGGATTTGCCCGCGCCGTTGACGCCGACAATGCCGAGCTTGTCTCCCTCGTTGAGACTGAAGGAGACTTTATTTAGTATAACGTCCGTTCCAAATTCGAGGCAGACGTCACTTAGGCTTATTGCAGTCATCGAATATTACTCCATGTAAATATCATTGCTATTAGTATATCACAAATTAACTGTAATGTCAAATATTATTGTACAAGAAGTGAATTTTACATAGGTAGAGGGGTGGGATCAAGCACTTTTCTGCAAAAAGTATCGTAAGAAAGCTCTCCGCTTTCGCGGAGAGCTTATCAATTTTTAATTAGTCGTTGTTCGGAGCATAGAGATCAGCGAATCTCGTGAGTCTCTCATACTTCGCCTTAGCGCTTGCCTCAGCATCAGCAAACAGCTTTTCAGCACGCTCGGGGACCTGATTTGCAAGGCGGTTGTAACGGTTTTCGGACTTGATG
>JAZRAB010000157.1:0-12291 GCA_045634345.1 Candidatus Flemingiibacterium sp. | reverse complement strand
GAGCGGTGGCATTGCCGCCGCGAGCAATACGGTAGGCGGTGCGAAGCAGCGAAAGGAGCACCAATGCTCGGAGGGCAAACGCCATTATAAACTCAAATTTATATCTTACAATTTGCAATGTACCCCATTTTACGCTTCCATTACAAACCCATGCGGCATGACATTAGGAATGAGAAGTACGCGGCTGCCGGACGCATTAGCAGCTTCAAGTGCGCTTACAGTCGTGCTATAACGCTTGGCAACTTGCCACATAGTTTCATCCTTTGACGGATAACAAAGTGTAAGTGAAGAATTGTGGCGCTTTTCCTGCGCTTCTCCGGTGAGTCGTATTACATCAACTATACTACGGCGTGATTTCTCATACACCTCGGCACACAGCGACACCTCAAAATCAAAGCATATTCGCTCCGAATCAAGTCTGACACGCATATCGGATGCGACGAGCGAGCAGGTGTACGCAAACGGCTCTTTGATTTCCCCTGCATTCAGCTCGCACCGTATGGGAAGCGTTACATCGCTTGAAATTATATTTCCATCGCCATCCTTGAGAATGCATGAAATCGCCGCATTACCGGTAAGCACTGCGCGTCCTCGCTCAATTGTCAAAGCTGATGCCCTAACCTCTGCAGCTGTATCTATCACGGACACATTTTCCGGAATCTTTAATTCTTCGCGCAGTACCGCTTCACCTATCGAAAAATTAGCCCACAGCACCTTACTTGGAGATTCACAGTCAAGCTCGGACATAATACATTCCGATTCACGCTCCACCGAATAAGCATCAAGCGTGAGCGGCACTTCCTCGCCGCCTATTATATGAACGGTTACATCAGATGCAAAATCAAGCTCAAGTATCCTACGCTCACCATAGCTGTTTTCAGCGGCTGCCGCGTTTATTTCAATTGGCACTGCCAAAGCATACGCAGTGATGGATTCCGAAAGACAAGCCGCAAAAAATTCTGCGCAGTCATCCGCACCGACTATGTATGATATGGGCAGCTTGCGAGAAAAGCTGCGGTAATTGCCAGCTTCATTTTGAGCTTTGTAGATGCAATCAACTACCGCTTCGCCTTTCAGCGAAACTGTAAAGCTGCTTTCCTCGCGTACCGGCTTTGCTTCATAGAAATGAACATTTACATTACATGCAACTATTTCATCTATTGCCGGCTGTGATGCATCAGGCTCAAGATTTTCACTGATGCGTAGCGGCTCTGCGGTAAAAGTGCGCTCGCGTTTAGTAATAACTGTGTCACACAGGCGCTCAAGGCGAAGCTCCTCGTCAAGTGTGCGTGCCCCCTCGCACTTCGGAGTACACGACATAATTGCGGCAATTTTAACATCGGTTAATACTGTCGAGCGAATCGAAAGCTTGCGTGGATTGGATAATCTGGCGCTACAAGCGCTTACATTGGGGGTTAATGATATATTGGCAGTGTCGAGCGAATCAAGCTCACCGAGTGCATTTTCCCACTCCCCGGCGAAGTGAACACAGTGAAGTGTGTCACCGTTTTCCCCATCGGCAGAGAAAAGGATACTATAATCGACAGCACCCGAAAATTCAAGCCTGCGGCCGGAAATATAACGTCCGATAATTGCAGGCCGCGCCATGACGCGAAGAATCTTTTTTACATCCGGATAAGTATCGGGAAGAATATAGTCTGCCGACAGCTCTGTTGGGACAATGCCGTCAAATGTCGGAAGCTGAATGAAATGCTCAGCGGCTTTATTTTGTTTCATAAATAGTACCATCCTTTTTGAGTTTTTGGTAAAATATATGCAGGATAGTCCGCATTAATTCGCATGAAATTTTTTTTGTAAGAATTTTGATGAAACCCCTTGACAACCCGATTTGGTTATGCTATAATATAACAGTCGTCAAAAGACGATACGCGCTTGTAGCTCAGTGGATAGAGTGCCCGGCTACGAACCGGTAGGTCGCAGGTTCGAATCCTGCCAGGCGCGCCAAAACCACCCGTCCAACGGGTGGTTTTTTGTATATCAAAACCGGCACCACTTGAAAAGTGATGCCGGTTTTATATTTAAAGCAAACCATTTTCTAATTGTCCGTTTTGGATAGTTCGGTCCAATTTATGAGACAATGTTTTTATTTTATCTCGTGGTCGCAGTACTTACAACGGATATCGCCGTCAATCTCTTTTGTCAGATACGGCAGATATTTCTCATGATTGGAAATGCAGCGCGGATTTGCACAGAATGATTTTTCGGGAAGCGGATATGCAGGAGCACGTCCGGTACGTTCTGCATCGATAAGTCTTGCAACCAACGCCATACGGATAAACATGCCGTTTTCAGCCTGCTCAAAATAGACGCATCTCGGATCGTCATCTACATCATATGCGATCTCATCCACCTTAGGAAGCGGATGAAGTACCGCCAGATCTGCCTTTGCAAGCTTCATTTTATCAGAGGTCAAGCGATATACACCTGCCTGAGCCGCATATTCCTCGGGGGAACGGAAACGCTCACGCTGAATACGTGTCATGTAAAGCACGTCAAGCTCGCCTATGCATTCTTCAAGAGTTGAAACCTCTTTAATTTCGCAGCCGTGGGAGATAAGCTCTTCGGTAACGTAAGACGGAAGCTTAAGCTCGGGCGTTGATATAAGCACAAAGCGATTTCCATCAAATCTCATAAGCGCGCGAAGAAGCGAGTGCACAGTACGTCCGTTAAGAAGATCTCCGCAACAGCCAACGGTTAGATTGCTTGTTCTGCCCTTAAGCTCGGATATAGTCATAAGGTCGGTAAGAGTCTGTGTGGGATGGAGATGACCGCCATCGCCTGCATTGATAACCGGTACGTGTGAATAGAGGCTTGATGCAAACGCTGCTCCCTCAATGGGATGACGGATGACCACGATATCAGCATAACCGCTTACTATTTTAACCGTGTCGCGCAGAGTTTCGCCTTTAGATACCGAGCTTGAGTTTGGGTCGGAGAAGCCAATGACCTTGCCGCCAAGACGCATCATCGCGGTCTGGAATGACATCTGTGTACGTGTTGAAGGCTCATAAAAGAGTGTCGCCATAATACGTCCCTTGCAGACATCGCGGTATTCGGCAGGGGCTTTTTTTATGCGGAATGCGAGAGTACGAAGCTCTTCCCACTCATCAAGCGTCATGTCGTTAAAATCAATTAAATTTCTGATCTTCATATCTGTTCTCCTTATATATTTCTCGGTTATACCGCGAAGATTTTTTTAATTATTGCTGCGGCTGTACGCTGCGGAAATGCGTTGTAAAATGAATAATCCGCTGTCTTTCGGTAGATGGGATACCTTAATTCGAGCAGGCGTTTATAGTTTTCAATGTCACCGTTAATCGGCGGTCTCATCAATACGCGCTCATCCTTCATAACCTCGTCTGCGCTGCGTCTTAACCATACAACGGTAGTACTCTTTATAAGCAGTTCCCGACTCGGCTCATATGTTGGCACACCGCCGCCGCAGGAAAGTATGATGAGCTCTCCGCCTGCAGCATCTATCACCGAAGTAAGCGTATCCTTCTCTATAGCGCGAAATTCCGCCTCTCCGCGTTCGGCAAATATCTTTTTTATCTCACCATATCGGGCGGCTATCTCGTCATCAAGGTCAACAAGTCTTGCACCAAGCTTTTTTGCAAGCACCCGTCCGACACTTGTTTTTCCGCATCCCGTCATACCGATAAGGGCGATAATATTATTTTTTATTTCAATCATAGCATCCTCGTTTACTTTAGCGGTTTCGTATATATTCATCCGAAATAATCGAACAAACACCGATATCGCGGTAACGGCCTTTAATATACATCGATGAGCGGCTGACTCCCTCAAAGGTCATGCCGCATTTTTCCATAACACGGCGCGAGCGGTCGTTCCCTACTATATACTTCGCTTCAATCCGATGAACATTAAGCTCCATAAAGCCAAATTCCATCACACGCCTTACAGCTTCCGCCGCAATTCCCTGCCCCCAATATATTGGGTTAAGTACATACCCAACCTCGGCGGAGTTATTGGCAAAATCAAGGCTAGCAAATCCGCACGTTCCGATCATTTTCTTTTTTTCGTTATCTATGAGCGCCCAATCATAAAAATCGCCGGTTCGGTACCGTGTCTGCAGGAAACGAAGATAATCCTGCGTCTGCTCGGGACTCCTATGCGGCTCCCAAAGAAGATATTCGGTGACGCTCGGCTCTTTTGCGTATTCGTACATATCGCGCCAATCGGTGGTTTTCATCCGACGCAGTGTAAGGCGCTCCGTCGTGAGAGTCGGTATATTTGAAAAAATGCTGTATATTGCTGAACGCTTCACCTGTGTCACCTCAATTAATGGAGAGCCCCTAAAATATCCTAACAGATATTATACACCATTTCCCAAAATTTTTCAAGGGGGTACAGCGTAATATCATCGAATATTTTATGATATTATTGTGTTTATGTAAACTATTTTGTAAATTTCTTGCGAAATATGTGAGGATGTGGTATAATAGACTACGTTATTATCTGCATGATTTTTAAGGAGACAACATGAAAACCATCACATTCATCGGCACCGGCAACATGGCGTCTGCTATTATTGGCGGTATGCTTTCAGTTGGACACGATGCCGCGCTTATAACCGTATACGATAAATTGAAGGACAAAGCCGAAGCGCTATCCGCTCGTGGCATAAATGTCGCCCCGACACTTGCAGACGCATGCAAAGCGAGCGAATTTATTCTCCTTGCGGTAAAGCCGCAAAACTACGCCGAGGTGCTTTCTGAAATTTCCGCAAGCGGAATTGATACAGGCAAAAAGGTCTTTATCTCCATTGCCGCAGGCATTTCCATCTCTGCAGTATCAAAAATGCTCGGAAGCGATGCAGCAGTTGTGCGCTGCATGCCCAACACACCGCTTCAGATTGGCTGCGGAGTTACTGCGCTCTGCAAAAATGACCTCGTTTGTGATGAGGACTTTGAGCTGGTCCGTGCAGTCTTCGACAGTGCCGGAATGACTGTTCAGCTCGATGAATCACAGCTTAATACCGTAATATGTGCAAACGGAAGCTCTCCTGCATATTTCTATTATTTTATTGATGCAATGGTGCGCTCCGCCAAAGCGCAGGGACTCGAATGTGACGACAAAGCACTTCTTGAAGCTGTCTGCCGTACAGTAATCGGCTCAGCCCAAATGCTCATGGCATCAGATAAAACTCCTGCAGAGCTTATCCGTGCCGTAACTTCCCCGAACGGTACTACAGAACGCGCGATGAACGTATTCTACGATGAAAAGGTAGATGAGATAATCGACCGCGCAATGCGTGCTTGTACTGAACGCGCTGAGGAAATGTCAAGGTCTTACGGCGCATAAGTCATAACGCTCCACACCGCCGCATAGAATATACAAAAAACTTTCGGCGGTGATTTGATGAATCAAAATATTTCCCTCGGACGAGCCTCGGCTTCAATTGACAGACGCACCACACTTCTTGCAGCATCCTCACTTTTTATCTTCGGGACATTTATCGGATGTGCCGTTTACCGACTGCTTGGCATTGGCGAATCCGAGCTTTACGATAATCTGATTGAACGATATTTCCTTGCACTATTCTATAAATGCACTTCACCCACGGACGTAATACGAGTGGCGGCGGACTGCATACTGCATGAGTTGTGGATATTTGCCGCGGTCTTCTTTGGCGGATTCACGCTGTTTACAACGGTAATCTCCGGCGTGGCACTTCTCTACCGAGGCTTGCTGTTTGGCTTTGCGATGACAATGCTTCAATTTTCGAGCCGTACAGGATTGCTCCTTGATTCTATAGTCTACCTGTTCGCTTCATTTGCAATATCAATGCTCCTCGCACTTCTTTCGTGTGAAGCAATGCAGTTTTATTATCCCGAGGGACGACCGATAATAAAGAGCAAGCGCACAGCAAAATATGCCGCATCATTTGCTCGAATCTGCGCGCTTGTATGCGCTGATGTGGTGTTTATGCTGTTTTTGATATACGTATACATTTGACCGTCACTTACTATTTTTAATTGAAAGGACGCACATAACCTTGAAAATTTTCGGAAAAGAAATCAAGCTCTTCAGCTTTAATACTGAAGGCAAAGGAGTAAAAAAGGAACCCGAAGGTCCAAAGAATTTAGCAAACTTTTTTAAACACTTTGCAAATAAATTCACCCGTCTTATTACGGTGAACATGTACATGGTTCTCGGAAACTTTCCGATATTCTTCCTGCTTTTGGCAACGAGCGGTATATTAAGCCGCGATTCATTTGCTCCTGCCTATAAGATGTTCGCTCCGCTGTACGGCGTGCTGACTCACGAAAAATCTCCCGTGACTGCCGCACTTTTCGGCATATTCGGAACACAGTCGGAGATAGGCTTCCCGACTGTATGGACAACCATCGCGCTTATACTGTCTCTTCTTACTTTTATCACACTCGGTTACGTTAATACCGGCACGACCTACATTCTGCGAAATATGATAAAAGGTGAACCGATATTCATGTGGGAAGATTTTTGGTACGCAATCAAGCGTAACAAAAAACAAGGGCTTATTCTTGGCATCCTTGATGCATTGTTTTCATTCCTCTGTGTATACGATATCGTATTCTTCTATTTTAACACCGGTACATCAGCAATGATGAACTTCATGTTCTATGCTTCCCTGCTCATCGCGCTCCTCTGGTTCTGGATGCGTTTCTACATCTATATTTTGATGATTACATTCGATCTATCGATCTTCAAGATACTGAAAAACGCGCTTATCTTTGCAATTCTCGGCTTCAAACGCAACTTTATGGCAACGCTCGGCATCGCGGCAGTTGTGGCAATCACATACTTTCTCATGCTCTTATACTTCCCTCTCGGAATTATCATGCCGTTCATTTTGGTCTTTGCCATCGGTGCTTTCATGTCGTGTTATGCGGCTTTTCCGAAGATAAAGGAAATAATGATCGATCCCTACTACAAGGATGAAGATCGAAACAACGATGAGGAAGAGCCTATCTTCCACGATCTCGGTTAAGTATATAACAGTAAATCCCGACGAACATACTGTTCGTCGGGATTTTTAGTATGTGATTTTATCCGAGTATATCGGAGAGATTGTTAAGTATTTTCTCTGCCACGTCGGGCTTGTTCATTGAATAGACGTGTACATTCTTAATACCGTTTGCAAAGAGATCGATTATCTGATCAGTCGCATACGCGATACCCGCCTGCTTCATTGCATCCGGGGACGAGCCGAATTTGTCAACGAGGCTCTTGAATCTCTGCGGCATGAACGAGCCTGACAGCTTGATTGCTCTGTCAACCTGATTTGCATTGGTTATCGGCATTATACCGGGAATTATCGGCACAACTATACCTGCCTCACGAATTTTATACAGGAAGTTGTAGAGCAGATTATTGTCGAAAAACATCTGAGTTGTGAGGAATGAGCAGCCGGCATCAACCTTTTCTTTCAGATATTTGATATCCTCTGCCTGCGTAGCACTTTCCGGATGTATTTCGGGGTAGCACGCTCCGCCTATACAAAAATCCGCACCGCTTTCTTTTATATCGCGTATAAGGTCTATCGCATGACTGTAATCCCATGCTCCGCGGTCACTCGCTTCAAGCTCGGGTGTGAGATCGCCGCGCAGTGCCATCACGTTTTCAATACCTGCCGCCTTCATGTCCTCGATTCGGGCACGGACTGTTTCCTTTGTAGAAGAAACGCAAGTAAGATGCGCAAGAGTCGGTACGGAATAGTGCTCTTTTATGTTCTTCGCAATATCAAGTGTGTACTTACTTGTACCACCGCCTGCGCCATAGGTAACGCTCATAAAAGCAGGACGTAATTTAGCAATCTCCTCTGTCGCGGTCTTTACGCTGTCAAACGCCGAATCGGTCTTCGGCGGAAAGACCTCAAACGAAAGTGAAAGTGTGTCACGCTTAAATAATTCTGTAAGCTTCATCGTTTTTTCCTCACAGGTAGTTTATTATATCAGTATTTTACCATACTTTATCCGATAAATCAAGAGTAAATGACAAAGAGTCCGAAAAAATTCGGACTCTTTTCGATTTTATGTAGCAATACCGGCATACTGATTCTGATACAAACGGTAATATGCGCCCTTCTTTGAGAGCAGTTCCTCATGACTACCAACTTCTGCAACGACTCCGTTATCAAGAACGACGATCTTATCGGCATCGCGTATCGTCGAAAGACGGTGCGCAATTATGAGCGATGTGCGGTTTTTCATGAGTGCTACCATCGCCTGCTGAATGTGCATCTCTGTTCTCGTATCGACACTTGATGTCGCTTCATCAAGAATGAGTATCTTCGGATCGGCAAGTACGGCACGTGCAATAGAAAGAAGCTGTCTCTGTCCTTGCGAAATATCGCTTCCCGACTCCGAAAGTACCGTTTCATAGCCGTCCGGCAGACGCTCGATAAACACATCTGCATGTGCCGTTGCGGCGGCACGCTTCAGCTCCTCGTCAGTGGCATCGAGCTTCCCATATCGTATGTTTGATGCTATAGTATCGGAAAATAGCACCGTATCCTGTAAAACTATCGCAATCGCACGGCGGAGTGTCTTCTTCGGAATATCATTTATATTAATTCCGTCTATCGTAATCTCGCCCTCGTCAGCATCATAGAAGCGAGTAAGGAGATTTACAACTGTTGTCTTTCCCGATCCCGTAGCACCTACAATGGCAATCTTTTGACCGCGCTCCACATTGAGGTCGAAGCCTTTGAGTACCGGTTCTCCCTCTTTATACGCAAAGTACATCTTTTTAAATCTGATATCACCGCGAATATCCTCAACGGCAATCGGGTGCTTGCCCTCGTCTATCTCCGCTCCTGACTCCATGATGTCAAACACACGCTCCGCGCCGGCAATCGCAGTGAGTATCTGTGCGTATTGGTTGGCAATTTCGTTAATGGGACGGGTAAACTGCTTTGAATACTGAAGCACCGCTTGTATTGCCGGAATACCGATGAATCCCGAAAGCGAGAGATATCCGCCAACTGCGGCAACAAGAAGATAGCCGAAATTGCCGATCATATTCATGCAGGGACCCATAACGCCGCCCCAAATGTTTGCGCGGATTCCCACTTTGCGGTACTCGGCGGCGATGAGTGAAAATTCCTCGACGGATGCAGTTTCCTTGCCGTAAGCCATGACCGTCTTGTAGCCTGTGACCGCTTCCTCTATGTGACCGTTAAGCGCGCCAAGCAGCTTTTGCTGTCTGACGAAATACTTACGCATAAACTTCGAGAGATTGGTGGAAACGATAAGTGTAAGCGGTATAGTTACAATAGCTAAGGCAGTAAGAATCGGGCTGTACCAAAGCATAAGCACAAGCGAGCCTATGAGCGTGATAATTCCCGAAAAAAGCGAGGCTATTGACTGCGATACCGAATTTGATATGTTTTCCACATCGTTTGTCATACGGCTCATTATATCGCCGTGACGGTGAGTATCGGTATAGCGTATCGGCAGATATGCAATCTTTGAAAAAAGGTCATTGCGCATTGTGCATACGGTGTTTTGCGATAACTTCGCCGCCGTGATGCCCTGCAGATATGTAAGAAGCGATGAGCATATATACACGACCGCCATCAATGCGGCAACAGTATAAAGCTTATCAAAATTCACATGAAGCTGTTCTGCCTCAATGGTAATAGCGGATATTGCCTCCGCTTGCAATGCAGGACCTGCGAGAGTAAGTGCGGCAACGAGAGATACTATGATTAGCAGCGCAAACAAGAGGTACTTGCTTTTTCCGATATATTTAAAAAGCTTGCCGAGAGTAACCTTCATATTTTTCGGCTTCTCCCGAACCATTGGTCCGCCCGGACCGCCTCGTCTCGGTCCCATCTGAACTATCGGTCTGTCCTGTACAGGAGCTTTATGCTCTGCCATTATTCGTCACCTCCTGTATTTGATCTCATCTGCGAATCATAGATGTCGCGGTATGTTTCGCTTGTCCTCATCAACTCATCATGCGGTGCAAAGGCAACGACGGTGCCGTTCTCAATCACCGCAATTCGGTCACAGCTGCGTATAGACGCGATGCGCTGTGCTATCATGATTATGGTGGTGTCCTTAATATTTTCACGCAATGCTTTATGCAGACGCGCCTCTGTACCAAGGTCAAGAGCAGACGTGGAATCATCGAAAATGAGTATCTCCGGTCTGCGTATAATAGCGCGCGCTATTGCAATACGCTGCTTTTGACCGCCGGACAGTGATGCGCCCTTTTCGGCAATCGTCGTATTATAATCATCCGAGAATCCCATTATAAAATCGTCTGCCTGCGCGATAGTTGCGGCAAGCTTTACTTCTTCATCGGATGCATCAGGCTTGCCCCAGCGAATATTTTCGGCTACTGTTCCCGAGAAAAGCTCGGTCTTTTGAAGAACAAATGCTATCTTTCCACGAAGTGTGTCAAGCTCATATTCACGAACATCCACTCCGTCAACAAGCACCGAACCTTCATTCACATCATAAAAACGCGGTATAAGATTAACAAGAGACGATTTGCCTGAACCGGTAGCACCGATTATGGCGACAGTCTCCCCCGGCTTTACGTCAAGCGTAATATTGTTAAGCACCGGTCTGCCTGCCGAATTGGGATAACGGAAAGAGACATTTCTGAACTCAATCGCACCTTTTGCCTCGGCTTCGGGTGATACAGCTGCACCTGCTATTACCGGCTCACTTTCAAGCACCTCGTTAATACGGCGTGCACTCGCCGACGCACGTGTCATTGTCTGAAACATCATGCTGACCATCATCATCGACATAAGAATCTGCGTTATATATGTAATGGCAGCCATAACATCGCCGACCATGATTCCGTCGATCGTACCGATAGCGGCTTCTACCTCTTTGCCGCCAATTAGAAGAATTGCAATGACCGAAGCGTTCATGATTATCATAAGCACCGGACTAAGCTTTGCCATAAGCTTTTGTACTGTAAGATTAACGTCACGAAGCTCTGTGTTTGCCGTCTTGAATCTGCCTATCTCGTGTTCTTCCTTAACATAAGCCTTTACTACTCTCGCGCCCGACACATTCTCCTGAACAACGGAATTAACCTTATCAAGCTTTTTTTGAACGACCGCATAGAGAGGTCCCGCTTTTTTGAGCATAATGAATATAAGTACAAGCTGCACCGGAAGCGCAAGCGCGAGGACAACACCGAACTTTGGACTTATTGCAATAGCCATAACAATACCGCCGACAAACTGCATCGGAGCACGTACAAACATACGTATCAGCATGGCAACAAAATCCTGAACAGCGTTAATATCGTTGGTAAGCCTTGTTACAAGTGAGCCGGTCGTAAATTTGTCCGTCTGTTCGAGCGAAAGACTCATGACCTTTCTAAATGCATCGTTTCTGAGATCATTTCCGAAACGCTGTGCGGCGTTGCTGGCAAATGCGGCGGAAAGTATTCCGAAAACGCCACCGACGGCAACAAGACCAAGCATTGTAAGACCGGTGGTAATTATCAGCGCAAGATCCTGCCCGATAACTCCCTCATTAACTATTTTCGACATCAATTTCGGCTGCATAAGGTCTATTGATACCTCGCCTATCATTGTAAGCGGTGCAAGAATAGCAAACAGCCAATACGGTTTTAAATATTTTGCAAGTTTCATAATTATGACAATAGCTTTCGCTTGGCGAAAGCTTCCTTTCTTGTCCTTTTGGGGACGTGGTTTGCGAAGCAAAAGGTAGTTTGAAAGATTTATCTTTCAAACTTTCCCCTTTTTAATCCTTCTCGCGGTCGGCAAGCAGATTGTCGATAACTCGGTTGAGCAAGGATGATAATACATCAATCTCATGCCCGGAAAGACCGTCAAGCGCGATTCGGTCTCCTTCTTTATGAATAACATGTATGCGCTCATCAATCGACTTGCCCTTTTCGGTGAGATAAACGAGCGTCTGACGAAGATCGTTTTCGTTGCTGCATCGCGTTACGAGACCGTCACGCTCCATTTTGGCAAGCGTAACACTGACAGTTGGCGGCTTCAGGTGGGTTGCCTTTACAAGATCAAGCTGTGTAACCCCGGGTGTCATTCTTGCGAGATGGAAAATAAGCATGCGGTAGCTTGATGGCAGACCGTCCTGCTCCGAATAACGGCGCATGCGATCCTGATACAGCTTTGCGGCATCGTGAATACGCATCATCGCGTTATAGTTTGAATCAAGCCGACGCTTTGGAATAGCGTCGATAAATTCCTGAGAAAGCGGTTTTGGCGGCATTTTATTTCTCCTGCATAATTAGTTAGTAAAC
>JAZRAB010000156.1:0-15476 GCA_045634345.1 Candidatus Flemingiibacterium sp. | reverse complement strand
TCGGCGAAGCCGTCTTGCTTGAGAGACAATTGGTTCCCCTCTGCTACACGGCAGGCGGCGCATCGCGCCGCAAGGGAGCGACAACGCTCGAAGCGTTAATCAATCTCCAAAAAGACAAATTTTCAATCCCATTTACCAACGGCAAACGGAGTTTTCCACAACCGTAATTGTGGAAAATGTGGACAATCGCCGTGCGGTTTTACCGCAAAAATCAGGGGTTTTTCAACTGTTTCCACAAGGTTTCCCACAGTTTTTGCGCAAAATGTCGTGTTTTGATACGGTTTTTCCACAAGCTTGTCCATACATATGTGGGAAATATTGTCAATTAAAATACTTGCGGTCAAGTGAACGAAGCTGTATCGCCTCGGCGATATGAATGGTCTTTATTTGCTCACTTCCGGCAAGGTCCGCAATCGTCCGTGCAACGCGAAGAAGCCGGTCGTAGCCTCGCGCGGAGAGCCCCATTTTGTCATACGCTTTGCGAAGAAGCACCGATGCATCATCAGTCAGACGACAGAACTTTGCAAGGTGCTTTGTTGACATATCGGCGTTTTTGTGAATCATCGGGATTGATGCATCCTCTGCGGCTGCTGCGGCGAAGCGTTCATTGGCAAACTTACGAGCCCTATTGACACGCTCACGTACCTCGGCAGAGGTTTCGCTCTTTGTGGGAAGGGACAGCTCATCATACGTCAGCGACGACACCTCGACCTGCAGATCGATACGGTCAAGCAGGGGACCGCTGATCTTCGACAGATATTTCTTGATGTCCTCAGGTTTGCAGGTGCATTTGCGCGTCGGATGCCCGAAGTAACCGCACTTGCAGGGATTCATCGCCGCGACGAGCATGAACGAGCAGGGATATGTAACCTTGCCGCTTGTGCGTGTTATCGTCACCTTGCCGTCCTCAAGCGGTTGGCGGAGCGATTCCGTGACCATTTTGTTGAACTCGGGGAGCTCGTCAAGGAATAGCACGCCGTTGTGCGCGAGGGATATTTCGCCTGGCTGGGGATTACTTCCGCCGCCGACGAGACTCGGTGCGGACATAGTATGGTGGGGCGAGCGGAACGGGCGCGTGCTTACAATTGATATGCCCTCGTTAAGCTTGCCGACAATCGAATGTATCTTCGATGTTTCGAGCGCCTCGTCGAAGGTAAGCTCGGGAAGTATCGTCGGAATACGCTTGGCAAGCATACTTTTGCCCGTGCCGGGCGGACCTATCATGAGAATATTGTGACCGCCTGCGGCGGCGATTTCCAACGCGCGCTTGACCTTTTCCTGACCTTTTACATCTGAAAGATCGTAGGTGGATTCTCCCGATGCGGCGATA
This sequence comes from Candidatus Flemingiibacterium sp., assembly GCA_045634345.1. Lineage (GTDB taxonomy): Bacteria > Bacillota > Clostridia > Oscillospirales > CAG-272 > Flemingiibacterium. The sequence continues at coordinate 14,146 of JAZRAB010000156.1, read as the reverse complement.
AAACGGCTTCGTTCAAATCGTGTGGGACTCATTTGCACCTCGCCGCAGAGGTGGCGGTAAAGAGTCATCAAATCGGGCACACCGTAGACATTTACATTGTCAACCACTGATGCTTCCTTGGCGTTTGCAAGCGGCACGAAAACCTCGGTAAGTCCGGCATCGCGCGCGGCGAGCGTCATACAGAGAACACCTTTCGCCTCACGCAGTGCCCCGGTCATCGAAAGCTCACCGATGAAGCAGCATTTTGAAAGGTCGATTTTTTCGGGGAGCATGTAGTTCGACTGCATGATACCGACAGTCATGGCAAGGTCATACGCCGAGCCTTCTTTTTTGCGGTCGGCAGGCGCTAAATTGATGGTCAGCGCGGTCTCGGGGAACGCGAAGCCGTTGTTTTCGAGCGCGGCGATCATGCGTTCCTTGGATTCTTTTATTGCAGGGCCGGGCAGTCCGATTATCTCAAACTGCGGCATTTTCTCCTGTGAGTTACATTCAACTGTGACGGTAAAACCGTCGATGCCGGCAAGACCGGCGGAATATACTATTGACAGCATATGAATGTCCTTTCCGGCGTCAGCGCGCCGCGAACTTTTGTTCTGCTTTCTATATTTTACCACAGCTTGAGAAAAATTTCAATACATTTTTTGAAATTTTCGTTTTTTTGTAAGCCGACTGCAAATAAAAGGGAAGCCGTCTGCCAAAAGGCAGACGGCTTGGTGCTGTTTTTATGCGCGAAGCGTTATTCCAAGCTCTTTTTCGAGCAGAGTGAGTATCTTCTTCGAAACTTTGTCCGCTTCTTCAACGGTGAGTGTACGGTCGGGAGCGCGGAGAATTACGTTGAAAGCAACGCTCTTCTTGCCATCGCCAAGCTGCTTGCCGCGGTAAACGTCGAACAGCTTAACGTCCTCAACCAACTTGCCGCCTGCCTTTTTCATTACCGCTTCGATCGCACCGACCTCAAGCGCATCATCGCAGACAAACGCAAAGTCACGTGTGGTCGCCGGGAACTTCGGCAGTGCCTTGAACTGCTTGTCAAGGCTTGCCTTTGCAAACAGATTCTCGAAATCAAGATCAGCGATATATACGGGCACGTCGATCTCATATCCTGCGGATACGGACGGATGCACCTCGCCGAGTGTTCCGAGTACCGTGCCGTCAGCACATACAAGGCGCGCACAGCGTCCGGGGTGGAACGCCGCATCGTCTCTCTCGGCAACATAAGCGGCATCGGTGATGCCTGCCTTGTCAAGAAGCTTATCAACCATACCCTTTAAGGTGTAGAAATCACCGTCGCGGAAGAAGCCGATCGTGATACGGCGGCGCTCCTCGGGGAGATTCTTCGGATCCTCGTCGGGGATATAGATCTTCGCCATCTCATAAAGCGCGGTCTTGCCTGCGTGATAATTGTTGTTGCGCGCGAGTACCTCAAGCATCGAGGGAATCGCGGTGGTACGCATTACGCTGGTATCCTCACCGAGCGGATTCGAGATAACTATCGACTTGCGGCGTGGATCATTCTCCGTCATTGCGATCTTATCATAGAACTTCGGGCTGATGAACGAGAATGTCTCGCACTCATAAAGTCCCATTGCACAGAGGGTATCTGCCAAGAGTAGCTCGAACTTCTGCATGGGGGTACGGCTGCCCGAGGTGATCGGGGTTACAAACTTGGTGGATTTGATGGTGTCGTAGCCGTAGATACGGAGTATCTCCTCGGCGATATCGTTCATGCAGCGGCAGTCCGCACGGAAGGACGGAACGGTGAGAGTGTCACCGTCGACCTTAAATTCAAGCTTTGTGAGGACATTTTTCATGTAGTCAGCGCTCACGTCAAGTCCGAGGAATGCGTTGATGCGCTCGGCATCGAGCTTCATCGTGAACGGCTCTTCCTTGCCCTTATATACGTCGATTGTGCCGTCAACCACATCGCCTGCGCCGAGCAGAGTGATAAGCTCGCATGCGCGATCAAGCGCCGGCATTGTGTTTTCGGGGTCGAGTCCCTTTTCAAAACGTCCCGAGGACTCGGTGTGCATACCCTGACTCTTTGCGGTCACGCGAACCGAGCTTCCGAGGAAGTTCGCAGACTCGAAAACGACCGTCTTGGTATCGTCCTTGATCTCACTGTTTGCGCCGCCCATAACGCCCGCAAGTGCAACTGCCTTCTTTGCGTCAGCGATAACGAGATTGGTCGAATTAAGGGTGTGGTCGATGTCGTCAAGCGACTTGAACACCTCACCGTCAGCGGCGTTTCTTACGATGATCTGTGAGCCGTCAAGGCAGGTGTAGTCGAATGCGTGCATAGGCTGACCGTATTCGAGCATGACGTAGTTTGTGATGTCAACGATATTGTTGATGGGACGAACGCCCGACGCGCGAAGTCTCATGCGAAGCCAGAGCGGAGAGGGTTCAATCTTTACGTTCTTGACAACACGCGCGGTGTAACGCGGACAAAGCTCAGCGTTCTTGACGTCAACCGAGAGGTAATTTTCAATCTTGTCGCCATCATTTTTGTAGGTGACAACGGGGGTTGTCGGCTTGAACTCGCGGTCAAACGAAACTGCGGTCTCGCGTGCAAGGCCGAGTACGGAAAGACAGTCGGGGCGATTCGAGGTGATCTCAAATTCAACCACGGTGTCGGAAAGCTTCAAAACGTCGTGGATGTCATCGCCGGGCTTGCAGTCGATGCCGTCCATGATGAAGATACCGTCCTCAATAGCACCGGGCATATCGTGAGTTGTGAGATTAAGCTCGGCAATCGAACAGAGCATACCGTTCGAGGGTACGCCGCGAAGCTTGCCTGCCTTGATGTTAATACCGCCTGGGAGCTTTGACGGAGCCTTTGCAACGGGCACCATTGCGCCTGCAAAGACGTTCTGCGCACCGGTAACAATCTGCACCGGAGCATCCTCGCCGATGTCTATCTGGCAGATCCAGAGGTGGTCGGAATCGGGGTGGCGTTCGAGCGAAATAACCTTGCCCGCAACGACATTTTCAATATCCTCGCCGAGAATTTCATATCCTTCGACCTTTGAGCCGGTGGCGGTCAGACGGTCGCAGTATTCCTTGGGGGAGATGCCGTCGAGATCGACGTAATCACGAGCCCATTCAAGTGATAAATTCATAGTTTTTTCTCCTTTCCCGTCAATTAAAACTGATCGAGGAAGCGCACGTCATTTTCGTAGAGGTAGCGCATATCGTCGATACCGTATTTGATCATCGTGATGCGCTCAACGCCCATACCGAATGCGAATCCGCTGTATTCATCGGGGTCGATGTTGCATCCGCGCAGTACGTTCGGGTGAACCATACCTGCGCCGAGGATCTCGATCCAGCCCTCGCCCTTACAGAGCTTACAGCCCTTGCCGCCGCACACGAAGCAGGAAACGTCAACCTCGGCTGACGGCTCGGTGAACGGGAAATGGTGCGGTCTGAAACGAATTTGCGTCTGCTCACCGAACATAGTCTTTGCAAAGGTCTCAAGGGTACCCTTAAGGTCGCCCATTGTGATTCCCTTGTCAACGACAAGTCCCTCGAGCTGATGGAAAAGAGGCGAGTGCGATGCGTCAACCGCATCGGAGCGGTAAACACGTCCGGGGGAGATTATGCGTATCGGGGGGCGCTGCTTCTCCATTGTACGAACCTGCACGGGGGAGGTCTGAGAACGGAGCAGGATGTTTTCAGTGATGTAGAAGGTGTCCTGCGTGTCGCGCGCCGGATGATTTTCGGGGATGTTGAGTGCCTGGAAGTTGTAGTAGTCATACTCCACCTCGGGGCCTTCGACGATTGAGAAGCCCATGCCGATGAAAATGTCCTCCATATCCTTTTGCACCTGCGCGAGAGGGTGACGCTTGCCGATTTCGGGAGCTTTGCCGGGCATTGTCACGTCAAGACGCTCCTCTTCGAGCTTCTTTGCGAGTGCCGCAGTCTTCTGCGCCTCCGATTTCTCGGCGATTGCGTTTTCGATGTACTCACGTACCTCGTTTGCGAGCTGTCCGATTACAGGACGCTCCTCTGCGGTGAGCTGACCCATTCCGCGAAGCACTGCGGTAAGCTCACCTTTCTTTCCGAGGAAGCGTATACGAAGCGCTTCAAGGTCGGCATCGGGAGCCGAAAGCTCCGCGAGCGCCGCCGCACGGATTTCTTCAAGTTTTTGTTTCATGACGGTCTGTCCTTTCGTAAAAATATAGTATGGTGAGGTACGGCGACAAAAAAGCCGCCCGTCCTCGAAAAAACAAGGACGAAGCGGCATATTTTCATATGCGTTTCCGCGGTACCACCTTAATTTATTGCCTGATTTACCAAGCAATACACTCGGCGACACTGTAACGGCTGTCAACCGCCCGCACCTACAAGTGCATTGCACGTTCAGCGAGGGTGCTCGGGAGCGAAACGTCTGCAAGTCACGGACGCGACCGCTTACAGCCATGTAAAAACAAGGCGGTCGTCTCTGGGCATCCGACACCGACCTGCGACAAACTCCTTCATCGCATTTATATCAGTATACCACAGTTTTTCTCCAATTGCAAGGGGGTAACGCGAAAATTTTTGAGAAATTTATTCTTCAAAGGAAAGAGATATCACATCGGTATCGACTAAGGTCTCCCATGTGTCTGCTTCAAAAATATGCAGTACTAATTCAATATCGGAGATTTTTTCAATGCCGTTATCTTCAAGATCGCTTTCAAAGAAGGTTGCCGCATCAATAGCGTATTTCCCTGAAGCTACATCGGAAGAAAATATGGCATCTATCATAAATCCGTTTACGGATACATCGCGTGTCTGTACGGTAATCGCTTTATCTGTGCCGTTGTAGATTCCGAGAATCAGACCCGGACCGAAAATAGAATCATAATCAGAAAGTCCCTTTGCAACCACGGTTATTCCCTCGGATTCGTAAATCACCTTGCCTGACATATCATAGATGTATTCAAATCTGTCCGCGATTGATGTTTTGATTGCTACTTGCTCACTGTCAAAAACATCCTCCCATGTGTTACTGTCAAAGATGTGGAATGCGGTTTCGATATCTGCGATTTCCGTTACACCTATTTCTTCAAGAGATGATGACATTATTGTAAGCGATTCGGTTGCTTTTTTGCCGGCAGCAACATCAACAGACATCATTGTTTCCACCATGTATCCGTTTACCGATGTGTTTCTTGCTTGAATTGTAAGTGACTTATCACTGTTATTTTCAATAAGAAGTTTTACCTCGGGTCCCCAGAAGCTCTTCACATCAATGCTTTTAGCAGTAATTTTCACTCCTTCTTCGTCAAGCAGAACAGTTTCAGAAATGCTGATATCCTTTGTAGCAGACTTGTCCTCGGATTCAGATGCGTCAGCTGTGCTTTCTAGAGCATCTCCATTTACGGGCAGGCGTATTTCATCATCCGAAACACTCACACAACCTGCCAACCCAACAGTAATAATAAGTGCAAGTAAGGTACATAAAGTTTTTTTCATGATATGTTGTCCTTTCAGAGGGTTTATTTTACATTAACATTATAACCTATTTCAGATTAAATGTCAATACCCTGTTTCAGATTATATTATAATTTTTATATTATATGTCAATACTAATGTAAAGGGAGAAGATATCATGTACCCACGAATACGCGACCTGCGCGAGGACAGAGATCTCAACCAAACAGATGTAGCGAAAATGCTCGGAATGTCCCAAACCGGATATTCCAAATATGAAACAGGCGAAAACGATATTCCTACGACCATTTTGATAAGGCTCGCGCGCTTCTACGACACGAGTATAGATTATTTGCTCGGTCAGACCGACGTTAGGAAAAGATACGACTGAATTTCAGTCAAACAAAAACGGGACGGAGAATTTCTCCGTCCCGTTTGAAATTGCGCTTATATAATGTAAGGCTTGAGATCCTCAAGGAGTGCATCGGTGTCCTCTGCATGAGCGGTAAGCTTGATAGGCTTCAAAAGATCAAGCGAGAAGATACCCATAATGGACTTCGCGTCAACAACGTAACGCCCCGACATAAGGTCGATATCCATGGTGTATTTCGATACGATATTTACAAAATTGCGTACATCCTCGATAGAGGAGAGCTTGATATCAACAGATTTCATTATTATTTCTCCTTTTATATTTATTTCACTTATATGATAACTTAAAAAGCGTGGTTTGTCAATAGTCTTTGCATAAAATTTACAGTCAAAGCGTGATTCGTCTTGCCTCGAGATAGAAGCGCTTGTCGTCTGCCTCGCCCATGGAGAATGTCTTTCTCGGTAGTGCGCCGTCGCGGACTACTGTCGGGAACAGCTCGGATTTTTCCATGCCCTTGAAGATGAAGCCGACTGCGTTTTTGCCCGACGCCAGCTTTTTCGTTGATTCGATGCCGTGGATGTAGTCAACCTCGGCTTCGGGATGGGACTTCAGATAACTGTCGATGAAGACCTGAAGTGTACCGACGGGCAGCAGCGAGGTCGGATTTGAGACGGTAATTTCGCCGGCAGCGTTTGCGGTGATATATTCAAAGGACTGCGCGGCAATATCGCTCTCGGGAAGTGATTCTATGTATTTGCGGAAATCCGCCATGAACGAATCGGGATTGACTCCGAACAGCACGCGGTAGATCGGCTCAAATTCGAGCGCGGTGTCGTGGATATTTACGATTTCGCAAAGCGCATAGCGTGCAGGATGAACGGCACGCTCGAACTCGGTGAGAGTCGGTTTTATCTGCTCCCAGAACGCTTTTGCGGAGGCAAGCGAGTGGTTCCCGTCGCCGACCGCGAAGACGAGCGGGGCATCAACACCCTGCGTTTTGGATGCGGCATCATACAGAGCTTCGAGCGAGTTGGAGACACGCTTGATCTCGTCATCGGGCAGATAACGTCCAAGCGCGTGACCGCCGTTTTGCATCATATCAAAATCATACGTGGTCTCATACTTCGCCGCTTTGTCAATGAGCGGCTCGATGACTGTGCGGCTGGGATCGTCTATGAGTATCATTATATGCGGAAGCTCGACCAATGCGCCCTCGCGTATCTTTACACGTGGCGGTATGCGTTCGAGCACCGTTCCCTCTGTGGCGCGCACGAGCGATACGGCGCCCTTGGTGTAGTCGTAGCATTCGAGGTCAAGCGCACCGATGAGTCCGCGGCGGATCTTGCCGTTTTTCTGCGTGCGCTCGAGATATATCATAGCCGATTTGCGCTCGGTGAGGATGCCTTTTGCATAATCGACCATTGCGGCGTTTATTTTTGGGATTCGTTCTGCCGATTCGGACAGATAAAGCTCGGGAAGCGTGATGCGAAGCGTCGATGGAGCGTCGCCGACCTCGGCTTCGACGGCGTTCCAATATTCCGGCTCGGATGTGTATTGGTCGCACGCGATGCAGGACCAGCGGCGCATTTTCGCGGCGTTGTCGGCAAAGCTCGGGAGAAGTATATCTGCAGGATAGAAGCAATTTTTCATATGTAATTCCTCGCGGTATGATTTATAGTATCTATATGATACCATATTTTTCGTGCGCTTGCAAGGGGATAGTGGAAAATATTTGGTAAATATAGTGTCTGCTCGCACACATCAAATGTTTGACGGATGCTCTTGACTGTAACTCAAATTTGGGGTATAATATCATATATTAATCGAAATTAACATAACCGAAAGGATGCCGTAATGCGGCAGATCAAGGATAAAATGCAGAAGACAACCGATATGACGAAAGGGACGCCGTGGAAGCTTATTCTCAACTTTGCGTTTCCGCTTATTTTGACCAATCTTGGTCAACAAGTATATATGATAGTGGATGCTGCCATAGTCGGTAAGGGTGTTGGCGTAAAGGCACTTGCTGCGGTCGGCTCGGCAGACTGGACATATTGGATGATACTGTGGACGATAGTAGGATTTACGCAGGGCTTTTCTGTTTTTATTTCTCGTAGCTTCGGAGATAAAAACTATGGCGAAATGAATAAAACCATTGCTATGTCAACTATCTTGTGCGCGGTAGTCGGATGCATACTGACTCCTACGGGGATTCTTGCCACAAGACCGCTGCTTGAGCTTCTCGATACACCGTCTGATATAATTGACGGTGCAGAGATATATCTTATTACCATGATCTCAGGTACGCTTGTTGTTATGGCATATAATATGGCGGCATCCGTTTTGCGTGCATTGGGCGACGGAAAAACACCTCTCATTGCTATGTTGATAGCGGCTTTACTTAATGTGGGGCTTGACCTTCTTTTTGTAATTGTGTTTAAATGGGGCATTTTCGGGGCGGCAGCTGCGTCAGTGCTGTCACAGCTTGTTTCATTTATATACTGCTTTTTACAGATAAAAAATATTGCTTGCATCAAGATGGACCCTAATGCATGGAAGCTTGATTTTAAAATGCTCAGGAATCTGCTTGTGTTCGGACTGCCGCTCGCGTTTCAGTACATAATCATCGCTCTTGGCGGGATTATTCTTCAGTCAACTATCAATTTACAGGGAAGTATATTCGTTGCCGGTTATACGGCTGTAAACAAGATCTACGGCTTGCTCGAAAGCACCGCCATATCGCTGGGCACCGCATTTTCTACATTTTTTGCCCAAAACTACGGTGCCGGCTATATCGATAGGGTAAAACGCGGCATCGGGACGGCGGTCAAAATGAGCATAATGGCGGCTCTTGCAATAAGTGCGCTTGCGCTTGCGTTCGGAAAACACATGCTGCGGTTGTTTCTGGATGTTTCCGAAGAAGGCGGTCCCGAGGCATTGGAAATAGGGTGGTATTATCTTGCTGTTATAGCGGCGCTTTTGGTTATACTGTATTTACTTCATCTTTACAGAAACATTCTGCAGTCGATGGGGATTGCAGTCTGGTCACTGCTTTCGGGAATTGCCGAGTTCGCAGTGCGCGTTGGGATGGGTAAAGCGGTCGTAGCATGGATTGGTACCAAAACGCTGTTTTATATCGAGCCTGCGGCGTGGCTTGGCGGACTCCTTTTTGTGATGATACCGTATTTTTTCTGCCGTAAAAAATATTTGTCGGAATCAAAATAATTTTTCAATAAATATTCCGCACGCCGTCATATAACCGTCACATTGCTTTTTTATAATATCTTCGTAAGCTTGATACTTATCCGCAAAATGCGGCGTATACTAAGGAGGAACAAAAATGGATTATAACCATAATTATAATAATTACAATGCAGACAACCAAAATCAAAGCTCACAGCAGCCACAAACACCGAACTACACCTATATCCCCCGAGAAACGGTGTATATAAACAACCAGTCCCCCAAAAAAGATAAGACACCGAAGGCGCGTCTCGGACTCGGTACAACTGCCGTTGTCATTGCCTCGTGCATTGCCTTTTCGTTCGTTTCAGCCCTCGCGGGAACAGCCCTTGCGAACCGGCTTGCAAAAGAGGGAATAATCGACTCGCCGTCGGGCACCTCAAATGCCTCCCCGTCGGTCGTCTTCCAATCTTATACCAACGGAAATACGTCGGCAGGCACATACGAGCAGGTAGCAGAGGTCGTCTCGCCGACCGTTGTTGAGATAACCACCGAGTCCATTGTGACCGATTCCTACTTCTGGGGCGGAAACTACGTTACCTCGGGTGCCGGAAGCGGCGTTATCATCAGCGCGGACGGACTTATTATAACAAACAATCACGTTGTTGACGGCGCAAATACAATTACCGTCAGAACAAATGAAGGTACGGATTACACCGCGAAAATAATCGGTGCGGATTCCGAATCGGATGTGGCGGTCATAAAGATAGAGGCGACGAATCTGCCATTTGCCCTCATCGGAGACAGCGACACTCTGAGCGTCGGACAGGAGGTCGTTGCAGTCGGAAATCCGCTCGGCAATCTTGGCGGCACGGTGACGAACGGTATCATCAGCGCAACCTCGCGCGAGGTCGAGATCGACGGTACTACAATGACGCTTTTGCAGACAAACGCCGAGGTCAACCCCGGTAACTCGGGTGGCGGACTTTTCAATATGTACGGCGAGCTTGTCGGCATCGTCAATGCAAAATCGACCACCGCATCATCTGGCGTTTCTGTTGAGGGTATCGGATTTGCAATCCCGATCAACACCGCTAAAAAGGTATCGACAGAGCTTACCAATTACGGCTACGTCCGCGGCAGAGTAATGATCGGAATCAACTATGTCGATGTAACCAATGCCTATGACGCAATGTACTACCGTGTGAACTCACTTGGCGTTTATATCTCGAACTCGGAGTATACCGACGAGCTTAAGCCGGGCGACCGCGTCGTTGCAATCGACGGCAAAGAAGTGACCTACAGTGCTGATATCAAGGCGGCAATTAAGGGCCGTTCTGTCGGTGACGAAATAACCATAAAGGTCGTGCGCGACAGTAAGTATGTCGATGTCAAGGTGACTCTGCGCGAATACGTTCCCACCGAGGCTTCCGTAAATGAGGAGAACAGTGCCGAATTTGAAAACAATTTCGGTAAATGAGAAAAATGGGAATAACACTTGAAAAATCTCCGGAAATATGGTAAAATATTCAAGAGTAATACCATTAACGGAGGGCAAAGATGCAAAGCGGTAACTCGCCGACGCCTAAAAAGCCGCGAAAGATAAAGCCCGTCGGAGCGGATGGGCATCGCGCAAGAATGTTTGAGAGATTCCTCGGGACAAAGGGAAACGATGTTTCACCGAGAGATATTATTGAAATGCTGCTGTATTTCTCGATTCGCGTGCGCGACACACGCGATAGTGCAGTAGATTTAATGGAACGCTTTGACGGGAATATAGATAGGCTGTTTGATGCGCCGCCGGAGGATTTATGCATGATAGACGGCATCGGAGAGACGAGCGCAATGCTCCTCTGCGCCGTCGGAGATATGGCGGACCGGGTGAGTGCTTTAGAGAAAGAAGACGAAGATATATGCGGCAGGCATATTGAGGGCGATGAGCTTGGCGAGGTGTTTTCAAACAGATGCGGTGCGGTTCGGCACGACGCGACTTGGGCGGTGTTTTTTGACAGCTCCATGTGCGTGATATGCATCGAACAGGTGAAGGATGCACCGCTTGATGCTGACGGGGATGATGTGTTCTCGCTCATGAGCCGAGCTTCGCGGCACCATTCGAGTGCGGTTGCTGTTGCGAGAATGTCAAGCGACTATATATGTTATCCTACAATGGCGGATTTCAAGCTTGCGCAGAAGATGGAGTCTTTCTTTGCACCTGCAAACCTCAAGCTTGTTGAATATTATATCGTCACGGCGGATGACAGCTTTGGTGTGAAAAAGATATTTCATGTATAAAACCGATATCTGCAATTTTTGCGGATGTCGGTTTTTGATTTGCACAATGTATTTTTTTGGCGCTTCCATCATATAAATCAGCGAGGTGATTTATATGAAATTCAAGCGAATCCTTACATTATTATTAATACTGTCATTGACAGTGCTTGCTGTTCTGCCCGCGAGTGCCGCCGAATATAACGCGCGCGCGTATATATTAATGGAAGCCTCCACGGGGCTCGTCATGCTTGAGGAGAACGCTGACGAAGCGCTTCCTCCTGCATCCGTTACAAAGATTATGACTCTCCTTATCGTAATGGAAGCTGTCGCCGAGGGGCGCATCGGCTGGGAGGACACCGTCCGTACCTCCGAGTACGCCGCGTCGATGGGCGGCTCGCAGGTCTATCTCGAGCCCGGTGAGGAGATGACTGTCGCAGAGATGGTGAAATGCGTGGTCGTGGCGAGCGCCAACGATGCCGCAGTCGCACTTGCCGAGGCGGTTGCCGGAAGCGAGGAAGCATTCGTCAAGCGTATGAACGAGCGCGCCGCCGAGCTTGGTATGACAAACACCGTCTTTCTTAACACCAACGGGCTTGATGATACCGCCGACGGCCACGTGACCAGCGCACGCGATATCGCCATAATGTCGCGCGAGCTCATCACAAAGCATCCGCAGATACTCGAATACTCCTCTATCTGGATGGACACCATCCGTGGCGGCGCGTTCGGACTTACCAACACCAACCGCCTTATCCGCTTCTACGCCGGTGCGAACGGACTCAAGACCGGCTCGACCTCAAAGGCGAAGTTCTGTATCTCCGCTACTGCCGAACGGAACGGTATGCAGCTTATCGCCGTGGTAATGGCGTCCCCGACGCGCGACGAGCGTAACGAGACCGCCAAGAAGCTGCTCGATTACGGCTTCGCTAATTACGAAGTTACCCCCGTAGCACCCACCGCGCCGCTCGATGACCTGCGCGTGCTCGGCGGAGTTGCCGATACGGTGCGTCTCGGCGCTGACGGGACCTCGCTCGTGCTCCCGAAAGGGCAGGCGGCGAAGCTGACACAGCAGATTTACCTGCCCGAATACGTATCCGCGCCCGTAAAGGAGGGTGATGAGGTCGGAAAAATAGAATTTCTCATCGACGGCGAGGTTGTCGCAACTCTCCCCGTGACGGCGGCGGAAAATGTCGAAAAGATAGGCTACTTCGGGCTTTTTAGTCGATTTATGAAGAAGCTGCTGTTGGTTGAGGCGTAATTTTAAATCCCATTTAAAATTACAAATACCTTACAAACAGATTTGACCTATTGCAAAAAAAAGGGACTTGTAGTATCATATGTACAGGGAAAATCTTCACTATGCGTAAATTGTGTCCGAAAACTGCAGAGCATTCACGTGAGACCGAATGATTCAAGTCAAGGGATGATTTACAAGGTGGGGATCTACCGCAAATAATATTTTTTAAAGGAGAAACAAAACAATGAGAAATCTCAAGAAGTTTTTTGCATTAGTTCTTGCAATGCTTATGATCGTAAGCGCTACTGCAATCGTTTCCGCTGATTTCACAGACGTTGCAGCTGACAACATTTATGCTAAGGCTATCAACGATCTCGTTGAAAAGAAGATCACCGCAGGTAGCGGTGACGGAACAACCTTCACTCCCGATGGCAAGGTTACAAGATGGCAGATGGCTCTCTTCGTAGCACGCGCTATGACCGGTGAGGTTGATAACACCGTTTGGGCTAACGGCATCAACATTTTCGATGACGTTAACGACGGTCACTACAAGGGTGCTATCTCGCACGCTTACCTCAACAACGTAATCCTCGGCGTTGGCGACAACAAGTTCAACCCCGATGGAAACATCACTTACGGTGCAGGCCTTAAGATGGCAGTTTGCGCACTTGGCTACGAAGTTAAGTACGACGCTACCAACTGGGCACTCGCATTCTACGGCAAGGCTCAGGAACTCGGTCTCACCGCTGGCGTTGCTGTATACGATCTCGAGCAGGAGCTCACCAGAGCTGAGACTGCACAGATCATCTACAACATGATCTATGCTGCTCCCGCTGCTAAGGACGCTAAGACCTTCGCTGCTGCTAACTTCGGTGGTATCATCGGTGTTGTTGAAGAGGACCTCTTCGTTATCACCGCTACTCCCAAGCAGCACTTCGGTCCTGTTGCTACTTCTACCGCACACTTCGCTAACACCACTCTCGTAGACGCTACCAAGTATGTTGGTATCCAGGCTCTTAAGAATGGTGCTCCCGCAGGCGATGTTGAGTATGTTCTCGCAGCTGACCTCGGAATCACCGGCGACGTTGAAGACTACCTCAACCGTTCTGTAGTTCTCACCAACTACAAGGAAGGCGGCAAGTTCGACGCTGCTGTTATCGGTAAGGCTCCTGTTGCAGTTCGCAGCTCCGCTTTCTCGTTCGATAACAAGAAGACCGTTACTACTGCTGACGACACTTGGAACTACGACGGTAAGGCATACAGCCTCGTTGCTGAGCTTACCAACAGCAAGGCTAAGAACGAGCTCGTTCTTCTCACCGGCGGTGCTACTGCAGGCGTTGGCTCTGTAGACCTCACAGTTGATGAAGAGACCGGCAACGTTCTCGATCCTGCAACTCTTAAGGTTTACGCAATTTACAAGGCTACCAAGCCCGATGGAACAAAGGTATATGTTCTCGCTGATGCATCCGGCAACCCCACAGAGACAGTAAAGAAATACGAAGAGCTTCTCGAAGTTCCCGGCCTCGCTACTACTACCGGTGAGGAAGTTGATGATGTATACGCTGTTGCATCTGCAGTTCCCGGCGCATCCGTTATCTACCTCTTCGACGACTACGGCGATGCTCGTTTCGAGCGAAGTCGGATCGTAGCCATGTCGTTCTGTG
>JAZRAB010000155.1:0-13560 GCA_045634345.1 Candidatus Flemingiibacterium sp. | reverse complement strand
GCGCGGTGCGCCGCGTGGGAGCCGCGATAATCGAAGCATTACACTCCCAGATAAACAATAAGTTGTCTCTTATGACTTGCATGCTATATAGTAGGGAGCGGCAGTCATACCGACCGAGGTGTAGTGAATATCAATATTAGGGGCGCGTGCAGCCAAGATAAAACTTAAATGTAAATATATTACAAATATTTACAGAAATTTACTGAAAATCGATAAATTTGTGCATTTTGTATATGTGTAGAAAAAACGCTGATAGAATTGTGCAATATGCACCACAAAAAATGGCGGTTTTACGTCTCAAGATATGCCTTTAAAAGAGGATAAAAGTAATTTTAAATTACTATATAATACAAATTCTGAACGGAGCTTGTGAAAAACGCTTTATTTTAAGGAAAAATTCACTATATATGTGTAATTTTAATTTACATACGCACTCTTACGTTTGTCGAAGAACGGCGTGAAGTGCGAGAGTGAAGCTTTCGACAAAATGTGAACAATCGCGTTGCCGAACATGTCGCTCTTTTCGCTGCTTTGCGATAAAGGCACGAAAAAAATGCCGCTCTTGACTTTTTTCAGCCGTTATGCTATTATATTGGTATGAAAAAATCGGCGGACTGTCCCGATGTGATGATCGGAGCCGCCGATTAGTTCACTGCTTTGCTATGCCGTTTTACAAATTTCGCCGGTTGCTTACATTATATTATAAGCCACACTCGCAGCGATGCGAAATGTATTACGGTATGCAGCGAGGCTGTTTATGCATTTTATACCCTTCAAAGTAATTCTTGGCAGGAGGAACAGGTTAATGAAAAAAACGAAATTAACAAGGTTAATTGCTGGTTTTTTATCATTGATGATGCTCGGCTCGGCGTTCGGCGTTGTTGGCGCTGCCGCAGAGACCGATTCGCAGGAGAATTCGTCGACCGTCAGCTATGACATAGAGGACGTGCGCGACCTTCTCAACGCTGAAACTTACGCGGATTATGCGGCGAGAAATGCCGATGTTAAGCGCGCAGGCTCATCAATTGTTATTGACGCAGTCAATTACAACAAGGAAAAGACAGATGCCGCGGTTGAAGTGCGCTCCGACGCGCTTTTTACACCGAACTCCGGTACTGTAACGTGGGATATTGAAGTTCCCGAGACCGCTAAATATGCGATCAAGGTCGAATATAACTTCGAAACTCTTGACGACGGCGGTAAGGCTACCTCTATCGAGCGCAGACTGCGTGTCGACGGTAAGTATCCTTTCAAGGGCGCGAGATATCTCTCGTTCACCAAGGTGTGGCATGACGATTATATTGTGGCTGAGGACGGGAGTCTTATCTTTAAGACTGACCTTAACGGAAACGATATAAGACCTCAGAAGTACATTTCTCCCGAGTGGTGTACGTATGTACTGAGCGACTCTACCGGTTACGATATCGATCCCTTTGAGGTCGTGCTCACAGAGGGTGCTCACACAATTTCCTTTGAGGCTACACGTGAGGCTCTTATAATTAAGACTATCACGCTGTATCCCTGCAAGGACGTTCCCACGTATGATGAAGTCAAGGCAGAATACGAAAAGAACGGTTACGCTCCCGCTGTGGGTGCAGAGCCTATTGTTCTTCAGGCGGAATTTGCCGATGCTACCTCCGACCAGACCATTTACCCCCAGAATGACAGAACCTCTGCTATAACATATCCGCAGAATCCGTCACAGTCCAAGCTTAACACGCTCGGCGGTACAAAATGGCAGGGTGTAGGTCAGTGGATCGAGTATTCGTTCACTCCCGAGGTAAGCGGTCTTTATGAGATCGTACCGCGCTTTAAGCAGGCAGATCTTAACGGCATGTATACCTCGCGCCGCATTTACATAAACGGCGAGGTTCCGTTTGCGGAAGCCAACTACCTCCAATTCAATTATTCCGATTCGTGGAATACTCTTGCACTTAATAATGGCGAGACCACCTTCCAGTTCTACTTTGAAGCAGGTAAGGAATATACAGTAAGATTAGAAGTCGTTCTCGGTAACATGAGCTCGGTAATCGGCCGCGTTCAGAATGCGCTTACCGCAATCAACAACGATTATCTGAAGATCCTTCAGATTACCGGTGCGGATCCCGATGAATACCGTGACTACAACTTCAGAGGACTTATCCCGGACACAATCAAGGACCTCTACAAGCAGCACCTTGAGCTTGCCGAGGTTTCGGAGTTTATCACGGAGATCAACGGAGCAAAGGGAAGCAACACCGCAACCCTCGATGATATCGCGCGTGTGCTTAAAAAGATGGCTACCGACGAGGACGAGGTGGCAAGAAACCTTGAAACCCTTAAGAGTAACATCGGTACCCTCGGTACATGGCTTAACGGCGTAAGAAATCAGCCGCTGCTTCTCGATTATCTCTCAATTCAGGCAGCCGGCGAAAAGATGCCCAGAGCAGAAGCAAGCTTCTTCCAGTCGATTGCATTCGAGCTTAAGGCGTTTATAATGTCGTTCTTTACCGACTATTCAAATCTCGGTGCGACTGTTCAGCTCGACAAAAAGGATGTCATCGACGTCTGGGCACAGAGTGACCGCGACTCCGCGCAGGTTATCCGTACACTTTGCGATAACTACTTCACCTCTGTACAGAACATCGGCGTAAACCTCCGACTCGTTGCCGCCGGTACACTGCTTCCTGCGACACTTTCCGGCACCGGTCCCGATGTTGCGCTTGAGAATGCACAGAATATCCCGGTACAATACGCGATCAGAAGTGCGGTTCTTCCGCTTAACGATTTTGACACCTTCGATGAGGTTGTTTCCAGATTCTCCGAGTCTGCGACCGTTCCGCTTTCGCTGTACGGCGTGACCTACGGTCTGCCCGAAACACAGACCTTCTCGATGATGTTCTACCGCAAGGACATCCTTGCAGAGCTCGGTCTCGATATCCCGAGGACATGGGATGATCTGATGGCTATGGTTCCGGTGCTTCAGTACAACAACATGCAGGTTGGTATTCCGAACAGTATGGCGGGTCTGCAGCTCTTCCTTTATCAGATGGGAGGCACACTCTACGCTGATGAGGGCATGAGAATCAACCTCGACTCGAATCTTGCACTCGAAGCATTCGACACCATGTGCTCGTACTTTACTCAGTATTCGTTCCCGTATCAGTATGATGCGGCAAACCGTTTCAGAACCGGTGAAATGCCGATCATCTTCGCTGACTACATAACAATGTACAACCAGCTTTCTGTCTTCGCAACCGAAATTCGTGACCTTTGGGAGTTTGTACCGTATATCGGTATGGAAAACGAGGATGGCAGCATAAACAATGTTGCAATTTCTACGGTTACTTCCATTATTATGATGGCGGGCTGCGAGAAGCAGGACAACGCTTGGAAGTTCATGGATTGGTACACCACCGCCGATACACAGTCCCGTTATGCTAACGAGAAGGTTGCTATCGTTGGTCAGGGCGCGATGTTCGCTACCGCAAACAAGGAAGCGATCGAATCGTTGCCGTGGACATCTACCGATCTTGAAAATATCTTTGCTCAGTACAACAACCTTGCTACTATCGAAGAAATGCCCGGCGGTTATATCATTCAGCGTTACGTTGAGTTCGCATTCCTTGATGCGCTCAACAATAACGCCGATCCCGTTGAATCGCTCCTCGGCTATATAGACGATATTAATAAGGAAATCACCAGAAAGCGTAAAGAGTTCGATCTTGATACCCTTGAGCTTGGTGAAACTCTTGCTGACAGAGAAGCAAGAGAAAATCAGCAGAGCGAATCTGAAAACTAACTTTCCGAAAGCGCCTCATACATTCCGCGAGAGCGAAATGTATGAGAGTGCATGACGGTAATATTAAAATCTGTAAAGGAGAGAACACACATGTCACAGAACGCAGCGGCGAAGAAGACGCCGAAGCCGACTTCTCGCAAGGACATGACCAAGTTTCAGTGGACTCTTAAAGAGATGGCTCGTAATAAGACCGCATATATCATGATCGCGCCTTTTATGATCCTCTTCCTTATATTCACTGTATTCCCGGTTGCGTTGTCAATCTTTTTGAGCTTCACCGAGTTTAATCTGCTCGAAATGCCTAAACCTGTTTTCATGGACAACTATATAAGATTGTTCCTTGATGACGATATCTTCCTGACCGCGGCACAGAATACTCTCGTATTCGCGTCGATTACCGGTCCCGTATCATACTTTATCTCCCTGCTCGTTGCTTGGTTTATTAACGAGCTTGCCCCGAAGATCCGCGCGATCGTAACACTTATTTTCTATGCACCGTCTATCGCGGGCTCGGTTTACCTGATTTGGCAGGTAATCTTCTCCAGTGACTCTTACGGCTATGTTAATGCGTGGCTGCTCGAATTTGGTTTTATCACTGACCCGATTCTGTTCTTTAAGGATGCTAACTACGTTATGCCACTGTGTATCGTTGTTGCACTTTGGACATCGCTCGGTACCTCCTTCCTTTCGTTTATCGCAGGTCTTCAGACTATTGATAAATCGCTTTATGAGGCAGGTGCCGTTGACGGCGTAAAGAACAGATGGCAGGAGCTTTGGTACATAACCCTTCCGACTATGAAGCCTCAGCTTATGTTCGGTGCGGTCATGGCTATCACCCAGTCGTTCGGTTTCGGTGCGGTCGTTACCGCGCTTGCCGGTATGCCGTCGGTTGACTACGCGGCACACACGATCATGCACCATCTCGAAGACTACGGCGGACAGCGTTTTGAGGTCGGTTATTCCTCTACGATCGCGGTTATTTTGTTCATCGTCATGGTGGGCTGTAACCTCGTTATAAAGAAATTACTTTCGAAGGTGGGACAATAATATGGCAAAGTTAAGAACCAGAAAACATAAAGTTGTCCTCAACCGTTCGGTTGGAGGAGACCTCGGTATCAATATAATGCTCATCCTCCTCGGTGCTTTCATGTTCCTGCCGATGCTTTACGTTATCATGCAGTCGCTGAAGCCGCTCGATGAGCTGTGGATGTACCCCCCTCGCTTCTATGTTGTAAGCCCGACGCTCAAGAACTTCTCAGACCTCTTTAAGCTCATGAGTACCTCTTGGGTTCCGTTCTCGAGATACATATTCAACACCGTATTTATTTCGGTTTCGGGTACATTCGGAAACCTGATCTTCTCATCAATGGCAGCTTACGCGCTTGCGAAGATCAAGTTCCCCGGACGCGGCTGGATCTTCCAGGTAGTCGTCCTCTCCCTTATGTTTAACTCTACAGTTACCGCTATCGCAAACTTCCTCACCATGAGTACCCTCCACTGGGTTGATACTTACCTTGCAATCATCGTTCCCGCTTGGTGTACCTCGCTTGGTCTGTACTTAATGAAGCAGTTTATGGAGTCTTCGGTCTCCGATGCGGTTCTTGAATCCGCGCGTCTTGACGGCGCTACCGAGTTCTACACATTCTTAAAGATCGCAATGCCGATGGTCAAGCCTGCATGGCTTACCCTCATCATTTACTCCTTCCAGGGGCTCTGGAATGCGGGTAACTCGATCTACATCTATTCCGAGCAGTTAAAGACCTTTAACTACGCCATCAATCAGATCGTTGCCGGCGGTATCGCCCGTGCGGGTGCTGCTGCTGCTTCGCAGGTTATCATGATGGCGGTTCCGATAAGCGTATTCGTCATTACTCAGAGTAACATCATCGAGACGATGGGTTCGTCGGGTATGAAGGACTAAAGGAGGGTAAATATGAAAAAATCAATAAAAATACTTGCCCTCGCAGCTTGTCTGATGCTCGTTCTCGGATGTATGCCTCTTGCGGCTATCACACCGTATTCTACATACACCTATTCGATCGACGGCTTTGCGCTTCAGTCTCCTGATGCGTATGTACCGGACAGACAGATCGACTCGGCGTACATGGGCGTTGAGCCTGCAATAGACGATCCGCGTGATCTCGTTGTCGATGAAAACAGAAACGTCTATATCGCAGATGCGGCGAACAACCGTATCGTTGTACTTGACAGATACTACAAGCTGAAGTTCTACATCGAAAAATTTATCAACCAGAACGGCGTTCCGGATTCTCTTAAGAGTCCTTCCGGTGTGTTTGTTCAGGACGATAAAATATATGTTGCTGATACTGACAACAACCGTATTGTAATGTTCGAGATCGACGGTACTTATTATAAGACCATCGAAGAACCGGACGCGGATGTTTTCCCGGCAGGCTCGGTTTACAAGCCGGTCGCGCTCGCAGTCGATGAGTACGGACGAATCTACGTTGTATCGTCCTCTACCTACATGGGTGTCATCGCTATCAACGAGGATGGCGAATTTCAGGGCTTTATCGGTGCTCAGAAGGTTACCATCAGTGCTCTTGAAATACTTTGGAGAAACTTCCAGACAGAAGATCAGAGAAAGTTCTCACAGCAGTACGTTTCCACCGAGTTTAACAACATCACTATCGACGAGGACGGCTTCATTTATGTAACAACCTCCTCGATTGATGAGAACTCACAGCAGGGCGCTATTGACAGCAAAGACAGCACATATTCTCCTGTCAAGAAGCTCAATACCGCGGGCGCGGATATCATGAAGCGTAACGGCTTCTTCGGCCCCGGCGGTGAAGTCAATGTCTCCAATCTTACAACTGCAACTATTGCAGGTCCGTCGAGAATCATCGACGCTGCCGTAGGTCCGGAAAAGACATGGTCTATCATTGACGAAAAGCGTTCCAAGGTTTATACCTACGATGAAGACGGTAATCTGCTCTTTATCTTCGGTGACGTTGGTCAGCAGCTCGGAAGCATTCAGTCTATTGAGGCTATTGCTTACCTTGACAGCGATATTCTTATTCTTGATAAGACCGCTGACAATATTACGGTATTCAGGCGTACCGAGTACGGTGATCTTCTTATCGACGCGGTTAAGAATACCAACGAGCGTAAATATGATGAGGCGCAGGATCACTGGAATCAGATCCTCCAGAGAAACAACAACTTTGACACAGCGTATATCGGTATAGGTAAGAGCCTTTACAGAAGCGCGGAATACGAGGAGTCGCTCAATTATTACAAGGCGGCTTATGATACTGAGAACTATTCCGAGTCCTTTAAGGAGATAAGAAAGGAATGGATCTCCAACTATATTCTTCTCATTCCGCTTTTCGCTATCGTTGTTGTAGTGCTGCTCGTGCTCTTTAATAAGTACGCCGCAAAGCTTAATAAGAAAACACAGCTCAAGAAGGGACGTAAGACCTTCTGGGAAGAGCTTGTTTACGCAAATCACCTTATCCTGCATCCCTTCGACGGCTTCTGGGATCTGAAGCATGAACAGCGCGGTTCGGTAAGAGCGGCTCTCGTATGGCTTGCTGTTGCAATCGTTACGTTCTACTATCAGGATGTCGGAACAGGCTATATCTTCGATCCCCGTCAGGAATCCGGAACGATCCTCGTCCAGCTTGCCGCTGTTGCGGTGCCGGTTATTCTGTGGACCGTTGCTAACTGGTGTCTTACCACACTCTTTGACGGTGAAGGAAGCCTGAAGGACATTTTCGTGGCAACCTGCTATGCGCTTGTCCCGATTCCGATTCTCATCATTCCGTCGGTGCTCTACTCCAATGTAGCGCTTGTAAACGAATCTACCATCGTTAATCTTCTTGTCACCTTCGCCTTTGTATGGGCAGGTATTCTCATCTTCTTTGGTATGATGGTAACTCACGACTACTCATTTACAAAGAATATACTTACATCTCTTGGTACTATCCTTGGAATGGCGATCATCATGTTTATCGGCGTTCTCTTCTCCGCGCTTCTTGCCAAGATCGTAAGCTTTGTTTCAAGTATCATCACCGAGATAACATTCCGCATGTAATAACAGGATAGGAGTAATAGTAAATGAAAAAAATCAGATTATTATCGGCGTTCCTGACTGTTGTTATGGTCTTTGGAATGCTTCCGGTCTTTGCGGCCGAGACTCTTGTTCCCGGCATTGATGAAGAGACCGGCGAACCGACTATCAATTATGTAAAGCAGGTATTTAATAAGCCCGAGGATAAGCTCGCTACGATGACCAAGTACCTTGAAAAGGGTAATATGGCACTCTACGTAGAGCCTGTTTCCGGCGAGATTGCTTATGTAAACACCAAAACAGGACAGATTCTTTTCTCGAATCCCTATGATGTTGCATCTTTGACTGCCACAAATGCTACAAAGCAGAAGCTACTCTCGCAGATCGTTATCAATTATACAGATAACGGGAATAAGATTGAGATGAACAGCTATGTTGAGGCATGTCTCAGAGGTCAGGTGAATGTTAAGAAGGTTAAGAACGGTGTGCGCGTTGAATACGCGATGGGCCGTACCGAGACTCGTAAGCTGCTTCCGATGTATATCGAGCGCTCGCGTTTTGAGGAGCTTATCCTTGCGAATATCCCTGCAGGCTCTGACAGAAACAAGATCAATGCTTACTACGTTCTTCAGGATTCTCTCAATCCGAAAAAGTCCGAGCGTGCAAGAAATGAGATGATTGCGAAGTTCCCGATCTGTGAGACCATGGAGATCTACACGTTCGATGAAACCGCAAGTAACCGCGATAAGACAATTATCGAGGATATCATCAAGACCTACTGCCCTGAGTACACCTTTGAAACACTGGAAGAGGATCATAACATCACTCAGTATGTAGGTAACGAAAAGGCTCCCGTCCTCTTTAGACTTTCGCTCGAATACAAATTCGATGAGCACGGAAATCTTGATGTACGTCTCCCCGCGAACGGTATTCGCTTTGACGAAAGTACTTACCAGCTCAACTATATCAACATGCTTCCCTGGTTCGGTGCCGGTACAAGCGAGTATGAAGGATACACCTTCATTCCCGACGGTTCGGGCGCATTAGTCCGCTTCGAGGATATCGGAACAAAACCGCTTACCATTACCGGTAAGATCTACGGTCAGGACTACGCTTACCAGAAGGTTGGAGGCGAAAACAAGGAAGTTATGAGACTGCCCGTTTACGGCGTGCTTGAGTCTGATGTGTTCATTCCCGAGGAGCTTACAGAGGAAGAGCTTGCAATGGGTATGAAGCCCTTCATTCCCCCATACAAGCAGCCCAACGGCTTCTTTGCGATCATTGAAGAGGGCGACTCTCTTGCAGAGCTCAGTACCGAGCACGGCGGAACCACTCATAAGTATAACACCGTGTTCCCGACCTTCTACCCAAGACCTACCGATACATATGAGCTTGATGCTGCAATGGGTGGAGGTGCCGGAGCTACCTACACGGTTGTTTCCGAGCGTAAATATACCGGCAGCTACCGTATTAAGTACGTCATGCTGACCGGCGATGACGCTGCTGCTGAGGCAGGCATCACCGATTATTATGAAGCAAGCTATGTCGGCATGGCAAAGGCTTACAGAGATTACCTTATCGAAAAGGGTATTCTCACTAAGCTTACCGATGTGAAGGAGGATATTCCGCTTTACATCGAGTCCTTCGGTGCATTTGATACTATTGAGAAGTTCCTCTCAATCCCGGTAGAGGTTATGAAGCCTCTTACCACATTTGATAACCTTAAGGAGATGTACACACGTCTTTACGAGGCAGGTGTCTCCAATATCAACTATAAGCTCACAGGTTATACCAATGGCGGTTTGAACAGCACTTACCCCTACCACGTTGAATTTGAAAAGGTGGTCGGCGGCGACAAGGGCTTTACCGAGTTTGTTGAGTATGCAAACGAAAACGAGATAGGAGTATATCCCGATTTCGACTTTGCTTACATCACCAACAACGCATCCTTTGACGGTGTATCCAACAAGAAGCATCTTGTAAAGACTATGGATAACCGCTATATTACAAAGCGTTTCTACGATTCCACACTTCAGTCGTTTGAAAAAGGCTTCTCGCTGGCTATTTCACCGTCGGTTTATGACTACTTCTTCGACAACTTCAGCGAAGAGTATAGCAAGCTCTCTCCGAGCGGCGTTTCGGTAGCGACACTCGGTACCGATTTGAACTCCGACTTTGATAAGAAGGATCCTTATAACCGCGAGGATACAAAAGAGTTTACCGTGGACTTCCTTGGTAATCTTGAGGAGACCTACACAAATGTTATGACCGAGGGCGGTAACGCTTATGTTCTTAACTATGCCGATCATATCCTCAATGTACCGCTTGATTCCAGCCGTTTCTCCAACGCAAGTGAAGCTATACCGTTCATGGGTATGGTTCTCCACGGATGCGTAAACTTTACGGGCAGTGCAATCAACATGGCAGGTGACACAAGCTACGAAATTCTCAAGGCTATTGAGAATGGCGCGGGAATCTACTTTACCATGTCCATGAATAACACTTCGCTTCTTAAAGAGGACGAGGAGTTCAACAAGTACTACTCCGTGGGCTTTGACATCTGGTTTGACAGCACAGTCGAGCTGTATAATACACTTAACAATGCCCTCGCAGACCTCCAGGATAAGCAGATCGTTGACCACGAGTTCCTTATCGGTGAGCGTATTCCCACAGAGGAGGAAGCCGAGGCAGACAGAATAGCCGCTGAGGAGGCAGCACTGCTCGCAGAGGAAGAGGCAAGGATCGCAGCAGAAAAGGCTGAAAAGGCAAAGAAGCTTGCTGAACGTCTTGCGGCACTCGCAGGCAAAGAGATAGTATCCTCCGAGGATCTCGGTGGTATGGATCTCGGAATCGAGGAGGTTGTCGATGAAGGCTATGTATACACTAAGTACACCTCCGACGACGGAAGAATCGTTAAGGTTACATATGAGGGTGGTACAGCATTCATCCTTAACTACAACAATTTCGCAATCACAGTTGAAGACAATGGCGAGACATATACGGTTGATGCCCTTGACTTCGTGGTAGTTAAATAAGAAAGGAGAGGTATAATAAATGAACAGCAATGTAAAGCCTGTGACAAAAAAGCGCAAGCGCCATGCCTCTCTGGATGCGCGTAAGGCTCGCGCGGGTTGGGTGTTTGTTCTCCCGTTCGTGCTCTGCTTCGCGTTGATTTATCTGCCGATAATCGTTGATTCCATTACCTTCAGCTTCAGTAAGCTTAACTTCTTAAGCGGAAGCTACACACTTGATTTTGTTGGTTTTAAGAACTATTCGGATGCTCTGTTCGTTGATACCGAATTTGTAAAAACACTTACCTCCGGTATCCAGCAGCTCATCTTCGATATTCCGGCAATCGTTATCTTCTCGCTCTTTATGGCGGTTCTTCTGAATCAGAAGATGGTTGGACGCGCTGCGTTCCGTGCGATCTTCTTTATCCCCGTTATTATCTCTACCGGTATCATTGATCAGATCGACCAGTCGAACACGATGCTCGATTACATGGGTACCACGGAAGAGGGTATTAACGACGGTTCCGGACAGAATGCCACCGGCGACATCCTTTCGATTGTAGATATCGAGAAGCTCTTTGCTAACATGAAGGTCGGTACCGAGCTCGTTGAATATGTCGTAACGATGGTTAATAATATCTACGATATCATTAACCGCTCCGGTGTACAGATGCTTATCTACCTCGCTGGACTTCAGTCGATTTCACCTGCTATCTATGAGTCCTGCTCTATAGACGGTGCGAGCGCGTGGGAAACCTTCTGGAAGATCACTTTCCCGATGATAAGCCCGATGATTCTCGTTAATGCGATATACACGGTCATCGACTCTTTCACATCACAGTCGAATATGGTTATGACATATATCACGGAAGTCTATACCAATGCTACGGGCGGTCAGGTGCTCAGCTCCGCGATGGCGTGGATCTACTTCCTCATCGTATTTGTTATAATCGGTGTGGTTGCGGCACTTCTCAGCTCATACGTCTTCTATCAGAAACGCGATTAAGGAGGGATAACAAATGAATTCTCAACAGACACAAAATGCTCCCCGCGTTATGAAGGAGAGTAAAAACAAGATCAGAGTTGATTTTGAAAGAACCCCCCTGAAGGAACGTATCAAAGCGAAGTTCCTTAACGGAAACTTCGTTAAGAATGTAGTTGTCAAGGTGTTCACCTATGTTCTTCTGATTGGTATTTCGTATGTAATCCTCTTCCCGTTCTTTGCGAAGATTTCAGGTTCGTTCATGAGCCGTGAGGACTTTGTCGACGTAACGGTAAAGCTGATTCCGAAATATCCGACACTTGATACCTACAAGGCTGTTATAAGCAGCAACAAGTATTTTGAAGCACTCGGAAATACATTTATTCTGTCGGTGCTGTGTGGACTTATTCAGACATTCATGTGCTGTGTAATCGGTTACGGTCTGGCGAAGTTCAAATTCAAGGGCAACAAGCTGGTGTTCCTTCTCGTTATCTTTACGATGGTAATCCCACACGGAACCCTGCGCCTTTCGATGTTCGTAAACTTCAGATTCTTTGATATCTTCGGTCTGTTCAAACTGTTTACCGGAGAGGCGCTGAATATGATGAACAGCTATTGGCCGTTGGCACTTCTGTCATTCGGGGGTCTTGCGTTCAAGAACGGACTTTACATCTTCATGATGCGTCAGTTCTTCCGCGGTGTGCCTGATGAACTTGAAGAATCCGCTTACATCGACGGAAGCGGCGTGTTCAGAACCTTTATTCAGATCATTCTCCCGCTTTCCGTACCGATGATGATCACCATCTTCCTCTTCGCATTCTCGTGGCAGTGGACAGACAACTTCTATACGGAGCTGTTCTTCCCGAACAATACGAAGTTCATACTGATGCCCGATGTTATAGCGATTCCGAAGTCTCTCGACACAGCATATGCTGCTCGAAATCTGTACGAATCCGCTATCCGAAACACCTGCGGTCTGCTGATCCTCACTCCTCTGCTTATTATGTATGTATTCCTGCAGAGATATCTGATCGGCGGTATCGAGCGTTCCGGTATCGTAGGTTAATTCTTACAATCAAAAAACCACTTGCTTTTGCAAGTGTTTTTTTGCGCTATATGATTATAAATTATTGTTTATCAGGGAGTTTTATGCTTCGATTATCGGCGCTCCCACGCGGCGCTTTGCGCCGCCTGCCGTATAGCAGAGGGGGACCAGCTGCTCTCAAACGCCGATCCGCAGGTTCCCCTCTGCACTCCCTCCTTGGCTCGGCTGAACCGGCTCTTTTTATTGATATTATCGTGATTCAAGAGCCGAGTTAGCCGAGCCGAGCAGGGGGGGCAGGGGGGCGGATTGGAGCGGCGTCTGAGCGCAAAGCAGTCCCCCTGCATACCGGCAGGCGGTGCAGCGCACCGCAAGGAGCACCAATGCTCGGAGCAACAACCCGCCCGACAAACTCAAATTTGAATATCAAAACAGCGATATACGCATGACGCGCATACCGCTGTCTGTCTATTTCGTATGATAGTATCCTGCGCGCATACAGCGCTTGCATAGCGCCTCGGCGCATATGTGCGATGTGAATCCGTCATAAATTCGTTTCGCTCGCGCGGAATTTATGATCTCATCAAGCGGCTGATCGAAAAGATTGCCAAGCGCGAGATCGCCGTTTCGGTCAAGACAGCAGGGTACTACTGTCCCGTCGCAAAGCACGCCGAGCTGATCGCGCAGTCCGTAGCAGAAGCCGTTTTC
>JAZRAB010000154.1:0-11864 GCA_045634345.1 Candidatus Flemingiibacterium sp. | reverse complement strand
ATTACTCTATTATTTTTTGAGAAGCACTATGCTGTGAACATCGAGTCTGTCAATATGTATGACAGCACCGTCAGATGTAAGCTCATAAGTGAATTTCTCACCGAGCGGCATTTCGACGCCCGAGAATTCGCCCTTAACCTTAACTGTAATATCACGCACCTCCGGCACCTCATCGTATACAAGATATCTAAGTGAGTGTCTTCCCTGATGCATGTTGAGCAGGTTTACGATCAGACCGTCCTCGCTCTTCTGCATTGTAAGATCGATATTCGTGCGATCGATCTCAATAATTGGCGCTTCAAGCTCCATAAGTATCTTTTTAAGATAATTTCTTATAGTATAGCTTCGTCCACTACCAAAGCAATAGCCAAAATCATACGGTATATATGCTATCTTTCCCTTGCCGTATTCGTCGATACGATAAGCCGGCAATGCCGCATCACGCAAATCGGCATTGGTGTATATAGTTCCCTCTCCTCTTAAAAGGTCGATTACATCGACACTTGCCTTGTCGCCGCCGCCTCCAGCCTTGTTGACCGCCGCAAAGCATCCGTCGTCACCGAGAAGATATGCCGCCGGGAGGGTTTTGAGCTCACCGAATTCGGTTCCGATTTCATCGCCGAATGCACGGGAAGCCTTATTTCCGAGAAGCACGAGTTTTCCGCCTCTCTCGGCATAGGAAAGGAGCTTTTTGCGCATATCCGCCCCCACGTCATCCCATTCGGGAACGAGCATAATGTCATACTCCTCAAAGCGGTCAGCTTGATAATCGCAGAGAACATTCAAAGTATACTGTGCATCAAGCACCGCATTAAGAGTACCTACGAGCGACGGTCTTGTATCACCCGACACAAACGGCTTACCCCCCTTTTCTCTGCAGTGGTAATATCCGTATTCCGAATAAAGTATACCCACCTGCGCGATAGGTTCCTTTCCGAAAAGCATTTCGCGTGCACGTACAAACTCAGCGATCTTTGCAATACGGTCAGTATTTGCACGTCTTGCGCTTCCGTCCCTGTTCTGAGTTATATATACCTGAAATCCGCCGCCTTGTGTGAGGACGCCCGCAGCCTCCTGCATAAGCTGAACAGCCGGCTTGTCGACGAAATGAGTATACTCAAACCCCCACGCCATCAGATCCCACGGTTTTCCGCGAAGTGCAGTACAGCGCGCCGCCAAACGAACGTCATGAACACTGTCCTGATGATTAAGGTCACCGGAGAGAAAATCTACATCAACGGTAGGCTCGTCGGGAGAGGTTACCGTGTAGAGCCAGTTGCTTGTAATCTTAAAATGAGGCGCATGCTTATGTATTGCGTCAACATACTTTCTAACATATTCAAAAAACGCCTTACGCATAGCAAGGTTATGCTCAATAGGTGTAATATCTTTAGGGAGCACAGCCATAGCGCGCTCGGAATAGTCACATTCAACCGCCCAGCAGTCACCGTCTATCCATGCGCCGTCAATACCGTAATCATCCGCAAATTCCTTGAGCTGCGGAATCATGCAATCGTCAAGATAGGAGCCAAACAGCGATATTTTTCCGGTAAGCTCACCATCCTTATTTCTCTGTCCTTCCGTGGGATGTGCCTTTACATACTCCTCATCAAACACTCCGGAATAATGTACATAAAGCGGAATATCATACTTCTTTGTTACATCACGCCACATACGAAGATTATCCGATTTGATAAGATCAGCTCGCTTGCCCACCTTTGTAGGATAACTGCTGTTGCCCTCGTGACCTTTACTGTCACACTGTATAAAATCCGGCTTTGCGGCAAGGATATATCTTTCTATATCCTCCGCCTCGGTCCGAATACCGATCTCATCGTAGTTTTTTGCATGGAAGTCAAAATGAAGACCCCAAAAGCGATTTTTCTTTTCCATTGAGTGCGCCTCCAAAATTTGGTTTAGAATAAAAATATTCACCATAATTATAAATAAATTGTCCCGATTTGTCAAGACAAAAAAGTTATGATATAAGACAAATAAATTACTATATAAGATAAATTATAAATAAAGCTTCATCTGGACACCGTCATATGTCTGCTTAAATGCTGCTTATTTACAAACATCCCTTGATAAATAATTCCATATCAGCCACAAAACAAGCAAAAGTAGCTGTCTTTGACAGCTACTTTTCGTTATATTTTTATAAACTCAAGCGTTACGCAGTCGTTATCTTTCAGCGATGACAAACGTATTCCGTCCGCAACAACGGACTCACCCGAAATCTCCTCTTCACCTAAACGGTACATCGCCCCACAATCAAGCACAGGATATACCGTAAGTTCGAGCGCATGTGTCTGTTTTGTAAACACCTGAACCAAGCAGCGAGAAAGCTCCGCATCCGCATACTCGATTGCAATTATATCCTTGGAATCAACGAGCAAGCGCGCAGATGCTTTAAGATAAAATTCTCTGTCCTGCTTGAATTTTTCTATATGCGCTTTGAACATTTCCTTGTATTCGGTTGAGAACGATGCAATATCGCAGGAGAATCCTATCGGGCCGCCTGTCATATACGCCTTCATGAAATTGTCACTGACGATTTCAACATTTTCCCATGTTGCGCCGCGACATGTAAGCATTAGGTTTCTCTTTTCATTATGAGTGTACCACGGAAATTCTCCGCTCCAATTGAGAACTGCCCAGCGCTCAATAAGTGCCGAGGGCAAGCGCTTAAGCGAGTTCTTTATTATTGTCATTTCATCAATCATACTCTCATTATCAGACGGCCAATAGCTGTCATAGAGCATACCATGTCCAAGCTCCATGCGGTATCCGCCGCCCGCACAGTTGGTAATATACAGATCGGGATATCTTTCACGAAGTCGCCCAATAAAGCGGCGCTGTCCCTGCATATAGCGATAGAACGAATTGCCGGACGGATCATACGGGATCGAAGCATTGAAGTCAAACTTTACCCAGCCGATGCTGTACTTGTCAATTTGAGAACAGAGGACATCAAACATATAATCATTTGCATCATCGTTTGCAAAATCAAGGAATTGTCCGCCACTATATCCGCCAATATAATATTCGGGGTGTGTCTTTGCCGCGGTGGATGTTCTGTACGCGCGTTCAGGCTCGAACCACAGTCCGAAGATCATTCCTTTTGAGCGAACGTATTCCGAAAGAGCTGTAAGACCGCCGTTCGGAAGCACCTTCGGATTCTCAACCCAGTCTCCGACAGAAGTATACCAATTCTTTTCTCCGAACCAGCCCGCATCTATCATAAATGCCTCAACGCCAAGTTCTGCGGCAGTGTCAGCCTGATTATAAAGTCCTTCCTCGTTGAGAGTGTCAAAGCAGCAAAGCCACGAGTTAAATAATACCGGCATTTTCCGCCTGGGGTACATTTCGTTATATATATTATGAAGCTTATACATATCAAAGTCATCGCTGTTTTCTGTGTTGAAGAAAATAACGGTCGGAAGCTCTATACACTCTCCCGGAGCAACATTCATATGCATACCGGCATCCTCAAATCCCGTTTCAACCACAACAAGCTCTTTGCAGCTATCCGCGTATTTACGGACATTCATTTCCCACATTGCGTTAGGAATAAGATGAAAAACCGTGGTTTTCTTGCTGTGAAGATTACGAAGTGCCATTATCGGCGAAGCGCCATCGCAGGTACGTATTCCCTCAGAAGCAGCACTCACCTGCGTTATAAGCGGCTGCCATGCGCCGTCACTTTCGTGCTGCCAACCGCTAAACTGCGTGTAAACCTCGTATGCATCTGCATCCATTCGGAAGCGGTTTACGAGTTTATTTAATACAATCTCGTCATCAGAAAGATTTTCAAAGGTGTCACGGCGGATAACAATACCGTTTTCGTATACGGTAAATTCCGACTTCAGGCGAACCGCGCCGTTTTCGTATGTATAAACACGTTTGGTGTCATCGCCAGTACACTCGTACTTTGCATCACCGTCAACAACGCCAAAGCTGCCGCAGGCAAAAAACAGTCCCGATACACCGGGTTTGCCGGCTTGATCAATATAATTTTCTATTTTCATAGCTACACCTCATCAATTAATCACTCTTAAAACGCAAACAGGAAGGTGGCAAGAAATGCACCTACAATTGATATCCATTCCATTTTCGCAAGCTTTTCCCTGAAAACAAACGCAGATACAAGTGCTGAAATAACTATAACTCCGCCTGATACAAGGGGAAACTGCACCGATGCAGGGACACTGACTGCTGCCTTAAGATGCAGGAAATTTCCGGTGTATGCCGCCGCACCGATAGCAGCCATTGCAAGCAGCGCAGGGCGTGTAAGCGAGCCTTTGGCAGCCACACGTTTTTCTCTCTTTCCGAAAAGCAAAGCGAACAAGAGCATCACACCGCTTATAGCTGCCGTTATTGCGCAGGAAATAACTGTGAAGCTTATTTCATCGATAGGATTCGGACCTATCTGATGAGCCTTAGCTATAACCCCCGTCATTCCGTTTATGAAAAAGATAAGCAGACAAAGGATAAAAAACCAACATTTTCTTCGGCATTTATTCGGTGAGGTCTCCTCTTCCGAGCTTTGCTGCGAAATTGCCTGTAAAACAATGAACACCGTCAAAAGCACACAGCCAATCGCTTTTGTGGGTTGGACTGATTCTTCGAGGAATATGATACCGTAAAAGAAAGGTACAAGCATTCCGCCAAGCATCATAAACATACTGTATACAGCAAGACTTCCGAGAGAAAGAACCTTTATTCCTATCATGTAATACGGTATCATGACTACACCCATTGCCAATGCCCAGGCAAATGAAAATGCTGTAATCTGCACCTTGAAGCCGCCAACAAAAAGATATATCAGCATGCCAATAAGACTAGTCGCAACAAGCATTACGAGAGAAGTAACCAGTGTTTGTCTGACGTTCTTTTCATATACCTTTGTGAACGCAAACTGTGCGGCAAAACAAAAAACCGCCAAAACAAGTATTATGTAATCCGTCGTCATATTCCTCTATTCAATCAGTTTGTGAGCATATTTATAACTAAAATATATATTACGAAAATATTATTTCATTTTATATTTTCTTTATTATAGCATGATATATCATCTTTATAATAGCAATTTCGACCTCAAAAATAGCATTATTTTCCCAATTGCCAAATAATATTGACATTTAAAAAGCTGGATGTTATAATAAAAGTATATAAAAAATGTGCATATAGAGTGTACAAAAATGGGAGGTATTTGTATGGATTATATCTTCAATAAAGAGAAGATTACCGAACTGTTGTCTGATTTTTATATCAGCACAGGCATTGCCGTAACGCTGTATGACTCAGCCCTTGATATAGTTGCCACCTCCCCCATTTTTTCAGACTGCTGCGCTTGCATACGTACAAAAAAGATCTGCGTCGATAACTGTAACCGCTCCAACCTTATACACTTAAAAGAAGCCGCGACCGCTACCTCAACAATTTTCTATGGCTGCCACGCCGGTCTCATGGAAACAATAACCCCCATAATATACGAGGGTACAGTCATCGCCTATATGCAAACCGGACAGTTCCGCGATGCGGATAATACATACTCATCGCCAAAAAAGCTCGCTGAGGCGGCAAAGCGTTACGGGTTCTCCGAAAAAAAGCTTCTGAAGCTATATGAAAAGCTTCCCATCATTTCACAAGACAAGCTCCGCGCCCAACTAAATATAATGGACATAATAATAAAAAGCTTTTGGGTGAACGGTCTGATTTGCTGCAAACGAAGCATGCTGTCAATCAAAATAGAACAGTACATAGCGGAGCACATTTCAGAAAAAATATACATTCAAAGCATATGCGATGAATTCTTCATTTCAAAAAGCTCGCTCTACCGGCTTTTCAGGGAGGAATTTAATACCACAGTAATTGATTTTGTTCTCCAAAAAAGATTGTCTTTGGCGCATGATCTTTTAAAAAAGCGCTCCGATCTTGATATAACGCAGATTTCCGCCTCGTGTGGTTTTACAGATTACAACTACTTTATCAGAATATTCAAAAAGCATTTCGGCATACCCCCACTTCAATTTAAAAAAGCACTTTCGAGTGCAAGCGAGGAGCCCTGAGTTTGTATTGACTCTATGCCGATATATAAACATAAAAAGCGCCTGAATTCACAAAAATTCAGGCGCTTTTTTCTGTAGATGTAAATTAAAATGCAAGTTCTTTGTTAAGAAGGAACTTAAGCGAAGCTACACCGTCAGCGAGCGTCGCATTTTCGATCTTTTCACCTGCAGCAGCTTTAGCTGTGAAGTAAAGAAGTTCATTATAGTAACCGCCGAGATCGGAAATATTTCCGCCTGCGTTGGTCGAGCCGATCTGCTTCTTTTCGATCGCGATCTCCTTCGCTTCATCGTTGGTGTAAAGCATGAACTTTCCACCTGCATTCTCGATAACACCCTTCTCGCATACTACACGGAAGGTTGCCTCAAACGGATGCGTGGCAGGAAAATCCCAAGTACCTTCAATACCAACTACCAAGTCGTCATATTCCATGAGTGTGTTGACGTATGAGAACTTTTCACCGATTTTATTCTTCACAGAATAAAGCTTCTTCGGTTCGCCGAAGATCGAAAGAGCAAAGTCTATATCATGAATGTGAAGATCCTGTGCCGCACCGCCGGAGAGCTTATTATCGAGCAGCCAATTGCTCCATCCCCAATCAGGACGAGGGCTGAGACGGCGGAAGTTAGCGTTGATTACCTTACCGTAATCACCCGTGGCAAGCATGTCCTTAAGTGCAACGTACTCATCCCAGAAACGTATAACCTGACCTACCTGCACATTGCAGCCGGTTTCCTCGCTCTTTTTGAGGAGTTCATCCGCTTCATCGGAAGTGAGTGTTACAGGCTTCTCAACAAATAAGTATTTTACCTTATCCATTGCAGCAAGCGCATACTTTGCGTGCAGATATGTAGGCAGACAGATATCGATTATATCAACATCCGCATTCTTAATAAGATCCATACCGTCAGAGAAAAGCTTTGCATTTGTTCCCTCTGCGAGAGTAGCCGCTTTTTCGTTTCTGATATCGGCAAGCGCCGCAATCTCAACACCCTCAATATTCTTGTAGCAGTTTACGTGCATTGCACCCATAAAACCGCAGCCGATCAATCCAACCTTTAACATATTTTATTTCCTCCCAAGAATTTTGTCCATCGAGTACGATGTGTTGTAAATTATTGCTTCAGTATAATACTTGTAATTCGGGATCATCTCCGCGCTTACCCATCCGTCATAGCCTACCTCGGCGAGTGCTTTCATAACTTCAGGATAGTTTACGTCACCTGCAAGCAGGTCAACAAAGCCGTGAAGTCCGCCGGCAACCTTGCGGTAATCCTTGAAATGTACCTTCTTGATCTTGTCGGAAAGGATTCTTACCCAATGCTCCGGGAAACCGTTTGCAAGTGTATTTCCGATATCAAGATAGCTTCCTACATAGTCACTGCCGAGCTTGTCGATGAAATCACGCATCTCCATCGGAGAAACGAGGAATTTGTTCCATACATTCTCAAGACCGATTGAAACACCGACCTTCTCAGCGTATCCCTTAAGTTCGAAAAGAGCCTCGAAGCTTCTCTCATAAGCAGTCTTGTAATCGACCACCTTATCGGGATTTGCGAAGTCCGCATTTACGCAACCGGGGATAACGAGGATCGTCTCGCATCCGAGAAGCTTGGCAACATCAAGCTGGCGCTTAACTATGTCCTTTGCCTTTGCTCTTTCATTGGGGCAGTCAGCGGTAAGCCAATAGTCCCAATAAAGACCGCATGCGACACTGTAAAGCTCAATGCCGGCATTCTTAGCCTGATCTGCGATAGCAAGTACGTCCTTTTCAGATGTGGTAAGCGAAAGCTCGCCTGCTTCGTCAAGTGCTACCTCAACTCCGTCGAATCCTGCATCCTTTGCCAAAGCGAAGCTGTTCGCAAGGGGTGCTGCGGGGAAAGACCAAATACTGATACCTTTTTTCATAAAAATTCTCCTTGCATTATTTAATAATATATGATAAAATAATTGTATAATAATCCCGCTGAAAATTACAGTCATTTTTTTACCGTATACGTTCAATTTCGTGCACAGCACATAAAATACGAGGATAAATATGAAACCAACATATGTCAAAACCGGGCTTCCGAGTATCGTTAATATTTCAAAAATCGTAACAATCCATTACTATGAGTTTGATAAGAATTTTATTTTCAAAGGTGAAAGCCACGATTTTTGGGAAATGGTTTACATTGACAAAGGGCGCGTGCTTGTCCGTTGTGATGATAACGAAATCACACTTGGACAGGGCGAGATAGTATTCCACCGTCCAAATGAATTTCACTCGATACGTGCGCTTGACAGTGCGCCCGACTTTTTTGTGGTATCATTTGTCTGCAACTCTCCCTCAATGCAATATTTTGAAAAATACCACACTACACTTGACAAAACCCTAAAGAGTTTTATCTCATCCGTGATAAAGGAATCTGAACAGGCATATATTATCCCAAAAAACGACCCACATCTTAAAAAGCTTGTCAAAAAACCGGATATAGCAATAGGCAGTGAGCAGCTTATAAAAACCTACCTTGAGCAGCTGCTTATTTTTCTGATTCGCAGTATTACAAAAAAAGGCGAGACCAATGTTTTTCCCACAAAAGAGAGCATGGAAAATCATCTTGTTACAGCGATAAGGGAGCTGATACACGATAACATTGAGGAGAATCTCTACGTCACCGACGTATGTACACTTCTCGGTTACAGCAAAAGCTATTTAAGCCGTCTTTTCAGTGAACAGACGGGTGAGACCATTGCCAATTACTCCGTACACACAAAAATAGACCGAGCCAAGCAGCTTATTCGTGAAGACAGACTTAATTTCGCTCAAATCTCTGATAAGCTCTCGTTTGACAATCCCCAGTATTTCTCGCGTGTTTTCAAGCGCATCACCGGAATGAGTCCTACAGAATTCAAGCGCTCGCTTGATATTTGAACATACAAAAGATCGACAACAAAACAAGCCGTATGGGTAATATCCATCCGGCCTGTTTAATATTAACTGTAGTATTTTAAGAAAGTTTTTCCATTATTCTCA
The DNA here is from genome assembly GCA_045634345.1 of Candidatus Flemingiibacterium sp. GTDB lineage: Bacteria > Bacillota > Clostridia > Oscillospirales > CAG-272 > Flemingiibacterium. The sequence goes on along the minus strand of JAZRAB010000154.1, from coordinate 2,776 downwards.
AATTCTCGCTTATAAAATAATCGTCCGCGTTTTCAACCATAGCATACGGGTGGCGATCGGTGAATTGCATTACCTCGTAACCGCCCCGGCATATTTGATCGTGTGACGGCAGATATGCGTATGCACCATTTGAATTGGATATTATTAGTGTGTGCTGATACGGACTGTACTCCCTCAGTCTCAGCGCAATTTCGGAAAATACCTCGAATGGATACGGAACAAGCACTACCGAATTGAACGCAAATAAAATTTGTGATATTTCTTTATGCGTCTCACGCTTCTCGCCGGATTTTATTATTTCAAGGCGGCGTTTGAACGAGGCATAGCGAAGATGCTCTGTAGAATTACGCTTTTCTATATTGTCAAGACGGTCAAATTCCGCCTGAATCTCCTCGATCGGTGCAAACTCACGGTATGGAATTTTGATTGTGTCCGATACCGATTTGTAGCACACCTCACGGTATTCTTTGACCGTTCTGAAGGCACGCACAGCATCAGCTGCGGCAATAGAACCAAGCTCGCGGACAAATGACATATCGCCTATTGTCTTACCGTTTGAAATGTTGGGGCCTGTATCGCCCATAGTTCCGTTAAAGAAAAGTGTCATGGCACAGGTCTGTTCCTCCATCCGGTCCACCATATATCCCGGCCAGTCTCGCGTTATATCACAGTCGAATCCAGCGGCGGTTCCGTGACATCCGTAGTGAACAAGATTTGCAACCGGCTTGTGTTCATGTGTTATGAAAGACAAAACAGTCATGGTCTGATCATAGCTTCCATACGGATTCTGACCAAGGGTAACCGAGCCGTTTTTCATAATCTGTCGGCGGTTAATTCCCACATGGCTTTCTGTAGTCCCAACGCCCATCAACACGGGAACAACATTATCAATTGCAGCATTTATTGCCTCAAACAGTTTGGGCTTAAAAATGCTCTCAATATATCCGGTATTTGACTCTCCCCAGCCTGCAATCGTGGTAAGGCAGGGACCCGAATGTGTATGTATAGCCGAAAGAACGATACGGTCAGCACGAATTCCGGTGCTTTCCGATATCGCCCCCTGAAGTTCTTTTGCAAGATCTACGGGAATTGAGCAAAGATCCATACTGACAAGAATCGCCTCGGGTTTGCCGTTGCCAAAGGCAAGTACGTTGACTCTCAAATCGTCGTTGACTCTCGATGCAGGTCTTTCTACAGCACCGTAGCCGTAAAGCAATGTTCCGAGAGGCGGTGTAATGATTGCGTTTGCCGCACCGAGTACGAATGTTGAATCCATGATAACCTCCAAACAATTTACAAACATTTAAATCAAAAATCTTCTCCCAAAAATCCAAGCAAATTATATCACGGATAAATTTTTTTGTCAATGAAATATCAAGAAATCGCACAAATTATCCACTTTTTAGGATGTTTTTGATTTCTCTTTTAAAACAATAATGATTTTACATCTCAGCGACATCCTCTTCCCCGTCAATTAAGACGGCATAAAGGGCAGTAGAATTAAGATTATGCCCACCAAACTTGACGGCACAAATCCGGCGGCATTTATATGTCGTATAGTAATAAATACCTGCATCTGTATCGGCACATGAGGTATATATTGTACGGACATTCTTCCCTTCCTCCGTTTTGACGCATCCCGATGGAATTGAGACCACATCCATAATATGAAAAAATCGACTTATCTCTTTATAGTCAGAATTCGCTTGAACCGAATTTTCTTTAGCGAAAAAGGCACGCACGAAGCGCGATGATGACGAAAAATCGCCCGGCAGACCGATTGCCCCCATTCCGCGCGAGTAATGCGAAAATACAGTACTGGGCGAAAGTTGATTCTTTGGTGGGCAGGATGTTAGCTGCATAAAATCCGAAAGATGCAGTGTATGGTAGGTAAACTGCGGTTCATTTGTCAGAACACCGAAAGGATTTTCATATATTTGGAGTCCGCAGCTAATGGCTTCGACGGTTATTGAACGCTCTTTGTCGGATATCATCCAATGAAGCGGTGTGACTGGCAAATCAGAGGAAAAACTATCGGTTGTGATGTTGGTATTCTGCAGGAGGTCTACTGCATCTGTAGCTGTTTTACACTTTGTCAACACCCATGGAATAAACTCGAATGAAGCGATGTTCTGCTTACCGCTTATCGGCGAATGGTATTCTGTACTCATGGGAAAATTAAGTCCAGCTGCTGCTAATCCGAACTCATTTACCGCATCATAATATAGCGGCATACCGTTTTGTACAGAAGCTATTCCCATAATAGCCGCATGCTCTGCCGATGCTTCTTCATTTATAAAATCAAATCTGAAATTACGCGGCGTTACAACCGCTGATTCGTTGTAAGAACATTCAAGATCGAGTGTGCGACCGAACAAATGGCGCTCACCGTGAAGACTGATAGCCGTGCACATAATGCCTCCGAAATTTGTGTTTTGTATTAGTTATGATGTTTTTGTGAGCTATTATGTGCGGTAAATTATTGTTTATCGGTGTGTTCATCGCTCCGATTTTCGCAACTCCCACGCGGCGTTTACGCCGCCTGCCCCCTGCTCAGCTCGGCTGAGCCGCCTCTTGTATGTTTATAACTGCGATAAAAGGGGCGGCGCCAGCCAAGGAGGTTGGGGATGCAAGGGGCAGGAAACTTCGGCGTTAGCAGGTCACGTTGTGACCTGCGTGTAAGTTCGGCATTGCCGAACTTTATAGCAAGTCGGCGAAGCCGTCTTGCTTGAGATCGGTTCCTGCCCCTTGCCGAGCGGCGGCATTGCTGCCGCGA
>JAZRAB010000153.1:0-3864 GCA_045634345.1 Candidatus Flemingiibacterium sp. | reverse complement strand
CGAGTCCTACGTTGTAGGCAAGACCGGTGCTGAGGTTGCAGCTCTCCAGACTCAGGAAGCTGGCGGCCACCAGATCGCTGTTGACACCGCACTCCTCGAGGCAGGCTGCTCCATGCAGAACACCCATTTCATGGTCAGTTGCAAAGGCTTGCGCTGACGAGCAGGGCATGGCATTCAAGGCAGTTCCAGGCACCTTCACCCTTGGTGTAGCTGCTAAGACCGCTGCTGCTGATTCCAAGGCTGCTACCGCTGAGGCTGACGGTCTCGTAGCTATGTACTCCGATATCGCTTGCGCAGTAGTTGCTGACGGCAAGGTTATCGCAACCCTTAACGACGCTATCCAGCCCAAGATCGACATCACTGTTGCAGGTGTTCCCACCGCTCAGGAGTTCAAGGGCACCAAGCGTGAGCTCAAGGAAGGCTACAACATGGCAGCTTACGGCCAGCCCAACGTTGAGGGCGGCACCGTTAAGGAGTGGTACATCCAGTCCGCTGCATTCTCCAGCTACGTTCTCGGCAAGACCGCTGCAGAGATCGCAGGCATGCAGACCAAGGAAGTAAACGCTCACCAGATCTCTGTTGAGCAGGCTCTTCTCGATGCAGGCTGCACCATGCAGATCACCGGTATCTGCGCAGTAGTTGCACAGGCTGCTAACAACGCAAGATAATTAAAATTCACTAACAGGAGATAGGAATTGTGAAGATTCTGAAATCCCTTTCCTGTCTATCTCTGATTTGGGGGCTGCTCGTCTTTATGACGGGCTGCCCTCAATCTGCAGTTAAGACAGAACCCCTCGGAATGGTATATTACACATTTTTTGACACTGTTTCCTATATTTACAATTACTCAGGCGAGGGCAGCGAGGAATTTGAAGAAATTTGTTCCGAAACTGCAAAAATTCTCGAAGAATACCACAACCTTTTTGACATCTATTATGAACATTCGGGTGTCACAAACCTCCGCACCATCAATCTGAATGCGGGTGGTGAACCCCTTAAAGTCGACCAAAAATTAATTGATTTTCTTCTTTATGCAAAAGAGCTTTATACGCTCACGGGCGGCGAGATGAACGTAATGATGGGCGCGGTGCTTCGCCCCTGGCACGACTGCAGACAAGCGGCATCAAGCGATCCCGCAAACGCTTCGATCCCCTCCACCGAAGTTTTGGAGGAAGCAAGCAAGCACACATCCATCGATCTGCTTGAGATCGACAAAGAAAACCTCACAGTCCGCATCAGCGACCCTGCCGCATCACTCGACGTCGGTGCGCTCGGCAAGGGATACGCCACCGAAAAGGCTGCGCAATACCTTGAATCGCTCGGACTCAGCTCATACGTTCTCAACATTGGCGGCAATATCCGCATCATCGGTACAAAGCCCGACGGCAGCGGCTGGCTTACCGGCATCAAAAATCCTCTTGACAGAGGCGAAACCTACGCGGAATATATAACTTTGACAGATACCTCGTGCGTCACCTCGGGAATCTACGAAAGATTTTACACCGTTGACGGCGTACAGTACCACCATATAATCGATAAAGACACACTTATGCCCTCAAAGCATTTTTCATCCGTCAGCATCATCACAAAGGACTCGGGACTTGCCGACGCACTCTCCACAGCGCTCTTCACAGTGAGCTATGCGGAAGGACGAGCTCTCGTTGATACACTTGACGGTGTTGAAGTCCTCTGGATCACCCCCGACGGAGAAAAACTGATGACCGAGGGATTCAAACTTCTCATCACCGAGCAAGATTGATTCGAGATTTGCAAAGGCAAATACACCATCATTCCGCCGAAGGCGGACAAAATCGTTAAAAAATTATAATTAATATAAACAGGAGGAGTGCTATGATTTTCAAGAAAGACATCTCATCCCTGCACGTGCCGCACAATAAAAACACGGCAGGATGCGAACCCGTGAAAATTCAGACACCCAAAGAAGTTATCCTGCCTATGAACATGCATTCTGGTAGCGTTGCCGAGCCTATCGTCAACGTTGGCGATCACGTTTACGTAGGACAGCTTATCGCACGCGAGGGAGAAAGATTCTCTTCCCCCGTACACGCAACCGTATCGGGTACTGTTACCGAGATACACAGCCTTCCCACGGCTCGCGGCCGCGACGTTGCTGCGATCCGCATTGAAAGCGATGGCAAGATGGAGGCAGATCCCAATATGAAGCCCCCCGTATTCGAGGGCTGTGACGGTTTCCTTCAGGCAGTCCGCGAGAGCGGAGTTGTCGGTCTTGGCGGTGCGGCTTTCCCCACTTGGGCAAAGCTCAACGAGGCAAAGAACCCCGACTATAAAGTTGATACCGTTCTTGTCAACGCGGCGGAATGTGAGCCCTACATCACATCCGACCACAGAATGATGCTCGCACACGCAGATCTCATCGATAACGGAATTGAATATATGCGCAAGTATATGAGTGAGTATCTTGGAGAAGCTACCTTTAAGATCTGTATCGAGAAGAACAAGCCCGATGCGATCGAGGTGCTCAAGAGGCAGTTTGCAAACAAGCCCTACGTGGTTATCCACGAGCTCAATGCGATCTATCCCCAGGGTGCAAAGCAGGTTATGCTTTACAACGCGACCGGCAGAGTTGCCATCGCGGGCAAGCGTTTCCCCTCCTTCGGCGCACTCATTATCAACGTTTCCACCCTCGCGAAGACTGCTGAATACCTCAACACCGGTATGCCCCTTGTTGAGCGTATCGTAACCGTTGACGGTCCCGCTGTCAAGAAGCCCGGAAACTTTATCGCTCCCATCGGTACCTCGATCCGTACCCTTCTCGAGCTCACCGAGACCGATCTCGAAAAGGTCGGCAAGGTAGTTATCGGCGGTCCTATGAACGGTAACGCAACAGTTTCCGTTGATTCCCCCATCGTTAAGGTTTCCAACTGTATTCTCGCATTCGACGAAAAGAGAGCTACCCTTCCCGAGCCCTCCGCTTGCATCCGCTGCGGCAGATGTATGGAAAAGTGCCCTGTTGACATCAACATCGGCGCAGTTGAATATGCTATGAAGATCAAGGATGAGGCAAAGCGCGAGATCGCTCTCATCGAAACCGGTGTACGTCAGTGCGTTGACTGCGGATGCTGCTCTTACGTTTGCCCCGCACACCGTCCTCTCCTTGCAACCAACCAGGACGCTAAATGGTGGCTCAAGCAGTATGAGCGCTCCAAGCAGTCCAGATAAGGAGGTAATGGTAATGAAAAAGCTTTCTCTTACAGCCGCTCCTCATATTAACAGCGGCGTATCGACCCACAATATCATGCTTGACGTTGTCATTGCCATGATTCCCGCATCCATCGCCGCAATCGTCTTCTTCGGCATCAAGGCACTTCTTCTCATCCTCACCTGCGTTGTAAGCGCAGTCGCAGCTGAATTTATCTTCAATCTTTGCGTAAAGAAGAAGCAGACTATCGGAGATTTCTCCGCAACCGTAACAGGTCTCCTTCTCGCACTCAACCTTTCCACCAACGTTGAGCTCTGGCAGGCTGCTCTCGGTAGCGTTTTTGCAATCGTAGTAGTCAAGGGATTCTTCGGCGGTCTCGGAAAGAACATCGTTAACCCCGCTATCGCAGCTCGTGTACTTATGCTTCTCACCTTCGCATCGGTAGCAGGCGGCGCGGCAATCGCTCCCCTCTTCGATCTCTCCTTCCTTGGCGAGGCTGTTCCCGAGATCGCGGCGGGTGCAACTCCCCTCTCCTTCCTCAATGAGGGCGCAGAGGCAGCTGCAAATGCTCCTTCCGTACTCCAGCTTCTCGTCGGCGCACACGGCGGTACTATCGGTGAGACCTGCGCAATCGCGCTCGTTCTCGGCTTTATCTACCTCGTTTGCCGCAAGGTTATCAAGTG
>JAZRAB010000152.1:0-19739 GCA_045634345.1 Candidatus Flemingiibacterium sp. | reverse complement strand
AACAAGAGGAAATAACGACAAACCTCCGTATTTATTTTCCAGACTAAGTTTTTTTGCATGCTGAATGTAAATTATTGTTTATCGGGGAGTTTACTACTTCGAGCATCGCAACTCCCACGCGGCGTGTTGCGCCGCCTGCCGTATATGCAGGGGGCTGCTTTGCTCTCAAACGCCGAAGTTCCTTCCCCTGCCCGAGCGGCGGCACGCCGCCGCGAGCAACATCGGTATGCGGTGCAACGCACCGCAAGGCGCACCAATACTCGGAGCAGCAAACCGCTCGATAAACTCAAATTTGCAAAGCAAAAATCACAGCTTTTATTTGCTGTAATTTTTGCTTTTTTCTTTATATATGCAGCAATATGATTTTCTAAGCGCACGCATCCCTATGTAAATAAAACGCACTAGCAGTACGAAAGCTACCATTATCCCCGTATAGATAAAAGCCGCCGGCGGCTCGATTATATTATACAAAAACGTGTTCGCAAGCGAACAGGTAAAAAACGTAACACCCATCATGCAAACAAAAGCGTAGTCCTTGTGATATGTAAACGCAAGCATAGCGCCGTATATTGCGGACAGTGACGGATATATTATAAGGACCTCAGCAATACCGTTAAACCCAGTGTACGAATGCTTTTCCGCCTCAATCGACGGCAGAACAAAGAACACCGCGCACAGCAAAAGATTAAGGATGATAAATGCAATTATTTTGGTTTTCACATGATCTCTTTTAAACATTTTTATCCCCCATTCCGATTATAAATTCAAGCTATTTCAGTATGTCCGCACACAGCGTACCGAGTGAATTGCAGTCGGACAAAAATTCGTAAATTCGCGTAAGGTTGTCCGTGTCGTACTCCACCTCTTTTGAATAATCCTTCGCCGCGCTCTCAAGCTCACCCCCAAGCGAAGCAATCATTATAAGCGACGCAGCACAAAATTTCAGACACAGCTCCTCGCCAAGCTCAAAATAATAGCGAAAAACGAAGTACGCCGCAAGCCTTGCCATGCGAGTATCGGATATTTCTTTCGGCAGAGCGAAAAAACGCTTTGCGAAATGCAAGTCGAGAAGCTCTAGGGATGAATACAATTTGCAAAGCTCACCGTAAAGTGCGGTATCAATTTGTCCGCTGCTGAGCAGTGAGCAAAAACGCTCGCCGAGTCTTCCCTCTCCGTTTACAAGATAATCTATCAGCCTCAACTGCCGCTCAAGCGCTTCCCCCTCGTCGCCCGTAAGCTCATACCCATCCTCTTCAAATACAAACTCACAAGATGATTCGAGCCATAGGCGCGTCGCCTCGGGACAGCATAAGCCTACCCCTATCTCGGTTAGATTATCCGTTCCTGAGTAAAATCTGGGATGCTCACGGCAGATATCGCAAAGCGAGTCCTCACCGAGACGGATTATCAGCTCGCACAAATTGTCCTCGCGCAGAAACGGACACCTCTCCCCTTCACGGCAGAGAAGCACGCCGTCATCACATTGTGTCAAGCGTGAACGGACAAAATCGCCGTTTTCTCCCGGTATTATGCTATAGTAATCAGCCGTATCCGAATCGGCGTATATTTCCCATCCGGCACAGCAGGTATCACTGCACTCATCAGCAATACATTTAAAGTCATTTAATAATTTCGGCTTAACTGTCATCTGTCAAATCCCTCATTTATGTATTGTCATATACATTTTCATTATACTATACCAAAGCACTAAAATCAATATACCAACTAAAACTTTTTGTGTCAACCGAAAATTTTACTAATGCATACCGATTTACTTTATTTATATGCCAAAATATTGTTATACGCCTTGACATTAGCGTTAATTTACAGTATAATATATGTGTTATATTGTTTAATTAGTTTTGGAAGGAAGTCCCACACATTCATGCACTGAATATCATACAAAGCTTTTTATACCGGGACTTGGTGATTGATATGTTTGCTGTAAAAACCCATCCTCTTCATAAAATAGCAGACGAGAAATTCACACTCGCAGTTATCGCAGCACGTCATAAGGATAAGCTCGTCTTTGTTCGTCGCCGCAGCTTTACAACATGGGAAATGCCCGGCGGTCACCGTGAGGGAAATGAATCTATACTCGACACTGCAAAACGCGAGCTTTATGAGGAGACGGGCGCATCAATGTACCGTATCGTTCCCGTCTGTGCTTATACTGTCGATGAAGACGGGTATGATAGGATCTATGGCGTACTGTTTGTTGCCGATGTTTTTAAATTCGGCAATCTTCCCGAATCGGAGATCGGTGAGGTCCGCTTGTTTGATGCAGTGCCTACCGAGCTGACCTTCCCAAAAATTCAGGCAAAGCTTTCAGTCATCTCTCTTCCTCACGAGCTTTGCGGAGGCGTTGGCAAGGATGTTTCCATACGCCGCGCACAGTATATTGACATTGCAGATCTCTGTGAGCTCCACCGTCCGACATTTGTGAGCACCGGTGACGAGGATACGGATGAAATAATCAAGATTGAGCAGGACTTCCGTATGCGTACTACCGAGCATCTGCTCCGTACTACCATCGAAAAGCCCAACCGGCATATATTCATCGCATATGACGGTATACGTCCAATCGGTTCGTGCGAGATACGACTGCTTTCCAAAACACACGACAGTAATTATGACGGCGCCGAAATTGAAAAGCTCACCATCGCCGAGGGCCACCAGCGCAGCGGCATCGGACGTCACCTTACCGACTGTGCCGTAGAATATTTGAAGGGCATCGGCTGCACATATGCTGTGGTTTGGATCCCTTCCGCTGATGAACAGCTCTGCAAAACAACAGAAGCCCAAGGCTTTGCCTTTGACGGCACCCGTGAAATGACCGACACGGGAAGCAAGCTGCGTTTCCGCAGATCATTGCTTGATTAATCACTCAGCACTCGGAATACTATAGACTCTTTGGAATGTCTGCGACTTTCTTGACAACATCTTCCACATAAGAATGTACGAACTTGAGCAGTTTTGTCTTGAGTCTCTGCGACAGCTGTCACAGTGACGGCTGTCGCTTTCTATTATAAATTTATAAAGGACTGATTTTATGAACAGTAACCTTTCAAAATCCCCCCGTAAGCATCTGATACAACGGACTAGGCGTAACTTAAAAACCCGTCGCCATCTCGTCCCAACCGAGATAATTTTGATCGGCTTTATCTCGCTTATTCTTGTAGGTACGCTTCTCCTCACTCTGCCTATATCATCCGCCGACGGAACATTCACTTCATTTCGTTCTTCCCTCTTCACCGCAACAAGCGCAACCTGCGTTACAGGACTTATTGTCGAGGATACAGGCACACATTGGAGTCTTTTCGGGCAGATTGTTATAATCACCCTCATACAAATCGGCGGTCTCGGTTTTATGACTATGGCTGTCATGATGTCTATCTTCATAAAACGTCAGATTACACCGCGTGAGCGTCTGCTTGTTGCACAGTCCCTCGGATTATCGGGTGTTGGCGGCACAGTCAAGCTCGTGCGCCGAATACTTATCGGCACATTCACAATAGAGGGCATCGGCGCGGCAGTGCTCGCCTCGCAGTTCGTACCGATATTCGGATGGACTAGGGGCATATACTACGGCATCTTTCATTCGATCTCAAGCTTCTGCAATGCCGGGTTTGATGTGCTTGACGGAACTGCAGGCCACGGCGGAAATTTCAGCAGCTTTACAACGCTCAATGACAACTATATCATCGGCACAACGCTCATGCTGCTCATTATAATCGGCGGTATAGGCTTTATCGTGTGGGACGATGTGGTAAACTTTCTCCGAGAAGGCAAAAAATTTTCTGTTTATTCCCGTTTTGTGATAGGCATTACCTCCGTGCTGATTGTCGGCGGAACACTGCTTATAGCGCTTTGCGAGTGGAAAAATCCCGATACGATAGGAAATCTGTCTGTCGGTGACAAGCTGTTTCAGTGCCTATTCCAGTCAGTAACCACGCGCACTGCGGGAATAGATATGATAAACAACGCCGCTATGACCGAATCATCCAAACTCGTTTCAATGCTCTTAATGTTTATTGGCGGTGCAAGCGGTTCCACTGCCGGCGGCATCAAGGTTGGCACGTTCGGCGTTGTCATATTTGCCGTGCTCGCCTTTGCAAAAGGAGAAAAAGAGCTTGTCATCAAGGGGCGGCGAGTTCCGCACGAGACCGTCATCCGCGCACTTACAGTTATCGGTATAGACCTCCTCGCGGTGTTTATAACAACGCTTATCATCACACATACAAGCGGCACAGGCGTAATCGACGCGCTGTACGAGGCATTCTCGGGTATCGCTACTGTCGGTCTTTCCCTTTCGCTGACGCCGTCACTTTCGCTTGCCGGACATATTGCAATAATAATGCTGATGTTCTTCGGGCGCGTCGGAATACTGACCATAACCTATTCGGTAATGTTAAAGCAAGCGCGAAGAAACAGCTGCATCACATATCCCGAGATCAATATGATGATCGGGTAAGTACAATTCAGAAAGGATTTCGCCATGAAAAAAGCTAAAAAACGCAGTTTTTGTATAATCGGGCTCGGACGTTTCGGGCAGACGCTCGCTGTCAATCTTGCAAAAACCAATCATCAGGTGCTCGTCATCGACATTGACGAGAATATTATAAACGTAATGAGCGACACGGTGACAAATGCGGTTGTCGGAGACCCGACAAATGAGGCAGTACTCCATGCGGCAGGTGTACGCGAATATGACTGTGCTATAGTTGCAACAGCCGAAAGCATCAATGACAGTATTTTAACCACGATTCTCCTTAAAGAGATGGGTATTAAGCAGGTCATTGCGCGCGCAGGAAGTGAACAGCACGGCCGCGTACTTGAAAAGATCGGCGCAGATATGGTAGTTTATCCCGAACGCGATATGGGCGAAAAGCTCGTACACATCCTTGACCGCAACAATGTACTCGAATATATTGAATTTTCGGATACCCACTCTATAGTTGAGATTGGCGTACCGGCGGAATGGATCGGTAAATCGCTTATTGAGCTTAATGTGCGCCGTCACTACGGCGTGACCGTCCTCGCAGTCGGAGATGAAAGCGGCATCACGAGCATCTCCCCCGATCCGGCGAGAAAGTTTGTAGCTACCGATACGGTTGCGTTGCTCGGCGAAAACAAGGCAATTGATAAGCTCACAAAATGATCTAATTATCGGGCTTGTATACTTTTGTATGCAAGCCCGGCACATTTTTATTAAAACATAAATGCCAAAAAATATTTTTAAAAATCTATTGACAAACGTCTTTTGAAGTGATATAATATATCTGTTATCAAAATGTGCTGGTGTGGCTCAATGGCAGAGCAGCTGATTTGTAATCAGCAGGTTGATGGTTCGACTCCGTTCACCAGCTCCATATGGGAGCGTTCCCGAGCGGCCAAAGGGGGCAGACTGTAAATCTGTTGTCAGTGACTTCGGTGGTCCGAATCCACCCGCTCCCACCAAAAAATCCGATGCTTTCGCATCGGATTTTTTAATTAGGTGGGGCGGGTGGTATCGGCAGCAGTGTCGCTTTGCGACCTGTTTGAGAGACAACGCCGCCCCCGACCGAGCGGCAGCATTGCCGCCGCGAGCAATTCGGTAGGCGGCGCAAAGCATCGCAAGAAGCACCACTGCTCGGTGCGCCCCACTATAAACTCAAATTTACCACCCCCTTGATTTTCTCGCGCAAATATGGTACAATAATACCATACCAAACACAAACGAGGCAACAAAAATGACTGCAAATTACCATACTCATACCGCAAGATGCCACCACGCAAGTGGTACCGAACGAGAATATATCGAAACTGCCATTGCACGCGGACTTAAGGTGCTCGGTTTCTCCGATCACTCGCCACAGTTCTTCCCCACCGATGAGTACTACTCATATTTTCGCATGCGTCCGGAGGAAATGGACGGTTATGTCAAAACTCTTACCGATCTGCGACGTGAATACAGTAATGATATTGATATAAAAATAGGGCTTGAAATTGAATATTATCCGGAGCTCTTCTGTAAACTTGTGGACTTTTTAAAACCATACAACCTTGACTATATTATTCTTGGTCAACACTACCTTGCCAATGAATATGACACGCATGAAAGTTCAAAAGGTCCAAAACGTACAAACGAGCAATTAATCCGTTACACAAATCAAATTCTCGAAGCTATACAAACCGGCAAATTCACCTATATTGCCCACCCTGATATCTTCTGCTTTGAAGGGGACGAAAAATTTTATGAATCCGAAGCGCGACGTCTCTGCGAGGGGGCGAAGTCGAACAATGTTCCACTTGAAGTAAACTTTCTCGGTCTTGCCGAAGGACGGCATTATCCGAGCGAGCGGTTTTACCGCATTGCACAAGAGGTCGGATGCGATTTCGTTTTTGGCTGTGATGCACATGAGCCCGACGAGGTGATGAATCCCACCACATACAAAAAGGTCTGCGAATTTGCCGCACACCTCGGTATTATTCCAATCGAGCGTATAACATTTCGTAAAATATAGCAAAAGACGACCGAATCATCGGTCGTCTTTTTTATTCTCCCTTTATTTCATCGTTAATGCGGCATCCTTCGACAAGTAAGCTCTCCAGCTTGTCACCGTCTCCCGATTTCATAGCATCGGCATATTCGAGCAAATTTTTTGCAAGCAGCTCGATCTCCGGCGCCAGCATATCGCGGTTATCCATAAACAGCTCACGCCACATTCTCGCATTAAGATGAGCAACTCGCGTAAGGTCGCGGAAACTTCCGGCTGAATATCCCTTGTGGCGCTTTGCAGTAGGACTTTTCACGTATGCATTTGAGAGCACATGGGCAAGCTGCGAGGTATATGCGATTATTCCATCGTGCTCCTCTGCCGTGGTCACACTGACGGAAGCAAATCCGACGGACTTAAAAAATTTCACCGCAAAACCAAGATTTTCCACATCAATATCATTCGGCGGCACAAGTATCATTGATGCATTTTTGTAGAGATTTTCACGCGATGCGGTAAATCCCGAATACTGCGTACCTGCCATAGGATGTCCGCCAATGAATGTAAAACCGTATTGGCACGCCGCCGCGAAACCTGTTTCACATACTGTACGCTTGACTCCGCCAAGGTCGAAAAGGTATGTACTCTTCCCTATTTTCCCTGCATGCTCTATAATAAAATCAACACTCGCCTTTGGATATGCGGCAAGTATTATCACGTCATATTCGGCTAGGTCAGGAAGAACATCCGCTGCTTCATCACACGCGCCGACAAGTGTTGCTTTTCGCGCAGAGTTGATGTCCACATCGTATCCGTAAACGTAATGGTCGGTATAAAATTTAAGCGCACGTGCTAGTGATCCGCCGATCAGTCCAAGACCGCAGATTAGTATTTTCATTGTTGTTCCTTCTTTTTTATACAAATTTGAGTTTGTGGAGCGGGTTGCGCGGAGCGCGGCGAGTGCGAGTGGGGCAGTTTGCCGCTTCGAACGTTGGTACTCCCACGCGGTGCGTTGCACCGCCTGCCGTATTGCTCGCGGCGGCAAAGCCGCCGCTCGGTCGGGGGCGGCGTTGTCTCTCAAGCAGGTCGCAACGCGCCGCTTGAGCTGCGATAATCGAAGCATTAAACTCCCCTACAAACAATAAATTACAAACTATTTAACTCTTGCAAGCTTTGCTGCGGCGGCGGTCATGACCTCCTCACGCTCATCATAGTGAACATACTCGCCCTCAATGAGCTGATACTGCTCATGCCCTTTACCAGCGAAAAGGATACAGTCACCGTCACGCGCGTTGTCAATCGCATAACGCACCGCATCACGGCGGTCAACAAATGTCACATACGGACACGAAGTCGCCGCAACACTTTTTTCAATATCTGCAATAATCTCCTCCGGCGGTTCATTGTCCGGATTGTCACTCGTTATGATGCAAAAATCTGCGAGGGATGAAACTGCCTCGCCAAGCTCGCTTCGGCGAAGCTTTGTACGTCCGCCGACCGAACCAAACAATACGACCAACCGCTTTGGCTGATAACGGCGTATCGTTTCGAGCGCCGCACGCATCGAAAGCTCGTTGTGCGCATAGTCGATTATCGTCACCGCATTCGGAAGTGCATCAACCACCTCAAAGCGTCCGCGTACAGTTGCCATTGCAAGCGCATCACGTATAACATCCGTCTTAACCTGCATACGCTCGGCGACAGCAATCGCCGCAAGCGCGTTGTAAACATTGAACTCGCCGGGTATTCTCAACTTATACTCAGCCTCGCCGAGAAGACTGCGGCAGACAAACCGCGAGCCGAGCGTATTCTCGCTCTTGTGCATCTCAATATTGCGTGCAGCTATATCATGCGGAATGCCGTCTTTTATACCGAATGTGGAATTTATTGATTTCGCGGTTCTGACAATATCGGTATAGTGATCGTCATCGGAATTGAATATACCGTATCTGCACTGCGAGAAAAGCGCCGCCTTGCACTCCATGTAATGCTCAAACGTCGGGTGCTCAACACCCCCGATATGGTCAGGCGAAAGATTGGTGAACACACCGATGTGGAAGTGAATGCCGACTACACGGCGCATATACATCGCCTGACTCGACACCTCCATTACCACGCAGGCAACGCCCTTTTCCACCATCTCATAAAATGCCTTGTGTAGCTCATAGCTCTCGGGCGTGGTGTTCTTTGTAGGCTTGTGCTCGCCGTTTATAACTATTCCCGTAGTGCCTATATAAGCAGTATTTATTCCGCCTCTATTGAGAATATCAGCAATCAGCGATGCCGTAGTAGTCTTACCCTTCGTGCCGGTGACGCCAATAATGGCAAGCGAACGCGCCGGATAGTCAAAAAGCGCGGCAGAAGCAAGCGCAAGAGCGGCACGTGTATCGGCAACGATTATCTGTACAGCGTCGGACGGCAAATCAAGTCTGCGCTCCGCCATGAACACGCGGCATCCGACAGAATATGCTCCGGAAGCATAATTGTGTCCGTCCGAAACAGCCCCCACAAGGCAGGCAAACATTGTTCCGACGACTGCCTTTCTTGAATCGTATACAATATCCGTAACCAATATATGCGAAATGTCGGCATCTGCAGAGTATTCAATATCGGCGAGAATTTGTGTTAGCAGCATTAAAAACTTTCTCCTTTTGTCAGTCGAAAATAGTTTTCTTTCCACATGCCTTTACAGTCGATAATGCAAGGCACTCAAGAGAGTCCACATAAAAATCATCAAGTGCCTCATTTTTCTTGATAAGCGACAATTCGGTACAGCCGAGAATCACCCGCTGACATCCAAGCGAGCGCATTGTGTATGCGACTGAATAAAAGCTTTCCATGTCCGCGCGCTTGCCGCATTTTATCTGATTGTAGATAATATCCATTATCCTTTTTTGATTGTCTGCATCGGGCACAACGCACTCAATACCGTGGCTCGCACAGTATTTCTGATAAGTATTCGAGTTTACCGTACCGTCCGTTGCAAGCAGTCCGAAGCGGCTGACTCCCTGCTCTTTGAGAGTCTTGACCGATTCCTCAATAATATTGAGTATCGGAACATCTATCTCGGCGGCAAGTCTGTCGTAAAAGTAATGCGCTGTATTGCAGGGTATAGCAATAACGTCCGCACCGAACGCGACCAGCTTTTTGGCGTCGGGTATCATTTTATCGAGCGGATCCTCACTTGATGCACCCGTTATAAATGCCGTACGGTCAGGGGTAGAGGCGCGGCTTGATATTACAATGTCAATATGCTCCTGATCGGAATCGGCTTTGGTAAGCGAGGTCAACAGCTCATAAAAATAAACCGTTGACATCGGACCGAGTCCGCCGAGGATTCCGAGAAGCTTTGAATTATTCTTTTCCATAATACTTCTTGAACTTTCCATAATGATTATAACCGTGCATCAATAGAAAAAACACACGGCGAGGATTAATAAATGTATCGGGGCGATACCAGAGAGAGGCATGAGCCTTCCCTGCTCTTGCAAGCGCCTTGGCGCGTTTCACCGACTCGGCGTCCCGGCAATATTCGTAAACCACACCCTTGGGGATACTGTGCCAAAGCACCTCATTGTCGCAATAATAGGTATCCCCGAGGTCACTGTTTTTCACAAGATCCTCAACTATATAGCGAGCAACATTGCATCCGGCACTCGTCACATAATTGTTGCTTCGTCCAAGACGGAGGTTTATCTCAAAGGCACGGAATGTACCATCGCGCTCGTCGTACTTTATATCGAAGTTTGAGTAACCGACAAATCCAATCTCCTCAAGATAAGCCTTGAACTTTTCCATAAGCGGACGGTCAAGCTCGGTAATTATCGCGCAGTGATTTCCAAGCCCCTTCGGTGTGTGCTCTTCAAGAAGTACATGCCCAAGGCACATCATTTTAACCTTTCCGTTCTTATCCGAATAAGCGGTAAGCACGCGCATGTTTGAGTCGTCGCCCGGAATCATATCCTGAAGTATTATTTTTTCGGGATAACCGGATTCGTATATGCGCTCAATGATAATTTTCGCTTCAAGTGCACTCGATGCGGTATATACCTTTTTCATCCCGTCAAACGGATGCTTCCAATAAAGAGCGCTCGCTGACGGCTTGATGATTATAGGGTAACTGAAGCCGATTACCGATTCTTCAAGTGCCGAGTCAAGCTCGGTTTCCCTTGTGACGATCGCAGTCTTCGGGTAAAGTATGCCGTGGCGGTCACAGTCCTCGTAAAAATTCGCCTTGTAAGCAAGACGCTCAAACAGTTCAGCACCGATATACGGCACAATGTAGCGCGGACGCAGACGGTCGCCATGATGGATAAGCATATCCGCGTAATCATCGGTACATCCGAAAGCAATAAGCGTCGCACCTTCATGCTCATCGGCAAAACGCATGAGCGTCTCCACCATGACATCCGGCTCATCGAGCTTTTCAACCGCAGTAAATTTTATAATTCTGGTATAATTTGAAGCGCCTATCGCATAACGTCCAAACGCATAGGACTTCACTCCGTATTCCTCGTGAAATGCACGTGCGACATTATAACAGTTGAGGTCCGCACCGAGCAATACGGGAATAATATTTTGACTTTCCATTTTTATACCTCTGTTCGATATTATGATAAATGATTAGAAATCATGCTTCGTTTACGAAGAAACGGCGATACCACGTAAGGAAAACGTAAACAGTCCAGATGCGGCGTCCGTTATTCGCCTTGCCGGACTTATGCTCGTCAAGCAAGCGAACAAGCCTCTCCGTATCAAAAAACTCCTTTGCCTCGTCACTCGTAAACTCGCGCTTTACAAGCTCATAATACTTATCCTCGGCGAGCCAATACCGTATCGGCACCGGGAAGCCCATCTTCTTGCGGTCAGCCCACTCATCCGGCAGCGTGCGGTTTGCCGCCTTGCGGAAGATGTATTTGGTGTTTTTGCCATTTATCTTGTATTCGTGCGGAAGCGCCTGCGCCTGCTCCATGACCTTTTTATCAAGGAACGGCACACGAAGCTCAAGCGAGCTTGCCATGCTCATCTTGTCGGCTTTCAGGAGAATATCCCCCGGCAGCCACAGATTGAGATCAAGATACTGCTTTTTGTCAAGCTCCGATTTTCCCTTGACTCTCGCGTATATCGGCGCGGTAACTTCCCTCACCGATGGGCCGACGCGGTACTCGGGACGAAGCACACAAAGAGCATCCTTTTCATCCCAGACCATAGCCTGACCGATAAAATAATCCTCGGGATTACCGCTTGATTTTATAATAAGGTCATGCCCCTTGAAGTAAGGCAGACGTTTTGCCACAGTAGCCGCCGCGACACGCATGAACTTCGGAAGCTTTTTGTATTTTTTCATCACTCCGGCTTCATCGTACCATTCATATCCGGCATATATTTCGTCCGCTCCCTCTCCGGAGAGGACTACAGTAACGTGCTCACGTGCAAGCCTTGCGAGAAAATACAGCGGCAGACAGGACGGATTCGACTGCGGCTCATCCATGTAATACTGGATATCCGAAAGATTGTCAAAGCACTCATCGGCAGTAATCATTTTGCGGTAGTTTTCAATGCCGAGCTTGTCCGAAAGCTCCTTGGCGTAATCGGTCTCGTTGAATTTATCATACGCAAATCCGACGGAGAAGGTCTTATCCGGCATCAGGCAGGCGGTAATGTAGCTTGAATCAACGCCGCCCGATAGGAATGCGCCAACCTTAACATCGCTGATTCGGTGCGCCTCAACAGATTCATGTACGGTACGGTCGATCTCATCGACATATCTTTCGAAGTCTCCCGAAACCTCGGTGAAATCGGCGTCCCAATAGCGTGTAAGATTCATAGTCTCACCGCCGCCGAGCTTCAGCGTAAAGCCATGCGCAGGCGGAAGCTTGTACACGCCCTCGAAAAAGGTCTCATCAAGGGACGAATACTGAAATGTGAGATAGGGGCGCAGTGCTTCCCTATTGAGCTTTTTCACAAATTTCGGATGCTCAAGGAACGCCTTTATCTCCGAGCCGAAGAGGTAATCTCCGTCCTCGGTACGGTAGTAATAGAACGGTTTGATGCCGAAGATATCACGTGCACCGTAGAGCATGTCCTTTTTCATATCGTATATGACAAAAGCATACATTCCGCGAAGATGCTCAGCAAGCTTGTCGCCCCACTTTTCGTATCCGTGGACAAGCACCTCGGTGTCTGTGTCGGTCGTGAATACGTGCCCGTCAGCAACGAGTTCCTCACGAAGCTCCATGAAATTGTATGTTTCGCCGTTATAAACGACAACGATGCTGCCGTCTTCGTTGTAAATCGGCTGTGAGCCGCCGCCAAGGTCAATTATCGACAAACGGCGAAAGCCGAGTGCGATATCGTCCCCGATAAATTCGCCCTCGGAATCGGGGCCGCGGTGGATGATGCGCCCCATCATTTTATTGAGTATTTCTTTTTTGTTTTCGAGTTTTCCCGAAAAGCCAACGAATCCACACATATTTTTTCTCCTGATCGGATGGATTTTTTCTTTTGAGTTAATGAAGATTTTATTTTCGCTAAATCGTTCAGATACTCGCGCCGCTATAAGCGGCGCTCAGGCGGGGACTCGCTGCACTCAAACGCCGCTCCGCCCTCCCTCACCCTCCAGGCTCGGCTGAATGGCTTTCCGGAGTGCTTGACAGCAGTTCACAAAAAATAGCAGCCTATAGGATAAGGATAAATATATTAGTATAATATTATATCACATATATCGGTGAAAATAAAGGGGGAAACGGTAAAATCCTTTGTGAAAATGCAAAAATTTAGTCCTCGTCGGGGTAAACGGTCAATTTTGTTTCCTTGTAACCGTCGATACCGGCTTTTTGCATTGCACCGAAGATACGGTGGCGAAGTCCTTTATTGTCTCGCTCAAGCGATGCAAGCAACTGTTTCATTGACTCACGCTCGGTATTTTTATCCGCCGGGCACGGGGATTCGATGACCGGCAGCGGATGGCGGTTGACAAAATACCGCACGTCCTTTTCCTGCGCGTAGATAAGCGGACGGATCATCGTCATATCTTTACGAGATAAGTAAGTAACGGGCGAAAACGCGCCAAGCCTGCCCTCATAGAAGAGGTTAAGCATGAATGTGTCCACCACATCATCGAAATGATGCCCAAGCGCAAGCTTATTGCATCCCTGTCGCTTGCACTCGTCATGAAGCGCACCGCGTCGCATCTTCGCACACAGTCCGCACGGATTTTTCTCCTTTCGCACGTCGAACACGATACGGCTTATCTGTGTCGGCACGACAACAAACGGAACATCTATCTCACGGCAAAGATCCGCAATAGATGAGAAGTCCATTCCCTCAAATCCCATATCGACCGTTATTGCAACAAGCTCGAACTTTTTTGGATAAAAACGCCGAAGCTCGGCGAGCGCAAGCAGGAGTGTGAGCGAATCCTTTCCGGCTGACACGCCAACTCCGATACGGTCGCCATCCTCGATCATTGCGTAATCATCGACCGCACGTCTTGTAAAGCTGAGTATTCGTTGAATTTCTTTCATATTAACAAGCTCTCTTTGAATATACTGTATAAATCATATTTTGGAGGTACATATGCCAAAGGTATTTATAGATCAGGGGCACAATCCCACAAATCCAAACGCCGGCGCAGAGGGAAACGGTCTGCGTGAGCAGGATATCACCTATGAAATCGGGGTGATTCTTGCAGGACTTTTAAATAACAATCCGAATTTTGAAGCACGTCTGTCACGCAGTTCCCCGACAGAACAGCTCGGCACATCAAATGCATCAAGCCTCGCGGCAAGAGTAAGAGCTGCTAACGAATGGGGGGCGGATATATTCTTAAGTCTCCACACAAACGCATATTCAAACGCATCGGCATCTGGCGTCGAGGCGTATGCTTACCGCGAAGGCAGCGAAGGTTTCCGTCTTGGCGAGGACGTAATAGAGCAGCTGTCGCTCATCACGGGACTTCAGAACCGCGGCACATTTGCCCGTCCGTCGCTGTATGTACTTCGCCGCACGCAGATGCCTGCGGCGCTCATTGAAATGGGATACATCACAAATCCCGTAGATGCCGAACTTATGAGCACACAGCCCGATTTGTTCGCTCTTGGAATATACAACGGAATATTGGAGTATTTTGGCATGTAAGCTTTTGGTCTATGTGGGTGATAATAATGGCATAAACCAAAAAATCGAAAACAAGGCAGTCTTTGCAATGCAAAGACGCGGTAATTAACATGCCACAACACACCTTTAAACCCACATACGAAGAAAATGCCGCATATCTAGATTCTGTGTTCGGTATCGGCAAAAACTATGATTTTGTCGGACGCGAGCGAGTATTTGCAGGGCACAGGGCAAGATTCTATTTTATTGACGGCTTTGCCAACAGCGCAGTGCTTGACCGCCTGTTCATATATCTCGCCGAATTGCCGAGTATAGATACCGTAGACGACGCCGATAAATTCGCGGCACGCCATATGCCGCACACAGAGGCAACGGTACAGCGCGATCTTGATCAGTTCATATACGCCGTAATGAGCGGTACCGTCGGCATAATCATAGATTCAATAAACTCGGTCGGAATCACTATTGACACGCGCATTTACCCCATGCGAAGCGTCAGTCAATCGGAAAATGACCGTGTACTGCGAGGGGCGCACGACAGCTTTACCGAGACGATAAAGCAAAATTCCACGCTCATACGTCGGCGCATACGTGATCCGCGCCTAACATTTGAGAGCATAACACTCGGCGAAACCTCAAAAACGGATGTTGTCGTATCATATATTTACGGTAAAGCCGACAGTAAGTACGTGGAAGCACTAATAAAAAAGATTAAGTCAATAAATGTTGACGCGCTGACCCTCGGTCAGCAAAGTCTCGCGGAATGTTTAATAAAGCGAGGATGGTACGATCCGTTTCCGAAATTCAGGTATACGGAGCGTCCCGACAATGCCGCCGCGCATTTACTTGAGGGCAGTATTATAGTCCTGACCGACACTTCGCCCGAAGCGATGATACTGCCAACCTGTCTGTTTGATTTCATGGAGGACACAAACGATTACTACCTTCCCCCACTAACCGGCTCATATCTGCGTATTCTTCGGTATGCCGTCTTCGCGCTGACTCTGCTTTTGACACCGACGTGGTATCTGCTTATAACTCATGTAGAGTGGATACCCGATTGGCTCAATTTCATTTTGGTCGACACCGAATGCAACATGCCGATACTTTTACAGTTATATATAATCGAGCTTTCCCTCGACGGCCTAAAGCTTGCATCCATGAACACGCCAAGCTCGCTTAACAACACATTCGGCGTGGTAGGTGGTCTGATACTCGGCGATTTTGCGGTACAAATAGGCTGGTTTGTGCCGGAGGTTATCGTTTATATGGCATTTGTTGCAATAGCTAATTTCTCGCAGTCAAGCTACGAGCTTGGGTATGCCTTTAAATTCATGCGTATCCTTCTTCTCACCGCAACCGCTATAGGTGGACTTATCGGGTATATCGCAGGACTTATCGCAATAATCGTCCTCGCCGCCTCAAACAAAACGGTCAACGGCAAACGCAATTATCTATATCCGCTCATTCCCTTTAATGCAAAAGCACTGAAGCGGCACATTGTCCGTGAAAGACTGCGCACCAAGGACGAGCCTTAATGAATAACAGTGGAGTTCTTCATATCAACGGTGCAGATTTGGAAAAATGTCTTTCCGCGATTTACAAGAAGCTCTTCTCCGGACTCATTGTAAAGCTTCACAGGGGTATCCTCGTCGGCTTTCTTCCATGTAATTTTCTCGTATTTTCCGCCGTATAGGTAGTACCCCTCGCCGCTTCCGGTGGTAGTAACGTCCATATGCTTGTAGCTGTCATTTGTGCTTGCGGTCTTGCAGTAAAGAACGATTACGTTAGCAAAAGAAAGCTGGACATCTGCTGTCTTGTCCATATGCTTGTCCCCACTAAACTGCCAGCGGTAATATACGCCCTCTTCTTCGTCATATTCAAAATAAGGCTGATGATATAGAGAATAGGACACCTGAAGATAGCTTGCGTCCCCGCCCTCGGGAAGACGTGCGGTATAATACGGCACGAAATCGAGAGGAGAATCAAAATCCTCTGCGAGAGTCGTGTCGTATTTTTTATACTTAATACCGTCAACGATACGCTCGCCCGTGGTCACAAGGCTGTGCACATATCCCATATTAGCCTCTCGCCATGCGTCACGGTAAAAGCACTTATATGATATAACATTGTCATTCACGCCGTCAAGGTTGTCAACACGGCGCGATTTTAATTCAGCGTAAGCCTGATTGCTTCCGCCGGCGTGCATATACATGGCATCGTGATTTGCGGCAAAGTCAAGGTAATACTCGCGCGAGGAGCGTACCGAGCCTACAACGGGCAAATTTTCGTAATCAGAGACCACCATCATAAGACGGGTAAGTCCGCCCTCGACTATGCACTCATACATGATATCGGCATACGAAACGCCCTCTTGTGGGTTAGCTTCCTTTATATTGTTTATCATAATAGCAAGCGGACGGCGGTTTTCGTAGTCGACCTCAGCCTCAAGTCCGGTAAGAGGATTGATTATATCCGGCTCGATCGGCACGGGGGCGGCGGTGGTATCCTCAACCGTTGTTTCAGTAGTAGGCTCGGTTTCCGGCGGCGTAACTGTTTCAACATTGAAGGGATCGTTGTTTTTCGTATCATCCGAGCCTGCTTCGTTCCCTGTTTGCACCGTACCGCAGGATACGCAGACAAGCATTTGAGATGCAAGAAGAAGGCAGAGTATATTTTTTATTTTATTTGATCTCATTTTGTACCTCATAATAAAAGGGTAATATTTTATATACCTATATATTATACTCCAAAATTCCAGCATTGTCAATCATTATGTATAAAAGAGAATATTTTACCTGCATATTTGTGGTTGTATTAATATAATTTACAATTTATATGTATAATTCGATAAAAGAATGTGGTAAAATCTATGTAGTAATTATATCATGATATGGAGGGACTGCAATGAGTACACTCAGTAAAGATAAATATATAATGTACCGCGGCAAGCCGCTTGTACGCGAAGGAAACCAGATCTGCTACGGAAACATGGATGACAAGTATATTCTCTTCCTCGGCATTATGACAACGAAAAAGGTCGGAGACAAAGAACTTCCCGATCAGATACTTATACAGATACAGAGCACCGAGGACAAAAAGGTCGTGAAATTTGGCATGAAAAACGG
This sequence comes from Candidatus Flemingiibacterium sp., assembly GCA_045634345.1. GTDB lineage: Bacteria > Bacillota > Clostridia > Oscillospirales > CAG-272 > Flemingiibacterium. The sequence continues at coordinate 2,014 of JAZRAB010000152.1, read as the reverse complement.
ACTTTACGAAGCATTTGAATACGGTGTTATCTGGCTCGAAACAGAGCTGCGCAAGGCATAAAGGCAATCAGCTGTTGCACATTAAGGCAACAGCTGATGTTTTTATAGCTTAATCGGGTCCTCTAAATATTCAAGCACATGGGGAACGGCATTTTACTCGATGTATAAACAGCACAGCATAGCATTTGACAAACTTGTTTTTTCAAAAAGATAAAGATTTTTTCAAAAAACTATTGCAATTTAGACTCTCGTATGCTATAATAGTACGGTGTAAAAATGCATTTTTGTGCTGCTATGGCTCAGATGGTAGAGCGCATCCTTGGTAAGGATGAGGTCATCAGTTCGATTCTGATTAGCAGCTCCATTAATGCCGGCATGATGGAATGGCAGACGTGACGGACTCAAAATCCGTTGGTAGCAATACCGTGTGGGTTCAAGTCCCACTGCCGGCACCAATACAAAAAATCCGCTTGTCACCGAGACGAGCGGTTTTTTCTTTGTGCAATCGAAACTTTCCTATGTTAAGATTTTAATTCCCGTGTTATTAAATCACAACACAAACCGTCATTTTGAATCTAATCTGTCACGTAACAAGACAGATTGGGTTGGCATCGCGTGGAGTGCTAATGTTCAAGGGCGGCTCATTTGTCAGAGCATAAAAAGCAGAAAAGCACGTCTTACGACGTGCTTTTCTATGGAGCTGCTAATCAGAATCGAACTGATGACCTCATCCTTACCAAGGATGCGCTCTACCATCTGAGCCATAGCAGCGTGATGGCGACCGAGATGGGGTTCGAACCCACGACCTCTAGCGTGACAGGCTAGCGTTCTAACCAGCTGAACTACCCGGCCATGTCTCATCACGACCAATATTATAACACAACCAAATGCGTTTGTCAATACATTTTTTCAAAAAACCGAAAATTTAAAAATTTGTTTTTTCTGCCATTCGCATAGTATATTGACATTTCGTAGGTGGAAGTGTATAATTATTGGTAGAAATAAAGTTTTTGGGGGATTTGTATGACGCACGATTGGTTGCACCGCGAAAGGATGCTTCTCGGTGATGAGGCGGTTTCGCGGCTTAAAGATAAAAGGGTGCTTTTATTCGGTATCGGAGGCGTTGGCAGCTATGCGCTTGAAGCGATAGTACGCGCCGGAGTCGGTGGAGCTATACTTGTTGATAATGACACCGTGTCCGTTACCAACATCAATCGCCAATTAATCGCCGATACGACAACGGTGGGAAAACTTAAAACCGAGGTCGCCGCCGAACGCGCTCGCGTTATCAACCCCTATATTCTTGTAGCTCGGTACGATATCTTCGCCGACGCAAACAATATCCCGTCTATAATTGATGAGACTCACCCCGATTATATTATCGACGCTATTGATACGGTAAGCTCTAAACTTTCGATAATAGCATCGGCAAAGGAGCGCGGCATTCCGGTAATATCCTCAATGGGTACCGGCTCAAAGCTTGACCCGACGCGCTTTCGCATTACGGATATCACTAAAACGCACACCTGTCCGCTTGCAAAGGTTATGCGTATAAAGCTTCGTGAAATGGGTATATCCCACTGCGATGTACTCTTTTCGGACGAGCCGCCAATAAAGGCATCATGTGAGAGCGAGCTTGAGGGGCAGACTACAAGACACGTGCCCGGCTCAATATCATTTGTGCCGTCTGCGGCAGGACTAATCATTGGCGGTCATGTAGTCAAAGCCTTGGCGGGGATTAAATAATATAAGGACTGCTTAAGAAGCAGGTCATCCGTCCACTTTAAAGCGGACGGATGACTTTTTTATATGCTTGTAAAGTATTGTTAATCGGGGAGTGTTATGCTCCGATTTTTGCAGCTTCCAAGCGGCGCTTTGCGCCGCCTGCCGTTGCAGAGGGGAACCAATTGTCTCTCAAGCAAGACGGCTTCGCCGACTTGTTGCCGATACCATAGGGCCCCCTCTGCACTCCCCTCCTTGGCTCGGCTGAGCCGAGCCGGGTGGGGGTGTCGGG
>JAZRAB010000151.1:0-15109 GCA_045634345.1 Candidatus Flemingiibacterium sp. | reverse complement strand
TGCAATCCGGCAGGCGGCGAAAACGCCGCATGGGAGTTACGATAATCGAAGCATAAAACTCCCCGATAAACAATAATTTGCACTGCTGTTTGCAGTGCAAATTAGAAAAACACCTGTCGCCCCAAATGCGGTGACAGCGGTTCTATTTAATGTAAATTCACGATTAGTGAACGATGCATCTTTCGGTGTCCTTGTCGAAGATGTGGAGTCTCGAAATATCGAGAGCAACCTTGATGGTGTCGCCTGCTCTTGCGCTCGAACGGGAAGAAACGCGAGCGGTGAGAGTCTGCTCCTCGTCTGCAGCGAGGTACAAGAAGATTTCGTTACCCATAAGCTCGGTAACGTCAACATTACATGTAATAACGCTCTCAGCCATGCTGGAGAGGTACATAGGCTCGTCGTGAATACATTCAGGACGGAGACCTGCGATAACTTCCTTACCGATGTACTCCTTAAGAGCCTCATCGTTAGCCTTTTCAGCAGGAAGCTTGATGGAGTTGCCTGCGAACTCAACATAAATATCGTCGCCCTTCTTAGCGAGCTTTGCGTTGATGAAGTTCATCTGAGGAGTTCCGATGAAGCCTGCAACGAAGATGTTGCAAGGCAGATCGTAAAGATTCTGAGGGGTGTCAACCTGCTGGATAAGACCGTCCTTCATAACAACGATACGGCTCGCCATGGTCATAGCCTCGACCTGGTCGTGAGTAACGTAGATGAAGGTGGTACCGAGCTTCTTGTGAAGCTTGGTAAGTTCTGTTCTCATCGCTGCACGAAGCTTTGCGTCGAGGTTCGAGAGCGGCTCGTCGAGAAGGAATACCTTAGGATCGCGGACGATCGCACGGCCGAGCGCAACACGCTGCTTCTGACCGCCGGAGAGAGCCTTCGGCTTTCTGTCGAGAAGGTGTGTGATGTCGAGGATGCGAGCTGCTTCCTCAACCTTTCTCTTGATCTCTTCCTTCGGAACCTTGCGGAGCTTCAGACCGAATGCCATGTTGTCAAACACGGACATGTGCGGATAAAGAGCATAGTTCTGGAACACCATTGCGATGTCTCTGTCCTTCGGAGCAACGTCGTTTACAAGTCTGTCGCCGATGAAGAGCTCGCCCTCGGTGATCTCCTCAAGGCCTGCGATCATACGCAGCGTGGTGGACTTTCCGCAACCGGAAGGACCAACGAAAATGATGAACTCCTTGTCCTTGATGTCAAGGCAGAAGTCGGATACGGCGGTAACACCGCCCGGATACTTTTTGTAAATGTGTTTAAGTGATAAGCTTGCCATTGTGATTTCCTCCTTATATTTTGAAAACGGCACTATAGTGTCGGTATCAAAGCAGTCTTTTTCAACGTATAATATTGTACCAAATTTTCACCTAAAAGGAAAGAGCGCTTTTCCCCAAATTTTCATATAATTATTTGTAATAGGTGCACAAGTAATCTTTCATTTTTCTTAATTTTTAAATTTCAAAATTAATTTATTTTTTAATTTATTAAAAGTTTTACGGTTGTAAAAACTCGCTCTACTTTTGTAAAAATTACCATTTTTTCGTCAAAATTACTCAATTCATCCCGGTGTCGATGTTATTTCGATATCCCCGACACCTATATTCACATCAATAATGTTATCCGTCATAGCATCGTTCGTCTCTCTGTACCCACCGAACTGCTCGGAATCAATTACTATCTTGCCTACGTTTGTAAACAGCTTCAGATTGGTAAGATCAAGTGAAGCGCGGTACGAACAAATGAAATCCCCCGTGGAGATGTTCGCGTCAATTCGGTCGATCGCCGCATCAATACTCAACGAGCCGGCAGAAACCGTGGCTGTCATTTTTGCAATCGCACTGTCTTTGACGCTTGCGCTTCCTGTACCTATTGTGATGCCAAGCGCGGATGTGGTGTTTATGTTCTGCACTATTAGTTTACCCACCCCAATGTCAACATTGTAATCGGTGGAAGTAAGGCTTTCTCCTATCGTGACTTCTCCTTCGCCCACAAAACAGTCAACCACGTTGACCGGATAATCGGGCGAAAGATAGATGTTCACTGTTTTTTCAAGTCCTGACATTTTGAAATAATTGACAAAGCTGCGCAGTCCCTTAAAATTCGTCGCTATTGATGCAATTCCTGAGAACGAGGTGAAATCGGCACTGTCGTTAATGCTTAAGATTCGGTTGCTGCTCGAAAACTCGTACATACCCTCCGAAAAATTGATAAGCTCTATATACGGCTTAGTTGAGCCGCCTATGATATTCACATTCGCATCTCTCACGCTCACTGCGATTTTGGCAATGTTGTCACTGTCGTAGTCATAAGTATAGCTATGGCTCTCATTTTCATCTGACGCTGATGCCACAAGCTCAATCCCCTCGGAGACGGCAAGCTGCTTTGCAACGCCGGCAGTTATAAATCCCGTAACAACAAGAACCGCAGCAACTATTAGAAATATTATAGATGTAGGCTTCACAGCTTTGCACTCTCCTTTCTGAGATAATTAAACAGCTCCCTCAGCCGTTCAAGTACATACTTAAACAGTCTCCAGACAAGCTTTATAAGTATCGGCATCAAACGCACCGCAAAATTGTAAAGAAGAATACCTACCGCAATAACAATTCCCGCGACAACAATTCCGATGCCTATCTCGTAAAGTCCCGTGGCAACGGATGTGAAAAGCTGCACTATACCGTAAATAATGCCGACAAGCGACAACGCCGTTCCCGCAGTGACAACACCGACGAGCGCCGCAATAGCCCCTACGATAATCCCTGCAAGACCGCCCCACATGAGGGCAAAAACGCCAAGCACGGCAAGTGCAAGCGGTATGGTTATCGGCAGACTGACTCCGAAAAGTATCCAGAACATCTTGCTGCTTGGAATCTCCTCATCGGGAATGTAATCCGGGAGTCTTACGGATTCGGTGATCTCCTCAGCCGCCTCAGGCTCTATTTCATCAAGCATCTCGGCAGGGATAAGCGAGATCTCCTCCGCTTCCTCAACAATCTCATATTCTCCATCATCGGTCAGCTCGACTATATCCGCCTCAGCGGTAGGCAAATCACTATCATCTATTGCCACTGCATCCTCATACTCACCGTCATCCTCTATGGTATCCACAGTCATGGTACGCTCGGCAAGACGGTTTATGGCATCATATCGGTCAGAAACCTGAGAAGCAATGTTATCCGCGATTCCCTCAACATCGGAAAGAACGCCCGATGTCTTGGCATCGTCATTTCGCATGCGGTCATAGAAACGGTCAAACTGTTCGATATAGGGAGCAATATCGGCTTCCGATATTCCGCGGTCGATCAGCGCCGCCGTCAATTTTTCGAGAAAGCTTTGTTTATCATTCATCGGTATTTATCTTCCTCCGTATTCAAATTACGTAAATTTTTTAAAAAGTTTGAAAATAGTCTATCATTTATCGGAATTTTATGATATAATAAATTCAGTCAATTATCAGTATTCATTTCATATGTTATCACTGCATCCGAATCAGTGAAATCACTGTATATATCTATTTTACCAAAAAAGGGAGCAAAATGCAATATGAGAATGCGAAAAAAAAAGCATGGAGCAGAAAGAATTAACGCATGTTCCGATCTTCTTATCCAAAATCAGACAATTAATACTGAAAATGTAAGTGAAATCTTCAAAAACGATACACTTCGTCCTCTCTGGCTTGAGATCGGATGCGGCAAGGGCGCATTCGTCTGCGGACTTGCGGAGCGTCATAATGATGTAAATCTCATCGCGCTTGAACGTATAGCCGATGTCGCCATGCTTGCGATGGAAAAATGCAAGGCGGCGGAGATTCCGAACGTGCGTTTCATCATAGGTGATGTCGCAAAGCTGTGGGACATATTCGAGGACGGCTCGGTTGACCGTATATATTTGAACTTCTCCGATCCGTGGCCCAAGGCAGGACATGCAAAGCGCCGCCTTACATACAGAAGCTTTCTTATGCAGTACAGACGCATTCTGAAGCCGGACGGTGCAATTTTCTTCAAAACCGACAACCGCGGGCTCTTTGATTTTTCTCTTGAAGAAATGCGCGAGTGCGGGTTCCGTCTTGAAAACCTCACCTACGACCTCCACAACAGCGAGTGGGCGGCTGACAACATAATGACCGAATACGAAAAGAACTTCTCCGAGAAAGGCTTTTCGATCAACCGTGTCGAGGCATGGTGTAAATAGAGTAATAATTTGACGCATAAAGCCCCGTTTTGTTCCCAAAAAAATTTATTTAATGGAGTTTAATTATGAAAAAATTATTTAAGCGTAAAATTTGCGTGCTGCTGCTTTTGGTACTTGCTTTAAGCATATTCAGCGGATGCGACAGCGACAAATCCGAAAAGGAATCCGACTCCGAAGAAACAACATTTGACTTTTCTGATTTCGCATGGACCGGCGAACCGATACAGCTCCCTTTTCTGCCGTTTGACACCTCCGAGGGCGAATCATCTCAAGAGTGACTTAACAGACTGATATGGCACTATCTGACAGAGCAGCGCAATCTTGTCCTATATTGCCATTCTTTACAACGGCTGATAATACAAACCCTAATATACAAAAGGCACTTGCTTGACAAGTGCCTTTTATCAATATGCGGTCTTTACGATTTCAATGTCTGAATTGTAGTATTTCAGCACCTTCAGCGTTTTTTCTGTTACCTCAAAAAATACAACGCGGTCCTCACCGTCCGCATCTGTAAATATGCCGTAATAAATATTATCAGCATGCATTGATGAAACTCCCTCAATACGATTGTATGTAGGGATAGCATCTGCTTTTGCTCTGTGCTTCCACCTGTAAGGTGCAATGGATTTCATCGCGCTTATGCGTACACGGCAAAGCTCTCGCATACTCTTCGAGCCGTAAACCTCAAGCATGCAAAATTCGCCGTCAAGTATGTAGTATTCATACTCAATCGACACATACCGCCATGTGGAGAATATAAGTATCCAGGTAAGCACCGGAAGCAATGCAATTATCGGCAGTATGCTCATGCTTATAAAAAATGCCGCATATGCAAGCACAAATACCACATATGCAAGTATCATAAGCGCACGGTTAAGTGCGTACCTACCCTCGTATTTCTTTTTGACACCGTAGTTCACGAATTTGCTCGCCGCGTTGTCGCCAAAATCAGCGGTGCGGACATACTTTTCAATTTTCGCCTTTTTCACAGCTTTATCCCTTTCATACTGCATTGACACCATTCCCCATGATTGTACCATACCTCACCATATCTGTCAAGCATTTTTGTAAAAGCAAGCGAAAAACAGCAAATTTCTTGCAATCTCCGCGCTTGTGTGATATACTGTATATATAAATTATCAAGGAGCTTTACCATGTCATATAAACTCGCAATATTCGATCTCGACGGCACGATCCTCAACACCCTCGATGACCTCGCCGATTCTGTAAATCATGCACTGATCCAAAACGGACTCCCTCCGCGCACTGTTCCCGAGATCCGCGCATTTGTCGGAAACGGTATTCGCTCGCTTATTGAGCGCTCGGTGCCAAACGGCACGGACACGGAAACAACCGATTCTGTTTTCGATGAGTTCAGAACGTACTACAAAGCCCACAGTGCCGAAAAGACGTGCCCATATGACGGTATTATCGACATGCTGAACCGCCTTCGCACACGCGGTGTTCGTCTCGCCGTACTGTCAAACAAAGCTGATTTCGCAGTTCAAGTGCTGTGTGAAAAATATTTCCCCGGCATTTTCGACTACGCGGCAGGCGAGAAGCAAAACGTTCCGCGCAAGCCTGCGCCCGATGCAGTAAACGCTATTCTCACGGAAATTTCAATCCCACGCATGGAAGCCGTGTATATAGGCGATTCCGACGTTGACATTGAGACCGCTCGGAATGCCTCCATGGACTGCATAAGCGTAACATGGGGATTTCGGGACGAGGATGTCCTCACCGCCTGCGGTGCAGTATGCATCGCACATACAGCAAGTGAGCTTGAAGCAGCTATTCTTGTATAAAATTAATTTTATCCGTGTAATAAAGCGTAGCAAAAGCCGTGCGCGTTTAGCGCGCACGGCTTTTTGTTATTATTTCACGCTCCGACCCCAAACAAAGCCAAAACAAGCGGCATTGTCACGCAGACAAGCACATTTGATAAAAGCGCCAGGCTCGCTCCGATCTCGCAGTTTTCATCAAACAGCTTCGGCAAACTGATCGTATTCATTGCACACGGACCTGCGAGGAATAAAAGCATCGATGTAAGAATTGATCCGCGAATGCCGAGAAGGCAACAAATAGCACCGAAAAACAGCGGAATGATAACAAGCCGTAATGCCACAACTATGTATGCTCGTTTATTCACAAGTAACTTTTTTATGTTAAATTCAGATATTACTATACCAACAATCAGCATAGCCACCGGCGCAAGACACCCCGATGCGTTGGTTACAGCAGTTTCAAGAAAGCCCGGTAGCTTTGCTCCCGTGAGTCCCAATATCATACCGAGAACCATAGAAAGTATAACGGGATTAACAAGCATTAAAAGTGTTCTTGCGCTGAAAAGGTTTTTAAGCGATATGCTGCGCTTTGTGAGACTGCAATAACCATATGTATAGGTGTAAATATTGAGCGGAATTGCAAACACCATGAAATCCGTAAATCCTGCCATTCCCAAAAGTCCAAGGGAAATAGGCGCGCCCACTCCGCCGAAATTTGATAATACAAGTGAATACTCATATATGGCGCGTTCGTATTTGTTTTTGGAAAAAAGCTTTGCCATGAAATGCATACCAATACCAAGTACAAAGATAAGGATTGAAGAAGCAAGCAGCAGCGTATATTTTTCAGTTATGTATTTGACATTAAAATTTGTAGAAAACGCCATTACACAGTTGCACGGAAGAAATATGTAAACAAGCAGCTCCGAAAGGATCTTCGCATGTTCTCCGTGAATGATTTTCGCACGCGCAAGGCCAAAACCTGCGGCAATAAAAATAAATAGTATCAAGGTCTGTTCAAATAATGCTATCATAGTTGTTTCTCCTAAAACAATTCAGTATCAATGCCAATAAATCTTCCGCACATCATTATAGCACAGAGATTAATAAATTTCAATACATTTTTACCTTAAAAGATTTTTTACACTCCGATTCCGAAAAACGCCAAAACAAGAGGTATAGTCACACATGCAAAAATATTTGACAATAGCGCCAAGCTCGCTCCAATTTGGCAGTTTTCCTCTAGTAATTTCGGAACAGTAACGGTGTTCATTCCACATGGGACTGCCAAAAAGATAACAGCAGAAACCAAAGCAGCGCCGCGAATACCGATAAGCCACATTATTCCCCCAAACAGAATAGGCTGTACAATCAGCCGCAACGCCACGACAATATATGAGCGAACGTCTTTTAAAAGGCTTTTTAAATCAAAGCCTGCGATTGCAATACCGACAATAAGCAAGGCTACGGGGGTAAGACAGCCTGCCGCTCCACTTACAGCTGACATCAAAAAGCTCGGCAGCGTAATTCCCGAAAGACCGATTATCATACCGGCGATCATTGAAAGAGTAACCGGATTAAGGAGCATCAGAAAAATCTGCGGTGAAAAAATATCTTTTGGTGCTATGCTTCGCTTCATAAGATTTGAATATCCGTAAGTATAGGTATAAATGTTGATAGGTATGATAAATACCATCAGATCCGTAAGTGCTTCCATCCCCAAAAGATTAAGTGCAATTGGATATCCGATGCCCGCACAGTTAGATAGAACCAAGGAATATTCATATATAATACGTTCGTATTTATCTTTTGAAAAAAGCTTGGCAGCAAAATGCATTATTATTGCAATTATTATTATAAGTACTGACGATGTTAAAATAAGTGTATATTTTTCGGTTATATATGCCGCCGTGAAGTTTTTTGAAAAAACCATCAGACAGTTACAAGGCAGAAAAATATATACAAACAGCTCGGATAGTATCTTCGCATGTTCGCCGTGAATGATTTTTGCACGTGCAAGACCAAATCCCACGGATATAAAGACGAACAGCGTTAATGTTTGCTCAAATAATTGTATCATGACTGCTACTACAAAATAAATAATAAAACAACTCGAATTTCACCATAACAATTATAGCACCCGTATTCGGCATTTTCAATACTTTTCCGCTTTTTACCACATTTTTAGTAATTATCGCAAATTTTATTGACATACCACGTTTAGTAGAAACACAAAAATTAAAAGGGAAGACATTCATCTTCCCTTCTAATTATTCATAACTTAACTTGCGGTAAATTATTTAGACTTGCGCTTTCTAGCCGCTTCAGATTTCTTCTTGCGCTTAACGCTGGGCTTTTCGTAATGCTCACGCTTACGAAGCTCGGAAAGAACTCCGGATCTTGCGCACTGTCTCTTAAATCTGCGAAGAGCGCTGTCGAGCGATTCATTCTCTTTTACTCTGACCTCTGCCATTCTAAAATTCCCTCCCTCCGCAAGTGCAACAGAAGACTTAACTATGTCTTCCGAGATAAACGAGTCAGTATTTTTTTATCTCCGTACTATTATACTATAAAAATCCTTTGGTGTCAAGTGTTTAGCGAAAATTTAAGGAAATAATTTTATAAAAACGTCTACTATGAAAAATATCACTGCAACCACCTCGGTATAGCTTTTATAAAACCTACGATTTCGCAAAGCGGGGGGCGAAACCATCTCAAACGCCGAAGTTTTCGCCCCCTGCCCCCTCACTTCCTTGGCTATCAAAAATTCCAAGCCAATTGAGCAGATATTATATTACGCCTAAATATTATCTCACAACGATATTTACTATCTTATTGGGTACGCTTATTTCCTTAACAATCGTCTTACCCTCAAGATACTGCGCCATACGCTCATCCGCCTTGACAAGCGCGATTGCATCATCCTTGGATGTATCGACCGGTATCTCCTTGGTAAACTTCAGCTTGCCGCTCACCTGCACCGCGATCTCAACGGTTGAATCGACAGTCTTCGCGTCGTCCCATTCGGGCCATGCGGCAAGTGCGCAAAGGCTCTTATTTCCGAGAGTCTCCCAAATCTCCTCCGAAAGGTGAGGTGCAAACGGGCAGAGCATGCGGACAAAGATACCAAGCTCGTCGCAGGTAAGTGTTCCGCAGTCGTAGATCTCGTTAATGAGGCTCATCAGCGTTGCAATAGCGGTATTGAACTTCATATCCTCGATATCGAGAGATACCTTCTTAACCGTTTTATGGAATGCAGATTCGAGCTTTTCGGTAACACCGCTTCCCTTTGCCATATCACAAAGTCCGGCAACGCGGTCAAGGAAACGCTTACATCCGCGAACCGAATCCTCATTCCACGGAGCCGCAGATGCATAATCACCCATAAAGAGAATGTATACGCGAAGTACATCCGCACCGAACTTGTCAACGACCTCATTCGGGTCAACTACATTACCCTTGGACTTCGACATCTTATCTCCGTCCGGACCGAGGATAAGTCCCTGCGCGGTACGCTTTGCGTACGGCTCATCGACCGGCACCTCGCCGATATCATAGAGGAAACGGTGCCAGAAGCGCGAATAAATAAGGTGGCGTGTTACATGCTCCATACCGCCGTTGTACCAATCAACGGGCATCCAATAATCAAGTGCTTCCTTTGATGCAAATGCCTCAGGGTTGTGCGGATCGCAGTAGCGCAGGAAGTACCAGGATGAGCCTGCCCACTGGGGCATGGTATCGGTCTCACGCTTCGCAGGCTGTCCGCACTTGGGGCATGTGCAGTTTACGAACGAATCTATCTTTGCAAGCGGAGATTCACCGCCCTCGCCGGGAGCGAAGTTTTCCATGTTGGGAAGCTTCAGCGGAAGCTCCTCGTAAGGTACGCCAACCATTCCGCAGTGCGGACAGTGGATGATCGGAATCGGCTCGCCCCAATATCTCTGGCGGTTGAACGCCCAATCCTTCATCTTATACTGAATGCCCTTCTCGCCGACACCCTTCTCACCGAGGTAAGCAAGCATTTTTTCGATAGCTTCCTTCTTGGTTTTGATTCCGTTGAGAAAATCTGAGTTGACCATCTCGCCGTCGCCCGTGTAGGCTTCCTTCGAGATGTCGCCGCCTTTGATTACTTCGATTATGTCGATGCCGAACTTCTTTGCGAAGTCGTAGTCACGCTCGTCATGCGCGGGAACTGCCATGATAGCGCCCGTACCGTAGCCCATCATTATGTAGTCTGAAATGTAGATCGGTATCTCCTTGCCGTTAGCAGGATTGATTGCCGCAAGTCCCTCTATGCGAACACCGGTCTTGTCCTTGACAAGCTGTGTACGCTCAAATTCGGTCTTCTTCGCGCACTCTGCCTTATATGCTTCAAGCGCGTCGATGTTTGTAATGCGGTCACAGTATTTTTCGATTATCGGATGCTCGGGTGCGATTACCATAAAGGTTACGCCGAACATTGTATCGCAGCGTGTTGTGTAAATGCGCAGGCTGTCATCTGTGCCCGCAATAGCGAAGTTCGCAAATGCGCCCTCGGAGCGGCCAATCCAGTTTTCCTGCTGAAGCTTGATATTAGGCAGATAATCGACCTTATCAAGTCCTTGCAGAAGCTTGTCTGCGTACTCGGTTATGCGCAGATACCATACGTCCTTGGACTTTTGGATAATATCGCTGTGGCAGATGTCGCACTTGCCGCCCTGCGAGTCCTCGTTCGAGAGCACGACCTTACAGCTCGGGCAGTAGTTTACAAGCGTAGTAGCGCGGAACACGAGTCCCTCGTCGAACATCTTGCGGAAGATCCACTGTGTCCACTTATAGTAATCCTCCTCGGTGGTATCTACAACGCGATCCCAATCAAACGAGAATCCCACACGCTTAAGCTGTGAGGTGAATTTTGCGATGTTGTTATCAGTTACCTGACGGGGGTGAATACCCGTTTTGATAGCATAGTTTTCGGTCGGGAGACCGTATGCATCAAAGCCTATCGGAAAAAGGACATTGTAGCCCTGCATTCTTCTCTTTCTGGAGACCACCTCCAGTCCCGAATACGCCTTGATGTGACCGACGTGCATACCTGCACCGCTCGGATACGGGAACTCAACGAGTCCATAGAACTTCGGCCTAGAGTAGTCCTCGGATGCCTTGAAAACTCCTTCGGCATCCCATCTGTCCTGCCATTTCTTTTCAATGGCACTGAAATCGTATTTCATTGATAAAACCTCTTTATATAAATATTATTTTTACTGTACCAAAATATCACTTATGTCGATGAGCTCGGCATCGCCCCAAAGCTTTTCGAGCTTATAGAAATCACGGCTGTCGCGGTTCATTACGTGTACAATGACCGAGCCGAAGTCAATCGCTATCCACTCGCCCTCGCGGTATCCGTCCATGTGATGCGGAGTCACGCCGCACAGTCCGAGCTTGTACTCTGCCTCACCGGCAAGCGCCTTGATGTTGGTGTTGGACGTGCCGTCGCAGATGACAAAATAGTCTGCAATAACAGTCTGATCCGCAACGCGAAGCAGCTTTATGTCGCGTCCCTTTTTCATGTCGAGCACATGCACGAGAGTTCTTGCGATCTCAAGCGGCTCGGCGTTTGTAAGATCCGGATGATTTTCCGGAGTTATGAGTTCGTTTTTAATATCCATAAGAGTTTCCTTTCCATTACTTCGAAATGAGCGGAATATCAAGCTCGCCAGCATCTATTTTATCTGCGGTCTCAACGCCGGTACCGCTCGGCTCTGCAAAATAGATCTGGGCAAATTCGGCATAATTTTCATCGGTAAATGCGTGTGTCGCATCAAACAGTTCGTCCGTGATATCCTTGTTGTAGACGTTGAAATATTCGTTCACCGCCGAAAGTGTGTCTGCTCTGTGCATAACGTAGTACCATGCACCCGTGCTTGACGAGCGGGCATCCTTTCCGGGAAGCGTCATCATGGAGACCTTCTCCATATCGACCTTCAAAAGCTCCTTTGCGTATATGATTATATCCGCCAGAGGAATGTCGGTCGTAACATACTTAAGCACCTGCTCCGCAAGCTCGGGTATAGTCGATATCGTAAGATTGTTTTTCAGCTGCTTGAACAGCGCCGTCAGGAATATCTTCTGGGCATTGACTCGTCCGATATCGCCCTGCACATAGGCATCGCGGAAGCGCACGAACATCTCCGCCTCAGCTCCGTCAAGCGTCTGCGGACCTGCTGTAAGGTTGATATAAAGATCCTGGTCGGGATCCTCGTAAGTCATATCGTACGGCACATCCATGTAAACACCGCCGATAACATTGATTATATTGCGGAATCCCTCTAAATTTACAATAGCATATCCGTCAATCTGAACGCAGAGACTCTTTTCAAGCAGTTCAACCGTTCCCTGCATACCTGCCTTCATCATCTCGGTCCCCGAGAGAGAAGGATCCCGCGTATATGCCGCAGCACGCATGGTCTTCATCACAGTATTGACTCTTCCGCGCACGCTGTCGATCTCAATATACGTATCACGCGGTATCTGCAGTACGCTTAGCGTATAATCACGCATATTGAAGTTCACAAGCATCAAAACGTCGGTGTTCCACGCATCCTTATCACGTCCTGCAACAAGGAAGTTCACCACCTCGGTGTCGCGCATATAGACATTCTCGGGCGGATCATCGCTATCATCCGGTCTATCGTCCGGCGGCGTGACAAGATCCACATTAAACGGCGGCGCATCGGTATCAAGTGACGGTCTGTAAACATCGAGAAAAATCACCGCACACGCTATCATGGCAAATATCAGCACCACTCCGCAAATAAGCGTTATTTTAAGGACAGGTCTTCTTTTTTTCTTGTTCGGATGTCTTTTATTCGGTTTTGTATTCACCCATCGCACCTCGCCCTCTCGCATATAAAGTAGTTGCGCGCGGCAACCGTATCAGCATGTATCGGCAGCGATTCCGAAACAAGCTCGTTTATAGTAAAATCAAACGCAAGTATCATCGTGTCACGAAGATGCGCGGCACGTGATTTGCCGTCACTCGTCTTCGCAAGTCCGTCATAAAAGAATCTGCGAAGCTCTACACACGATTCAAATGTGCGCGTATCCTCAATAAAGTCCGCAAGGAAAAGAAGCTGTTCGGGGATTGTCATGTCAACTCGTCCCGTCGTGTGCCAGCGTATCGGCGAGAGCACCTCCTCGACTGCCCATTCGCCAAAATCGCTGCGTATCACCGCGGCGGCGGTACGGGAATGGAATATCTTCGGAGTCATCGTCTCCTCGCGTGTATATATTATATCAGAGATGATACATAATTGCAACTGTTTTTTAAGCGGATATTCTTTTGTTATATCATGAAGCAGGGCGGCAATACGGAGTGTAAATTCCGCATCAGGGGAATATATCCCGGCAAGATGCGCCACCTCGCGCTCAACCGCATAGGTGTGTTTTAACCGCTTTTCGCTCATATATTTGCATATCCTTTGACGAATATCCGCAAGTATGGTTTCTTGTGACTGTGTGATCATAATTAAAAATCACCTATACAAATTATTTTCTTCTATATACCGTATAACGGAGTCGGGCACAAATCCCGAGATGTCGCACCGCTCACGCAGCTTTTCACGAAGCTCGGTTGACGATATTATAAACGGCGGCTCGTCGATCTCATGTACCCTCGCGCCGAATTTTTCGCAAAGCTTTCTTCGCTGATTCTTTATTTTATCAAGGTTTTCCACGTCATCCTCGCGCCGCATCAGCACAATATCGGCAAGTCTGAATATATCCTCTGCGTGAAACCATCTGTCAAGCGTAAAGAACATATCCGTCCCGACAAGCATGAAAAGCTCTCGCTCCGGCGCGGCAAAATGCTCGATTGTATAGACAGTGTAGCTTTTGCCGGGCTGAGTCATCTCGTAATCACACGCTTCGATTTTACCGTCCCCTGCCAAGTCAAAAGCAAGGCGCACCATCCAAAGCCGGTCCTCTGCCGTCGCGCCCTCAATCGGAGCCTTATGCGGCGGTATTGATGTCGGCACCACAAGCACTCTGTCAAGCGCCATAGATTCAAGAAATGCCCGTGCCGCATTGACGTGACCGCAGTGTATGGGCGAGAATGTACCGCCGTATATGCCGAGTCGTTCTTTCCGGGCACTCATTTTACAAGCGAAAGATCTATCTTTTTGTGATCAACCGACTCGCGGTAAAGCACAAACCTTGTTCCGATCACCTGAACGACATCCGCGCCTACAGCTTCGGCGATCTCATCCGCTGCTTCTCTCGCGCTGTAGTCGCTGTTGTCAAGCACACGAAGCTTAATAAGCTCACGCGCTTCAAGGGCATTTGCAATCTGCTCGCACATCTTTTCCGATATGCCGCCCTTTCCTACCTGAAATATCGTATCGTAACTCTGCGCCATACCGCGAAGATAAGCGCGTTGTTTGCTGGTTAACATTGTATTCTCCTTATGGTGTGAAATCATCACGCCCGCTCTATATATTCCTTGAACTTCTTCACAAATTCGCGCATTGCCTTGCCACGGTGACTGACCGCATTTTTTTCATCTGCGGTGAGTGCGGCAAAGGTCTTACCAAGCGGTGCATAGTAGAAAAGCGGATCATACCCGAAGCCGCCGTCACCGTCCTGCTCGCGCAGTATACTTCCCTCGCAAACGCCCTCAACCTGAAAATCAGTGCCGTCCGGGAATGCGCAGGTCACGACCGTTTTAAATCTCGCACCGCGTTGTTCGTCGGATACATCGGAGAGCGCCGCAAGAAGCTTTGCGTTGTTTTTTTCGTCTGTCGCCCCCTCGCCCGAATAACGCGCCGAATAGACTCCGGGTGCACCGTCAAGTGCATCCACCTCGAGGCCCGAATCATCGGCTATACCGATGTATCCGAGGCGCGCAGGGACAGTCGCCTTGATGCGTGAGTTTGCCGCGAAGGTATCGCCGTCCTCGACTATATCACCACTGTATCCGATATCGTCAAGGGAAAGAACCTGCACTTTAGACGAAAGATCGGCGAGTAAAGTTTCAAGCTCGCGTATCTTTTTTTTATTTCTCGATGCGAGTACGATTTTATACATATTGTTTTCCCTCATCAGCTAAACAATGCATTAACGAAATCATCCGCAGAGAATTCCTGCAT
>JAZRAB010000150.1:0-10901 GCA_045634345.1 Candidatus Flemingiibacterium sp. | reverse complement strand
GCTACGATCCGACTTGTAGAGGAGCTTCCACTCGCGTCCAAGAACCACATTTGTATTCTTTGAGTTAATATTCTCCCACACGCTCGCAACATCTGTAAATTTATCGCAAACAGCCTTCGTGAGCGCTTTTGTTTTCTCGCTTATAGCAGTAACTACAAAGCAGACCATCACCTCACCCGTAGTTTCCGAACGGCGCAAATACAGATGCCGCATCAAACCGTGCCCGGACACTTCATCATATGCCGACGCCTTGTTTTCGTCCATCCAAACGCGAACGAAATCGGCTATCTCGCCAAAAATCTGCGGCTGTAATCTACATGAACCGTCTTCGGACACACACGGGATGATATCGTGTGACTTCTCTGCATAAAAGCCTATGGCAGTACGTGTCACGGCATTATTCCCTTTTCCGAGTTTAACTGTACCGACCGGATACTGCGCTTTGTTGCGGTATCCTTCAAGCTCGCCTGTATGGAGCACCTCTCCCACCGTAAGCGAAAGCCCAGCCTTTTTCATTGCCGCTATTACTCTGCCGCGCTTTAATTCAAGCTCATGCTCATATGTAATATAGCGATACACGCATCCGCCGCAGCGTTTAGCGGCAGTACAGCCCGGATCAATGCGGTATGGTGATGATTTGATTATTTTTTCAATTTTGCCGACATTGTAATCCGATGTAACCTTTATAAGCCGTACAACAAGCTCATCTCCGGTACATGCGCCCGATACGAACGTCACGACACCGTCTATACGCCCTACTCCGCAGCCGAGATTGTTTATATCAGTAATTGTAATTTCTTTGATATCGTTTTTTTTCGCGGGATTCTTATATTTCATGATTCCTCCGAAAACGTGTTATAATAAAATAAAACCCCGCCGAGCCGTGTGTATACGAGATAAGAAAACCCTGCATGTGCAAGGCTGGTGCCCTCTCGCTTGTTTTGTGCTCCCAACATCCGAGTCGTTCGTGCAGAGATGCATGCATCTCACAAATCAGGAACGGTCGGGAGGTCTGCATTCCCATCAGGCGAAGCCCGGGCTCCATTTATTTCTTCGTGGGTTTATATACTCGTATAATCACGCACCAAGCAGGAGGTTTTTTGCTGTGCAGCGGTATAATCGAAATTAAGTTGCTTCTTCTTTCTGTGATATTAGTATATCACAATTCTGCATGAATTACAAGGGGTTTTATAAAAAAGAATTTGATTTTTCCGGAAAATTTCCATATGTTGATCTCGCTCATAGCATAAAAAGTCCCACGAAACTATCGTGGGACTTTTGGCTATACAGCAGTATTATTTTTCGTTCGTTTCGCCGTCATAGTCGATCTCACCGAAAAGCTCGTCCTCAAAGAGATCGGCAACGCGGTCAAATTCCTCATCATCGTCGATGGTTACAAGAATATCCTCACCGTTTTCCTCTTGCTCACGCTTTAAGATGACGTACTCCTCTGCCTCGTTATCCTCCTCCGGGATGAGAGCAAGATATTCGATTCCTTCGATTTCAGCGCTTGCAAGCAGCTTAAACTGCATCTCAACGCCATCCTCATCGGTAAGAGTATATATATCTTCTGTTTCAAAAATTTCGTCTGCCATAATGGTTTCCTTTCGCAGTATTTATTGATGAATATATGATACCATCTTTTTTTAAGTTTGTCAATATCATATCGGTATTTTTCGGTAAATACTTGATTTTTAGGAATGGGAATGATATAATATTTACGTAAAATTATATATCTTTGAAAGGACAGTATCATGATAAAACACGTTGTCTGCTTTAAACTTGCCGAACCGTCAGAAGACGCATGCAAGAAATGCAAAGAAGTCCTTATGTCGATGGCAGGAAATGTCCCTACGGTACGCGACATTGAGGTTGGCATTGACGTTCTGCATTCTCAGCGGTCGTATGATGTTTACCTCGCAGTAACGGTTGATGACCGCGCCGCTCTCGAGGCATATCAGCAGGATGAGTATCACTGCAGCGTTGTCAAGAAACACATGCACGCCGTTACCGCATCAAGCGTAGCTGTTGATTTTGAAATCTGAGGTGTGTTTATAAAATAAAAAATCAAGGAAACGCCGAAAGGCGTTTCCTTGTTCATTTAAATAGCTTTATCCGCAAAATGACAAGCATCGTGATAATGCTGGCAAGAGCCGATACACCGATAATAATCTGGAATCCCCATGGACTTCCGGCAAACGGCATATGCGTGGCAGAGAGATTCATACCGTATGCCGAGAATATCATCGTCGGAATAGCCATTACAAGCGTAATAATCGCCAGCACCTTCATGGCGACATTCAGATTGTTTGAGATGACCGAGGCAAAGGTGTTTGACATGCTTTCGAGAATGTCTGTGTTTATCTTCGCCATCTCTATTGCCTGCTTGTTCTCGACTATAACATCCTCAAGCAGTTCGGTGTCTTCTTCGTATTTTTTTATAAAGTCCGAACGAACGAGCTTTTCGAGCACCGTTTCATTTGAACGCAGACCTACCGAAAAATAGACAAGTGACTTTTCGAGCTTCATAAGCTCAAGCAGCTCCTTGTTTTTTTGCATACGCCCGAACTCAAGCTCGGTGCTGTCGGACTTTTTCTCGATAAGACGCAGATAAATGAGGAAGCGTCTTGCTGTGGCATAGAGTATCTGAAACACAAACCTTGACTGTTTGCCGGGATGAAAATCGCGTTCAGTTCCGTTTGCGAATCCGCGCAGGATATGTGTATCCTTTGAGCAAACAGTAATTACATATTCGCCTATAAGCATAATACCGAGCGGTATTGTGGTATAAAGCTCGTGTGTGCTGTCCGTCTCTCGTGTGGGTATATTCACGAGGATCATGCGATAATTGTCGTCATACTCTACACGCGAGCGTTCATCTGGGTCAAGTGCGGCTTTAAGCGCTTCTGCCGGAATATCAAAATTCATTGAGATATCGTGAATCTCGTCACTCGACGGATCGATAAGTGATATCCACCCTCCCGGTTGAGGTGCGGTACATTGTTCGATGTTATGGTTTCTCTCGATAAAGTAATTGATCATATCAGCACCTCCAAGGAATATATTTAACAAATATATTATACTACATTTTATTATTCAAGTCAACATTGAGGAAAAATATTTACATTTGTACCGTTATGAAAAAACATAAAAGGCTGCTTGAGTTTTTATTTTCAAACAGCCTTTTATCTATTTTCAGTCAAATGCAAGCGGAGTATGTGCTATACCCTTTCTTGGGCATGCCATGTACGGCTCGCATGTTTCACGCCACTTCTTGTAGTGTTCGGTATCCTTATGCGCCTTTGCATCCTCGGGCGTTGCGAATACTTCATACAGCGTGAAGTAGGTTGGATCATCGTTCGACTGCAGTACGTCAAATCTTACGTTCCCGGGTTCTTTTCGGGAATTTTCATGATTATACAGAGTGATTTTAATAAAATCCTCCACATGCTCCGGTTTTACATGAACAATAACGGTTGTCGCTACCATATTTCCCTCCTAAAATAATATTTATTTTAAACACAAGAAAAAGACTTCTTTCAGATTTTCAATTGTAATCTGATCAAGCCATTCCTGCTTATATCCCATCTTTAACTTCTACTGTATTATACCACACAACTATTTTAAAGTCAACATAAAATAAAAATAAAAACACGATCCGTACTTGACAAACAAAATCAAATATGTTATACTGTTATGGTATGAAGGGATATGGCCAAGTCGGTGAAGGCACAGGACTTTGACTCCTGGATGCGTTGGTTCGAGTCCAACTATCCCTGCCAATATGAGTGGACGTAATATGACGACCGCCGAACAATGTGAACGGAGATTTCGAGAGATTTCTCCGTTTTTACTTTTGAAGTTCTATTAAAATAAAATCCTTCTTAAAATTTATGTTCCACAGCGGTTTGCAGGCTTATACTATTGACTGGCACGGCAAATTGTGATATAATGAGTGTAGTTTTTATTTGATATAAATTATAGAAAGAGTATATGTGTTATGACCGAGCTGAAATGTAACTGCGGAAAAACTCACCGTGCACCGCTGAAAAAGTATATTATTGAAAGCGGCGCTGTCCAAAAAACGGTCGAGATCCTGCGGGATTACAGTAAAATATATCTTGTTTGCGACGAAACCACCTATGGGATATTGGGACTGAAAGTGGAAATGATCCTTTCGGATGCTGGCAAGCTTTCGCACAAACTAATTCTGAAAACTAATCCGTTGCCGGATGCCCAAACCATTGGCGATATACTTATACATCTTATGCCGCCATCTGACGAAAACGATATTTTCGGCTATTCAGATAAGCCCGACCTGATCTTGGGAGTGGGTTCCGGTACAATCAACGACTCATGCCGTTTGGTATCTTACCGCATTGGCGTACCGTATGCTATAGTTGCGACGGCACCATCGATGGACGGCTATGCTTCTGCCGGCTCACCAACACTTTTCGACGGTTCAAAGGCAACTATCAAATGCACAACTCCGCGCTATATTATCGCCGATACAGATGTCATAAAAGACGCACCAATGGATATGCTTTTTTCGGGAATTGGCGATATGTTCGGGAAATACACAGGTATTCTCGACTGGGAACTCGCACGGGACTATAACGGCGATTATTACTGTGAGCAGATTGCGCGCGACGTTTTGAGTGCTACTGATGCCTGCCTTCTCAACGGATACCAAATACAGACGCGCGGTGCAGAATGTATTGAAAGCATTATGCACGGATTCATGGTAAGTGGGCTTGGCATGGCTTTCACAGGAAATTCTCGACCTGCCTCCGGAGCGGAGCACATCATTGCGCATGTGTGGGAAATTGAAGATGTAAAAGACGGAAAAAAACCGAATTTACATGGTTTAGAGGTGTGTCAGGCAACTCGAATTGTAATATATATGTACCGGTTGCTGATGCAAGAAACAAGCGATGAACACCTGCGCAAGATGATTGAACGATACATACCGTATTTTGATAAAGTTGAGGAATTCTGTCTTAATATGGATATGCCGTGCGTAACCTGCGACAAGGAGAAAATGGTCCGCTCGGTATTCAAGGCCGTTACGCTGCGTGACAGATACACTATTCTATTTTATTTGCGTGACAAAGGACTTCTTGAGCGCTACACCGAATACGCAGTGGATCGGTTTATTGAGAAAACCAAAATATAACAAGGTAAAAGGAGTCGGGGACATCCCCTTATAAATACCATGACCGACAGAGAAATAGCCGAGCTTCGCAGAAGACTCGTCACAGATAAAAACAATATCACTACACTTCGCGGCCGTTACATCAATGCTCAACATGAAACTATACATGAATTTTCCACCCCTTTTTTCATGCTTCCGCAAGAAGAAATTGAGAAATATCTCGCCATTTTCAAGCGTTCACTTTCGGGGATAAACGGAAAAAATCTTATTGACATCGCATTCTCAATACCGCAGATAGAATCGGGCGAGGAACACGCGCTTCTCACAAGGCTCCGTAACACGCGCCTCAAGGATGAAGATGCGGCAAAGGAGTTCTTCGATAAAGCCACTGAGGGACTAAAACTTGAAGGCAATAACCTCATTCTTCTTATGAGCGACACCTACGACGTCCCTAAAAAGCATCGTGACGATGGAGAATCCGATGAGTCCACCGCTATGTTCACCTACATTATGTGTGCGATCTGCCCCGTGAAGGAAGCCAAATCCACACTTGCATACGATGCGACCAACAAGAGCTTCCACACACGTTCCTGCGAATGGAATGTCGCTGCACCAGAGCTTGGTTTTCTCTTCCCTGCTTTTGACGGCAGACAAACCAACATTTATAATGCCTTATACTACGTAAAGAATCCCGATGATAACAATGAGTTATTTGCAAATAACATATTCAAGACCAAGCTTCCACTCCCTGCCGGCGAGCAGAAGATGATTTTTGAAGCAATGCTCGGGAACACTCTCGGTAACGAATGTACATATGAGGTAGTGCAAGCTGTTCACGACGATATCGCTCAGCGAATCGAAGAACATAAGCTTTTAAAAGAACAAGAAACGCTTACAATCACTCGCACCGAAATCGCATCTGTACTTGAGAGTTGCGGGGTATCTGATACAAAAATAGAGGAATTTAAAAACAAGTGTGATGAGGAATACGGCTCTTGCGCGCCTATACTACCTCGCAATATAATCGAGCCGAAAAAGCTTGAAATCAAGACGCCTGATGTAATGATAAAAGTTAATTCCGAGCGCGGTGATCTCGTTGAAACACGCATTATCGACGGAGTGAAATATGTATTGATACGCGCCGATGCCGATGTTACTGTTAACGGTGTTTACGTCGATATAAAAGATTGATTTTGATAGCTTTCCCGATGTTTTGGGAAAGCTATTTTTTAATCAAGCTTCCAAAACAATACAAATTTATGACTGCATAACCGCTTGCTGCCCATGGCAATACTACTTATGCAAACTTAGGTACGAAAGGCAACCGTATGTTATGAAGTCATCAACTTATAGCCGCAAGGTCGAGATCTGCGGCGTTAATACCTCGAATTTAAAAACGCTTACCTCTGATGAAAAGCACGAGCTTTTAGTCCGTGCCAGAGAGGGCGACACAATAGCACGAGAAGAACTCATAAATGGCAATTTACGTCTGGTTTTGTCGATAATTCAGCGATTCACTGGGCGCGGCGAGAATCTTGACGATCTGTTTCAAGTCGGATGCATAGGGCTGATAAAAGCGGTTGACAATTTTGATTTATCTCTAGAGGTAAAATTTTCCACTTACGCGGTGCCAATGATAATCGGCGAGATACGCAGATATCTTCGGGACAATAACATGGTGCGTGTCAGCCGTTCGGTACGAGATCTCGCATACCGCGCACTTCAGGCACGCGAGCAGTTGACACGTTCACTTGATCGAGAACCGGCACTTGAAGATATTGCAAAGGTGCTTGATGTGGGCAAAGAGGAAGTCGGTGCAGCGCTTGAAGCAATAGTGGAGCCGGTCAGTCTCTATGAGCCGGTATTCACCGATGGCGGTGATTCGATATATATTATGGATCAGATAAGCGATACCGACAACACCGACGAAGCGTGGCTTGAAGACATTGCCCTGCGTGAGGCGATGAAGCGGCTTTCACCGCGCGAAAAAAATATTATCGAGCTTCGTTATTTCAAGGGGCGCACGCAAATGGAGATAGCCGGTGAAATCGGTATTTCGCAGGCACAGGTTTCTCGTATTGAAAAAGCGGCACTTGAGAGAATAAAGAAGGATATGTGAGAACAACCGCTCCCCGGCTGGGGAGCGGTTGTTTGGTGTTAATTAAGTCACTCATATATCTCAATATATCCGTAAACGTCCTCTTCAAAGACTCTTCCCCACGGAGTTCCGTCTTCAAAACGAATCTCGTAATCGTGCTCTCCGGTATCAAGCTTGAGAGCTTGCATTTTTGTAAGCGAGACTGTATCATCGTCCCAAAGCCAAATCTCATCAAAACCGGAAATGCGCTTGATAGATTGATTCCACCCCTTGTAGAACGAAAATCCGTCAACGCCAAGTGGCACGGGATAAAATCCGCCCCATTTTGGATCGACTGCAGTAAGCTTGCCGTATAATGCCCAATCGGAGCCGCCAACGCTTGCAACATGCTCGTGGTATGCGTAATTCTGCCCCTTAATCGGTATTTCCTCAACACACAAAAATCCGACTCTGCCTGACATTTCGTCTGCACTCTCGAGAATAGCCGCAGCAAGGACATTATCGTATTCACCCACATCGTGATAATCGTTCACTTCGGAGGCTCCTGCAATCATGCAGACAGCCGCGATAAGCGCACAAAAGATGGCGTACAACCGCTCTCTACGCAAAATCAGTTGAAGTATGGCATCGACAAGAAGTCCGGCACCGATAAACGATGGAACAGTCGCGCGGAGAGAAAACCACGGATTTCCGATTATAAGAAATGGTGTAATAGGTGCAAAGAACAAAAGAATCCCCCAAATATAAACTCCGAAACGCTGCTTTTGAAGCTTAGTTTTCGCCCTATGAGATGTTAGGAAATAAATCGCCGCACCGACTGCAAGTGAGGCGGCAAGGTAAATAATACCGCCAAAACTATCTATGCAGAATTTAAGTCCGCGTGCAAATCCGACAAACAGCGTGCGCGTACCGCCTTTTATGAATGCCGCCCCGATTTGTCCTATAACATCGGGCAAGAAAGTGTCATAGTACCAATTACCGATAGGTACGGCAATCTGAATACGTGAAGACAAAACGCCGTCTACGGTGTTCAGGCTTGTGAAAACAAAGTACGCGGCAAGCATAGGAAAAACAAGCATTGCACCCCATGCACGGCGGCTTGCGCGCACACAGCGCAAAAACTGCAGCATGCTCAATGTAAAGGATACAACGAGTATCTGCTCGTAGAAGCCATACGAAAGCAGCGCCGCAATCGGAAATGCGGCGAGATACCGCCATTTGCCGCTATCAATGAAATCCTCAAGCAGATTCGCGGCGACGGCGGCAAAGAAAAGTCCCGTTACGATACGCGAGGATGCGGAAAGCCAATATGTACCCTCAACGCCGAGTGGAAGTAAAGCATAGAAAACGGCAAATGCGGTGCCGGTCCCCCATATTTTATCAAACAAGCGAAGAAACAAGACTCCGGCGACACCGTGCAGCGCGGATAAAAGCAACACCGGGATAAGCAGGCACTCGTTCATTTGACCAATCACAAAAAGGTCAATAATCGCCGCAAGAGGACGCGAGGAAAACAGTCCCTGCACTTTTATAAGGGCGAAATAGTCGGACACCGACGGATAGGTTATGTATTGGATAGAGTCATCAAGAATCGGAAGATACTCTGTACCTGCAGACAAAGCGCGAATCATTACAGCCAAGGCGAATAGCAATGTTATAAGTATAAATCGCTGTCTATTCTTTAAATTAATGAAGCGCGATACTATTTGATTCATGCTCCTGCCTCCTTGCTTTATAACTCAGGGAGGGGGCTTGCCCCTTCCCTGCATATAGATATATTAGTGCTTAAAATGTCTCTGACCGGTAAATACCATAGCAATGCCGTACTTGTTGCATGCATCAATGGATTCCTGGTCGCGTATGGATCCGCCGGGCTGAATAATAGCTGTGATGCCTGCCTTATGAGCCGCCTCTACACAGTCGGAGAACGGGAAGAATGCATCGGATGCCATTACCGAGCCTGCCGCACGGTTCTGCTCTGCTCCCTCAAGGGTATTCGCATAGCGAATAGCAAGGTCAAGAGCGGTAATGCGGTTAGTCTGACCGGGGCCGATACCCGTGGTGATACCATTCTTGGCAAGGACGATGGCATTGCTCTTTGTATGCTTAACAACTTTCATTGCGAATTTGAGGTCAACCATCTGCTCTGCAGTGGGGGCTTTCTCGGTAACGACCTTAAGTTCTGCATCATCGTAAATGCCGATGTCGCGCTCCTGAACGAGAAGACCGCCTGCGACACGCTTCATATCGAGCATGTCTTTGGTGTTGGGCTTGGTGATCTCCGGCAGACGGAGAATACGGATATTTGCTTTCTTTTCGAGAATTTCGAGCGCATCAGCATCGAAGTCGGGGGCAATGACGATCTCAACAAAAATCTTGTTGATTTCCGCAGCGGTAGCCGCATCAACTTTGCGGTTGCAAGCGATAATTCCGCCGAAAATTGATACCGGGTCTGCATTATATGCGTTCATATATGCCTTGTAAATATCCTCGCCGATACCAACACCGCAAGGATTCGCGTGCTTAACCGCAACAACGCAAGGCTCGTCAAACTCCTTTAAGCACTCAAGCGCGCCGTTTGTGTCGTTGATATTATTGTAGGAAAGCGCTTTGCCGTGAAGCTGTTCAGCCGCCGCAAGAGTACCGCCAAATTCGTTACCGATCTCCTTGTAGAATGCCGCAGTCTGACCGGGATTTTCTCCGTAACGCATGTCCTGCACTTTTTCGTAAGTAAGCGAGAGCTTTTCAGGGAATATAGGCATGCCGGTTTGTCCACGGAGATAGGACTGTATAAGAGTATCATATGCCGCAGTGTGGTTGAATACCTTATAAGCAAGCTTGAGGTTGGTGTCAACAGAAACCTTACCGTTCGCCTTAAGCTCGTCTATGACTGTTGCATAATCTGCAGGATCAACAATAACGGAAACATCCTGATAATTCTTTGCAGCCGCACGAAGCATTGTAGGACCACCGATATCGATATTCTCGATTGCATCCTCACGGGTAACACCGGGCTTCAGAATGGTATCCTTGAATGCATAAAGGTTGATAGCAACGATATCAATGGGGGTAACGCCGAGCTTTTCGATCTGAGCCATGTGCTCGGGGTTGCTTCTCATTGCGAGAATGCCTGCATGAATCATCGGATGAAGTGTTTTTACTCTTCCGTCAAGGCACTCTGGGAAGCCAGTAACGTCAGACACCTGAGTTACGGGGATGCCTGCTTCATTGATAACCTTCCATGTTCCGCCGGTGGAAAGAATTTCGTATCCGAGTGCATCGAGCTCGCGTGCGAACTCAACAACGCCGGTCTTGTCGGTTAAACTGATTATTGCGCGTTTTTTCATAGGTGTTTACCTCTCATATGTTTTATTATATATTATTATATCAGATTTTGTCGTGTCGGTCAAGGGTGAATCTTACAAATATATTCACAAAACACAAAAATATTTACCGCATATTTTTGTGTTTATATTTTTTTGGGGGATTGATAAATTTGAGTTTATCGAGCGGTTTGCTGCTCCGAGGATTGTTACTCCTTGCGGTGCTCTGCACCGCCTGCCGAAAGCAGAGGGGAACCATTTGTCACTCAAGCAGGTCGCAAAGCGACACTGCAACGAGTTCGCAAGCGAACTCGACACGCCGCTC